>JAIEMG010000041.1 GCA_019752375.1 Gemmataceae bacterium | reverse complement strand
ACGGCACCTGCGACGCCACTCCGCAGGCTGAAGCCTGCGGCTACAGAATGGCAAATGCATGAGTGTTTGTAGCCGCAAGGCTTTCGCCTGCGGAGTGAATGGACGGCACCTGCGACGCCACTCCGCAGGCTGAAGCCTGCGGCTACAAATGTTGCGCGGATCCTTTCACGAAATGGAGCGCTGTAGTATTAGATTCATACGTGTCCACCGCGAGCGAGGAGCCTGTCCCATGTCTGCCTCCATCCCTCATCCGCTCCCGGAAGGGTTGACCATCCAGTGCCGAGTGGATGAAGGCTTCGCCGACTGGATCAGTCGGCTGCCGGGCAGTGTAGCGATCAGCACCTACCAGGCAGGCAAGGTGGTCCTCGTCGGCTGGGACGGCCGGCAGGTCAGCGTGCTGCCGCGCAACTTCGACAAGCCGATGGGCATGGCCGTCCACGGTCCACACCTGGCCGTCGCCACGCGCCACGAGGTGGTGATCCTGGCCGACGCGCCGTTGCTGGCTCCGGATTTCCTTCCGGGGCAGCCCGGGCGCTACGATGCACTGTACGCGCCCCGCGTCAGCTACTTCACCGGCGATCTCAACATCCACGACCTGGCGTTCACCGCGGACGGTCTCTGGCTGGTCAACACGCGTTTCTGCTGCCTGGCGGTGCCCAGCACCCGTTTCAGCTTCGAGCCGCGCTGGCAGCCGCCGTTCATCAGTCAACTGGCGCCCGAGGATCGGTGCCATCTCAATGGCCTGGCAGTCGTGGACGGCAAGCCGAAGTACGCGACTGCACTGGGTGAAACCGATTCCGTGGGCGGCTGGCGCCCCGGAAAGGCGACGGGCGGCGTAGTAGTGGACGTGGAGAGCAATGCGGTGGTCGTGCGCGGGCTGGCGATGCCCCATTCGCCGCGCTGGGCGCACCGTCAGTTGTGGGTGCTGAACTCCGGTGCAGGCGAGTTGTGGGCAGTGGACCCGGCAACAGGGCGGCATGTCGTGATTGCCTCATTGCCTGGGTATCTGCGCGGACTATGCGTAATTGGGCGACATGCACTGGTGGGGCTGTGTCAGATTCGCGAAAAGCACATATTCGGCGGTCTGCCGGTGCAGGAGCGGTTTCCGCGCCTGCTCTGTGGGGTAGGCGTGGTGGACCTGCAGGACGGTCGAACGGTCGGCATGCTGGAATTCACCGCGGGATGCCAGGAATTGTTCGACATTCAGCTGCTGCCAAACGTGCGCAGGCCGATGATCCTTGGTCCAGGCCAGGAAGCGGCCCGGCAGGCGTTTCCCGCGCCGGCGTTCGGCTACTGGCTGCGGCCGGAGAACATGATCCATGCAAGCGACAAGCCGCCGGGGGCCAGAGGATGACCGCCGGACCGATTGACGCAAGGTTATTGCAGATTTTGCATTGAGTTCGGCGTTTCTGTCGCGCAATCTCGAAAAGTCCAGGACAAGCGTCGAGAAACCCTGTGGTTCGTCTCCGGAATGCGCCGAAAAGATGTCACATTGTGCGGTTCAGGAGAGGTAAGATAGGGGATGGCGTTTACATGGGCCAACCCTGCCGTCGATCATAACCGGATTGCCAGCCAGGACTGAGAGTCTATCTGCAAAGAAACGCTTGAAACTAGGGGTATCCTGGAATTGCGATCACGCCTGAATCGCGTTTTCTGCTGGATATTTCGGCGATCATCCGGTTTCAGGCCCCGCATGAATCACCAAGGCCCCCTAATTTCATGGGAAAACTCTCCGGATAGACTCTGATTACCGGATAAGTAGCAGATACACGGAAATGCCCGCACTCTCCGAGATTCTCGGTCACGCGTTGTCCCGCGATGGCTGCGGCGGTCGCTAGCTTACATGAATGTGATGAAGTCGTGACGTGATGCGCGGTCGCTCAGGAACCACTGGGGAGTCCCGTCTGATGACCATGCGGAACAGGTTCGCGCGGCTTTTTGCCCGCAAAGCTGATCCCATCCGCACCGACCGGCGGACACGGTTGAGTTTTGAATGCCTGGAGTCGCGAAACCTGCTTTCGTTCACGCCGCTGGGCGAGTTCACCGTTGACGGTGGTCTGAGTTCCACCTCGCCACAGGTAGCCCGCAACGCTTCGGGAGCCTATGTCGTCGTCTGGAGCGAGGGCGGTATTCAGGCCCAGGCGTACAACGCGGACGGAATGACGAATGGCGGGCCAATCGCGGTCAGTGGTTCGGGTACCTTTCCGCACGTGGCTATGGATGCGGCAGGTGATTTTGTCGTCGCCTGGCAGGACGGCACCAATATCAACGTCAGTTTGTACAATGCGGACACGTCGCTCAACCAGAGCGACGTAGTCACCACGGGTGCCGCCTCCGGGTTCGGTACCAGTGTCGGCATGGATGCCGCAGGCAACTTTGTCGTGACGTGGGTGGGCTCAACTTATTACTATCTCGAGGCTGCCAGGTACGACACGGCCTTCAATCCCAACTTTTTCACCGTCGAAAGTAGCAACGGTGGCAATTTCGGTCCCACCGTGGCTGTGAACGCGAGCGGAAGCTTTGTCGTGGGCTGGGCCGATGCAAGCAGCTTCTTCGTCCAACCGTACGACAGCACAGCCACCCCGACGACGGCGTTGCCCATTACGGTGGATTCAAATCCCACCAGCTCCACTTCGACCGTGGCGATTGACGATGCAGGCGATTTTGTCGTCGCTTGGACCGGAAACGACGCCGACAGCTATGGGATCTACGCGCAGCGCTACGACAGTTCGGGCAGTCCGTTGCTCGGCGTCGTGCAGGTCAACACGACCACGACCGACCGGCAATCGGGACCGAGTGTGGCGATGGATGCCAATGGCGATCTCGTCATCGCCTGGAGCAGCCGCAATCAGGAAAACCCAGGGAACAACGACTACGGCGTCTACGCCCAGCTGTTCGACCGGGACGGCGTCGCTTACGGCACCGAGTTTCTGGTCAACACAGCCTCGACCAACAGCGAATCCGAAGCCAGCGTCAGCATGGACGCACTCGGTAACTTCGTCGTTGTCTGGTCGAATTCCGACGAGGGGCTGGGCACATCGGCCATTGAAGGACAGCGGTATCGGGCGGATGCGCAGGTGTTGTTTGCGACGGACCCGACGGACGCGATGGCCGGGGCACAGCTCGATGACTTTCAGGTTCAGGTGTTCGACCCGTTCGGCAATGACTTGATCGGCGCCACGGTGACTCTGACGGGATCACCCACGCTGCCGAGCACTTTTACTGCCGTCACAGGCGAGGGCGGCTACGCCAACTTCGGCCCTCTCGACTCTAACGTGTCGATCCAGACGGCCGGCACCTACACGCTTACTGCCAGCATCGCGGCGTATCCCCAGACGGCAACGTCTGGCAGCTTTGACATTACTCCCGACACTGCCGGTCCAGTGTTACTCACGTTTCAGACCGAACTCTCTGCCACGACGGCCGGGCAGGTGATCGGCGGCGGGTCGCCCGTGCCCGTGTTGCTGACCGATCAATTCGGCAATCCGCTCTCCGGCTACGTGGTGACTCTGACCGGCGCCCCGTTCGTCTCAGGCGGCATCGCGACCACGGACGCCAGTGGCTTGGCGATGTTTTCGGACCTGGTCATCAACCAGGCCAATTCCTACACGCTGCGAGCGACCGCGGCAGGCCTGTCCGGCTTCGGCGATTCCCAACTGCTTTTCATCAACGCCGCCGCGGCCGATCACCTGGTGTTCAACGCCCAGCCCTTGGACGCCCTCGCCGGCGACATCGTGACGGCCACGGGCGGTGGCAGCGGCAGCGTCGAGGTTTACGCCGCGGATGTGTACGGCAATCTTGTGACGATCATGAACGTCGACGTCACGCTGAGCCTCGTCGGCGGGCCAGCCGGCGCCACGATTGCGGCGGGTGGGACCGTCAACAGCCTCGACGGCGGTGTGATCTCGTTCACCAATCTGGTAATCACTACCGCCGGCACCTACCGTCTGAGTGCCAGCGGCGGCGGTTTCTCCACGCTCGTCGATTCCTCCAGCTTCACGATCAGCCCGCTGGTGGCCTCCCAGATGGTGATCACGGGGTATCCGAACACCACGCCCACGGGCGACGCGCAACCGCTCGCCGTCAGCGTCCAGGACGTGTTCGGGAACGTGGTCACCACCTACACGGGAACCATCACGCTGACGCTCTCGGACCCGGCCGCATTGGTCACCTTCGCTGGTTCGACCACGCCGGTGCCGAACAACACGTACACGTTCAGCGGCACCGATGACGGCATCATCACCTTCGCGGTGACACTGAATACGGTTGGCACGCAGTCGATTGTTGTCACGTCCAACGATGGCTTCGCGAAATCCATCCCGAACATCTCGGTGGTGCAACGCACGATCGCCCTGCCGATCAGCGAGAAAACCGACGTCGTGCCGGCGACCGGAACCGTCGACATCTCGCTACCCGCCATCACCGCCACCGTCTCGGGAGGCAACGAAGAGCAGACCACGCTGGCCATCGTGGCGACCTACGGAACGACCAATCCCACGACGACGCCGGTCGTCGTCAACGGCGAGTCGCTCGACACGCTGGCGTTCACGGACTTTCGTCTGGTGAACCCCACGGCCGACACCGTGGCCGTCTTGACGTTCACCATCCCCGCCGGCACGGTCAATCCGAAGATCCTTTTCTACACGTCGGATGGGACCTGGGTGGTCGTCTCGCCCCAGGCACGCGACGGCAACACGATCACCGTGACGCTCGACAGCACCAGTACGCCAAACATCTTCCAACTCGATGGCACGGTATTCACGATTGCCATTCCGATTCCGACCACCACGCCTTCCACGCCGTCGACGCCGGGCACTTCGACGGGCAGCAGCGCCACAACGACCACCACGGCGAACGTGATCCCGCTATCTGCCTTCAATCAGTCCGGCACGTCGTCCGGCACGCCAGCGACGTTTTCATCGAGCAATCAGCTGACGCTGACGCTGACGCCGCTTCAACAAAGCTCGGTGACGACCAGTCAGGCAGCCCTGACCGGCAGTTCGGGAGGGTCCGACGCCGACGTGAAAGAAACCCGTGGAAAGGGCGTCATTTTGAACCTGGACGAGGTCTGGCCGTGGGTGGGCGAGTTCCTTCCCAAGCCGGCTCCACCAACCACTTCGCCGCCGAAGACCGAAGCACCAGGGGTCGAGCCGATGCTGGACCGCTGGTTCACCCGTGAAATGCCGGGCGAGGAGATGTCTGAATCGATCGAGACGTTCGGCATTGTCAACGAGCCAGGCGACATCCCAACGCTTTCGGTAACCGCGCACGAGCTGGGGCCGTCGGCCGCAGCCCTTGGATTGGTTTTCGTCGGATTGTTTCGCGCCAGCCTGGCATGCCACCAGGAAGACCGCCAGCGCAAGCCCGACGTCAAGCATGTCCGTTGAGCGGGCTGCCCGTTCATGCAATGGTCGTGGACATCATCCCCAACAATTCGTGCAACGGCACTTCTTCGGACACGCCGGCCAACGCCACGGAACCGACCGAGCGAGTCCGGAAGGCGCCGCGAAGCTGTTCCTTGACCGACGTCGAGATGAGCACGGGAACACCGACCTTCTTGGTTGCCGTCTCGATGCGGCTGGCCAGGTTCACGGTCAGGCCGAATGGGCCATATTGCAGACGACGGTCGCCACCGGTGTTGCCGACCAGCGCTGGCCCCGTGTTCAGTCCAATCCCGACGGCCAGCGGGCGGCCGACCGTCGCGAGCCAGCGCTCGTTGAGGGCCGGCATTTGCTCGTGCATGGCCAACGCCGCCCGGCAGGCGCGGACCACGTGGTCGTCCTGCTTCACCGGAGCATTCCACATGGCCATGATGCCGTCGCCAATGTAATTGACGATGGTGCCGCCGTTGACGACGATCTGTTCGCTGAGCCGGGCGATGATGTCGCGGACGATGCGGCACGTCTGTTCCGGTCCGAGTTGCTCCGACATCGCGGTGAAGTTGCGCACGTCGCTGAAGAGGACGGTCACTTCCTGATGGCGGCCTTCCAGCAGGTTTGGGTCGCGTTCCAGCTCCTGCACCAGTTCCGCCGAGAAGAACTGTTCGAAGCGGACGCGAGTCCGAGTCGCGACCGTTCGCGCCAGGTTGGCGCCCAGGGCCCCTGCCAGAAGCTGCACGAGTTGGGCTTCCAGCGGGCGAATGCCGCCGCCGCTGCGCCACGTCCGCGTCCCGTAGAGCACGCCTGCGATATCGTCCTGGAGCCCGAAGATCGGCGAGGCGACGACCGCATCGATGTTGCGCAGACTCTCCGCCTGCAGCCCGGGGCCCTTCAAGTCTTGAAAGAATGTGCGCCGCTCGCTCAGGACGTGCTCGACCAACGTGCGGCTATAGCGCGAGCTGACCATGCTGCTGGCCGCGTAATGCCCGGCGATGTCCCAGCCGGTTCGGTTGCGCAGGAGCACCATGCCCAGGTCAAGCCCCACCAGCTGGACGAGGGCGCGCGCCGTCTGATCGTAAAACTCGCGAGAGGAAGCGGGCGAGCGCTGCAAGGTGATGATTGCTTCCAGCCACGACGCAATCTTCTCCGCCGGCGGCGATTCGCCGAGGGCGCGGATGCTGACCGCCTGCTGGTCGGCCACGCGTTGCACGGGCCGCGCCAGCGTCTGGTAGCTTTCCTCCTCGAATGCCTCGGTCGCCAGCCGTTCGACGTCGATGCTGGTGCGGCCGATATCGAGGTGCGTTGGCAGGTCGAGCTCGCGGCTGGCGCCGAATGCCAGGCGCGAGCCGTCGGGCATCTGGATGTGCTGCCGCTGGCTCAGGTTCTTCACGCGAAGCTGACCGTTCGGCATCTCCTCCAGCTCCAGATGATCGCGTGAGACAAAGCTATCTTCCACGACGATGCGCGGTAACTGCCGTTGCGGCCCTCGGCCGATTTCGAGCGCCCCGACTTCGTGTTCGAATTGCTGGTTCTGCCGTTCGTTGGCAATCTGTATATTCAGCATGACAGCCTCTCGATCCCAGTCTCTCTCGGAAGCCCTATTTTGGCAGGCGAGAGCGGCGAGGGAAAGTGCCGAAGCGGAGGTTTCTGCGTCGCGACAGCTTTCTGCATTCAACTTGTACAACAGCGCCACTGTCGTCTAACCTGAATGGCCGCCACAGCCGGCCCTACTGTGGATTCCGTTGGTATGCCGAAGGAACGCCCTTCGTTAGCCCGACGTGCAGGTTTTGAAGGTGCGCTATTCTACCCACGCCCTCGTGACCGGGCTCTGCCCGGTAACGAGGTGGTAGCGCAACTTCAAAACGTGCAAGCGAGGGATAAATTCTCCCTCGCTTGCGCGTCGGGCGAACCACGCATTCCTTCGGCGCACCGACTTCGCTTGAAAAACGAAATGCAGCGAAGGAGTGTGCCATGCTTTTCTATCAACGCTTTGTGCCGGGGTTGGCGATTGCTTCGTACCTCGTGGGCGACGAAAAGAGCGGCGAAGCGGTCGTCATCGATCCGACTCGCGACGTCGGGGAGTTCCTCCAGTTCGCGCGGCAGCATCAGCTTCACATTCGTCACATTGTCGAGACGCACATCCATGCGGACTTCGTGTGCGGCTCGCGGGAGCTGAAGGCTCAGTTGAATGGCGCGGCAACGATCCATTGCTCCAGCTATGGCGGACCGGATTGGACTCAACCCTACGCCGACCGCCATGTCAAGGAAGGCGACGGCATCGACATCGGCGGCCTGCGCTTGGGTTTCTTGCACACGCCGGGGCACACGCCCGAGCATATCTCCATCAGTTTGACCGATACGTCGCGCAGTGCCGACGTGCCGTGGTTTCTGTTCACCGGCGACTTCCTTTTCGTCGGCGACGTGGGACGTCCGGACCTGCTGGGAGAGCAGGCGCAGCAGGCGCTGGCGCATCAGCTTTACGGCAGCGTGTTCGACAAGCTGCCGATGCTGGCCGATTTCACCGAGATCTTTCCCGCCCACGGATCCGGCTCGCTGTGCGGCAAGGCACTCAGCTCGCGACTGTCCTCCACGGTGGGCTACGAACGGCGTTTCAATCCCTCCCTGGTGCGAAAACCCGAAAGCCAGTGGGTCCACGACCTGCTCGCGGGCATGCCGCTGGCGCCGCCCTACTTTCGTCGCATGAAGCAGGTGAACAAGGAAGGCCCCGCCATCCTGGGCTCGAACTTCCCCGGCCAGCAGCGCTATTCCGCCAAGCAGGTCCGCGACCAGGCGTCCGAGCGTTGCCTGATCCTCGACGTGCGGCCCAAGGAAGCCTTCGCCGCCGCCCATATTCCCAACGCCATCAATGTCCCGGTTGGCCCCAGCCTGCCGACCTGGGCCGGCTGGGTGCTGCCGTACGATCTGCCCATCATCATCGTGCCGGAGGAACCGGGACAGATGTCCGACGTCATCACGTCGTTGCTTCGCGTCGGCCTCGACGACCTGCGCGGCTACCTGGAAGGCGGGATCGACGCCTGGGAGACCGCCGGCTATCCGCTGGCGTCGCTGAGCACCATCTCCGTCCACGACGTGCAGCGCGAGTTGGCCGCGGCACCCGCGGGGCAGACGATCCTCGACGTACGCACCGAAGGCGAATGGCACGGTGGGCACGTCGGCGGCGCGCTGCACATTCACGGCGGCAAGCTGTCCGAACACTTTACCGAAATTTCACGCGACCGACCGGTCACCGTCATCTGTGGCTCGGGGTATCGGGCATCCATCGCCGCGTCGTTCCTGCAACGCGAGGGCTACCGCAACGTCCGCAACGTCCTGGGCGGGATGTCGGCCTGGAAGGCCGCAGGGCTGCCGATCAGTCGAACGTGACAACACGAGGTCGGGAGTGCTTTGTGGAAAACCGCCCTTTCGCGGCGAGCCGGGAGCGTCAGCGACCGGAGTTCTTTAGACGCTGAAGAATTCCGGTCGCTGACGCTCCCGGCTCGCCTGAGCTTTTCGAGGTCCCCGAAATGTCATGTATCTCGATAAGAATAATGAACACAACGAAGTCGTACCTGCTGCCGCTATTTCTCTCAAAAGTTGCTTTGGCGGTCCCTTCGTCCTGTCTATAACTGCAATGACGATGGGCGCACGGCACATGGCTTCGGCTCATTGCCCGAACGGTCGCCGCGCGGCGGCCGTCAGAGCGCCGGCAGGCAACGAGCAACTCAACTCAACGAGGAGACCCACGAGTGGCCGCACCAAGTTCCGCTGAATCTCCCCGAGTGCAGCAAGGCGTCAGCGTTCATGGCGCGCGCAAATTGGCGCATGCAACAAAAACGGTGGCTCAGATCGCCGCCGTCACGCCTCGCTGGGCGCTGCGCATGCTGCCATGGGTGTCCGTCGAGACAGGGACGTACCGCGTGAACCGCCGGCGCGTGCTGGTACCGGACGAAGTGGGTGTGCGGCTGCCCCAACTCGACGGCCGGGCCACGGTGGACGCCCACGCCCTGCGTTACGTTGCTCCGCTTCGAGACTTTGACGAAAGCCTGCTCCAGGCGATGGCCCGGCGCTTCAAGGGCCGGACCTATGAACGTGGCGAGACCGTGTTGCCCGAAGCGCAACCGGGCGACGAGCTGTTCATCGTTGCCAGCGGCAAGGTGGAAATCACCCGGACCGGCCCGCATGGCGAAACGCTGCAGGTCGGCCTGCTGAGCGAAGGCGACTATTTTGACATGCTGCTCGATGGCCAGCAGAAACCTGTCCACGTCCGAGCGCTGCGGCCCACCCAGCTCTTCATCCTGGAAAAGGGGCCGTTCGAGGAGTTGCTCAACGAGGTGCCGCAGTTCCGTTCGCTCCTGAATGCACCGAAGAGCCATCATGGGAAATCCGTCGTCAACGAACACGGCGAAATGGATTTCACGACCACCGTCCACACCGGCGACGGCGGCGTCAACGTGCCGGGCGGCCTGGTCGATTACGACTGGGACCCGCGGGAGTATTCGCTGTCCGTCGTCCAGGCCATCGTGCAGATCCGCACGCCGATCGCCGACCTCTACAACTCTCCGCATGACCAGCTTCGCGAGCAGATGCGGCAGGCCATCGAATCGGTCAAGGAGCGGCAAGAGTACGAGTTGATCAACAACCGCGAGTTTGGCCTGCTTCGCAACGTGGCTCGCTCGATGCGCCTCACCCCGCGCCATGGCGCTCCGACACCCGATGACATGGACGAGTTGCTGTCCCGCGTCTGGAAAAAGCCTGCGTTCTTCCTCGCCCATCCCAAGGCGATCGCCGCATTCGGCCGCGAATGCACCTCCCGCGGCGTGCCGCCCGCGACCGTGCAGATCTTCGGGTCGCCGTTCCTGACCTGGCGCGGCGTGCCCATCATCCCCTGCGACAAGCTGCAGGTAAACGGCCATTCCCGCTCACGCAATGGCGGCGGAACGACGAGCATCCTGCTGATGCGCGTCGGCGAGAAGGAGCAGGGCGTCGTCGGTCTGCACCAGCCGGGCATCCCTGGCGAGCATCTGCCGAGCCTGTCGGTCCGCTTCATGGGCATCGATCACCACTCCACGGCATCCTACCTGGTCAGCCAGTACTTCTCCGCGGCCGTGCTGACGCCGGATGCGTTGGGTGTACTCGAGCACGTGGAGGTGGGCTACTACCATGACAAGCTCTAACCACAACGGCGATGGGCATGGCCTGCCGCCGTCGCGCGGCAGGTTGCCGGCCGACTTCGGCATGCCGCACGGCCGCGACATGGCCCCGTTCCCCGAATTGGACGGAATCGGCCCTCATCCCACGATGCCCGGCATGGATGGCGATGGTGCGCCGGTGCCGCTCGCGCACTACAGCGCACCGACGTCGCACGTCATCCCGTCCTCGGTCAGCGGGCTGGAGCTGCCGCCGAGCATCTCGACGGCCAACCTGCTCGACCCAACGCTGATTGCCGGCATCGCCAATGAGTTGTATCAGGAACTGGGGCCATTCGGCTCCGTCAACGATCCCCAGGAAATACTGCGCGGGGGAGTGAGCAATCTGCCCTCGCAAGGCGTCGCGGAGACGCAGTCAGCGCGATTTGGACCGATGGACTTCGCCGATCCAGGGCTGTTCCGCGGGATCGGCGAAGAGGCATCGCCACCGGAGGCTTCCTTTCTCGAGCGCTCGCTGCCACTGGCCCCCGACGCAATCGAGGACTACTACTTCCTGTCACGGCCTTCGACTCCCTCAGCTCCGCCAATGCCGGCCAGGGTGCCCGCGACGCCCAGCACGCTGCCTGCGGCGCCCGCCAAGGCGTCCGCCGCACCCGTGAGCATTGCGAAGCCCTCGTCCCGATCGTTCGACGTGGAATCGGTGCGCAAGGACTTCCCGATCCTCCAGCAGCGTGTGCACGGCAAGCCGTTGATCTGGCTGGACAACGCGGCGACCACGCAGAAGCCGCGCACGGTGATCGATACCATCTCGCGCTTCTACGAGCGCGACAACTCGAACATTCACCGGGCGGCGCACACGCTCGCGGCTCGGGCGACCACGCTCTACGAGGATGCACGCGAGAAGGTCCGACGCTTCCTCGGAGCCGGACAGGTTGAGGAAATCGTCTTCGTGCATGGCGCGACCGAGGCCATCAACCTCGTCGCGCAGACGTACGGGCGCAAGTTCATTCAGCCAGGCGATGAGATCGTCGTCAGCACGATCGAGCATCACGCGAACATCGTGCCCTGGCAACAGCTCGCGCAGGAAAAGGGCGCCGTGCTGAAGGCGATCCCGGTCAACGACAAAGGTGAGGTGCTGCTCGACGCCTACGAAAAGCTGCTCGGGCCACGGACGAAGATCGTTGCCCTCACCCACGTCTCCAACGCTCTTGGCACCGTGCTGCCCGTACGAACAATGATCGAGCAAGCGCACCGCCACGGCGCACGGGTGCTGGTCGACGGCGCTCAGTCCGTGCCGCACTTGCCGGTGGACGTGCAGTCCCTCAATACCGATTTCTACATCTTTTCCGGGCACAAATTGTTCGGACCGACCGGCATCGGTGCGGTCTACGGCAAGCGCGAGCTGCTGGAATCGATGCCCCCCTGGCAGGGCGGCGGCAACATGATCGACCAGGTCACCTTCGAGCAGACTACCTATCAGCCGGCGCCCGCCAAGTTCGAGGCAGGGACGGGCATCCTTGCCGGTGCGGTGGGACTTGGCGCTGCCATCGACTACCTGGACGAACTGGGCCTGGAGAACATCAGCCACTACGAGCACGAATTGCTGGTATACGCGACCGAAGCCATGAGTCGCGTGCCTGGCCTGCGCCTCATCGGCACTGCTACCGAGAAGGCCAGCGTGCTTTCCTTTGTCATGGACGGCTACCGCAACGAGGACATCGGCCGCTACCTCGATCACGAGGGCATCGCCGTGCGAGCCGGCCATCACTGCGCGCAACCGACGATGCGCCGATTTGGCGTCGAAAGCACGGTTCGACCCTCGCTGGCGTTCTACAACACGCACGCCGAGATCGACACGCTGGTGACCGCGCTCCGCAGGGCGCGGACGATGTTGGGATGATGGCGCGTGCCATCGAACGACCAAGCAACAGGCTCCTCGGACCGGACACTCCGTCTGGACCGTGGGGCCTGTTGTGCATCCCTGTGCCCGACCAAATTCTGATCGCATTTGTTGCCCAATTAAGGAGCCGCGTAACAAGAAGTTGAACAATTGCACGGAGGACGGATTTCCAATCCGTCCAGAGAAACCCGGACGGATTGGAAATCCGTCCTACAGGAATTGCACAAGTGATTCTTGCGCGGATCCTAAGGCTGTACTGTTTCTGGCGTGTTGAAGCCCATTTTACCGAATTGTTGCGCATTTTGGAGAACGAAGGCCCGACGGGGTGCGGCTCGCAACGCCGCGCACAACCGCGGCCCGGCATGGGCCAGGCTGTGGTAGTGTGCAATTCCTGTAGGACGGATTTCCAATCCGTCCGGTTTTCTCTGGACGGATTGGAAATCCGTCCTCCGTGCAATTGTTCAACTTATTGTTACGCGGCTCCTAAGGCGAGCGGCGGGAAATCATCGACCCGCTCGCGCTGCCCTCGAGCCCGACGCCCAAGCAAGGGCCAGCCTGCCGACCCTTGCTTGGGCGTCGGGCTCGAGGGGTATGTTTCCTTTCAACGCTCGCCTAATGGTTCTCTGCCGTAGGGCCGGCGTCCAGCCGGCCAAACTGCTGCTGGGGTTCCGGCCAGAGCAGTCCGATCATCGCCCCAACCAGCGGCACAAAACCGATGGCGATCATGCTGGGGCCAAACGTCCCCAGTTCATCGGCCAGTCTGCCCACCACGGGCGTCAGGATGGCAATGATGATCCAGGCCGTGGACCCCAGGATGCCCAGGCAAAGCGAAGTGTGCCGGGCCGAGATTTCCTGAGACAGCGAGAAGAAGATCGCGAAGCCGCCCATCGCGCCCGCCGCGACCACCAGGACCAGCGCCAGGGAAAGCCACGGCTGGACGATCAGCACCGCGGGCAGCGCCGCCGTGCACATCAGCGACGTGATCACCAGCACAATTTTGCGGGAGCGCTCGACGGAATAGCCGGCGTGCGTCAGACGGCGCGTCAGCCACCCGGCCCCCATGCAGCCGACGTCGGCTGCGACGAAGAACGCCATCAGGATGTACTGGATATCGGTCTGCGAGAAGTGCAAGTCAACCTTGAGGAAGCGCGGCAGCCAGATACGCCAGCAGTGCCAGCAGAAATTGACGGTGATGCTGACCGCCATGGTGATCCAGAACGTCCGCAACATCAGCACGTGCCGAAATGATCCGCTGGATTCGCCCGGCTGCTCCGTGCCCGCCGCGATCGGATCGACCGTGGGCCGGCTGATGAGCTCGGCATTTGGGCCGCGAATGCACCAGAACCACAACACCACCCAGAGCAGCCCCAGCGCTCCAATCAGCTGATAGACCAGGCGCCAGTTCTCTCCACCCGGACCGACCACTGCCAGGACCAGCAAAGGCGTCAACACGGCGCCGATGGATGCGCCGCCGTGAAAAATGCCGTTGGCCAGGCTGCGCGATTCCAGCGGGATGATGCGGCGGACAATGCCGACCGCACAGGTCCAGTTAAACGCCTCGCCCAGGCCGAGCAACACGCGACAGGCCATGAGGATTGCAACCGTCTGCGCCAGGCCAGTGAATAAACCCGCGGCCGACCAGACCAGCAAGGCGCCGGCATACAGCCAGCGAAGGTTCAGACGGTCTGCAAGGTATCCCGCGGGCACCTGCATCAGACCGTAGGCGAGCCCGAACCAGAACTCCACCCAGCCATAACCCTCCTCATTGAGGCCGAACTCGTTCTTGATGTGCTCATTGGTCGAGCCGAGGACCTGGCGGTCCATGTAGTTGATGAGGGTCGCCAAGAACATCAACCAGACCACGCCCCAGCGCCAGGGCTCGATGGTTCGGCTTTTGGTGGCAGGCAGCGCAACAGCCTGAATGTCCGTGCTCATGGATGTCCCTCGCGCGATCAAGTCGATCCCTGCGAGGAAGTCCGGGCAACCCGGCACCACCTCGCCACGCAGCTCCTCCTCGATGGCGATCACATCGCCGGCCGGCACCGCCTGCTCGGATTTCAAGAACGCCGTCAGGACGCCATCCGCAAGCCGCCAGCTCCGGCCATATTGCTCCAGACGCGAGACGGGGCCCGGTTCATCTCCAACAATGAACCGGGCCCCGTTCCGTCCGACATTGAACCGACCGCCAGCACCCTATCCGGCCAGGGGCCAAACGTCCGCGGAACTGGTCAGCTCGAATTCGCTCAGCGATCCCTGCACCGGTCCAGGCAATGGCTCGGCAAGCCCCTCCGATGCGCGGGGGACCGTGAACAGTTTATTGCAGCGGTAGCACTTCAGATCGCGCCCCGCCAGGTAGTCGGCCGCCTTTTGCTTGGCTGCACATGCGGGGCAGTGAAAGCGAATGGCCATCGGGCAGGCTCCTTCCCTGGATATGGATGGGGCCACCGCCCTGCGGCCCCTCGCCCAGTATGCCGACTCCGGCGGTTGGACTGCAAGCCCAGACCAGTTCCCTGCGGGAATGACGAATCGATGACCAACAGTCACTCGTACCGTTGGAGCTGCGTCGCATTCCGCATGCGGCGACCGTTCACGCACTCTTGCGCAGCACCTGCCCGATCCGTCCGATGACGACGCGGTCCGCTTCAATCCGGTTGGCGCCCTGTTCCAGCATGGCGTCGATTTCCGCGAGGCGCGGCAGCAGTCCCTTGGCGTTGGCAATCTGGATGGCCAAGCCCGGCCGGGCGTTGGCTTCGAGCAGCATCGGGCCTTGCTTGGCATCCACGACGATGTCGACACCGACGTAGCCGAGGTCGACGGCCTTCGCCACGCCGCGCGCCATGTCGAGCACCTGGTCCCAGAAGGGGACTTCGATGCCCAGCAGCGGAACGCCGGTGTCCGGATGCCGATGGACGAGGCGATTGGACTGCACCGCATGATTGGTCCGGCCTGTATCCAGGTCGACGCCGGTGCCGATGCCGCCCTGGTGCAGGTTGGCCCGGCCGTTCGACGCCTTCGTCGGCAGCCGTAGCATCGCCATCGCGGGCTCGTTGCGGTAGACGACGACGCGGATGTCCGGAATGCCCTTGTACGAGATGCGCTGAAAATCGGGATGCAGCAGGACGCGCTGTTGAATGAGGGCGTAATCCGGTCGGCCGCCCAGGGAATACATGCCGCTCAGGATGTCGGAGATGTGTTGCCGTACCTGGTCGAACTGCAGTGTGTCGCCGTTATGGCGTAAGAACCGATCGCCCGCGCGGCCGAGGATGACCAGAATGCCGCGTCCCGCCGAGCCGTGGCTGGGCTTGATGACAAAGTCCGTGCGATCGCCGAGGATCCGCGGCAGCTGCCGGAGCTCGCCATACGCGGTCACCACGCCGTGGATTTCCGGCGTCGGCACGTCGATCCGCATGCACAGGTTGCGCATGCGCAGCTTGTCGTCCACGAGCGGATATTTGCTGCGCGGATTGCGGTCAAGGATACAGGCGGCGTTGCGGCGATTCATGCCCAGGATGCCAAGCTTCTGAAGCCGCCGACCGCCGAAGAGCCAGTGCATGTGCGCTTTCCTCTCGAACACTTCGACCACGGATTTCACGGATAACACGGATCAATGCAACTGAATTTATTTATCCGTGTTATCCGTGAAATCCGTGGTCCATTTTCTCGTCAGGATCGTAGGATCGTAGATCGTAGGGTGCGTCAAGCGTACTCGCGCGGACGCACCGCAACCCGCACTTGCCGGATGATCGTTCCGACACGTCTGCATTCCGGTGCGTCCGCGCGAGTACGCTTGACGCACCCTACAAAGCTTGTCACCGCGATCGTGATCTTGACGTCGTGATCGCTATGGCTTTTCCAGCTGGATGGCCAGCCGCGCGCGACGGATGCGCAGCGGTTCCGACAACTCTTTGCCCGCGAGCTGTTGCAGATGGAACCTTGCGGCCGGCAGGTTCTTGTGCTCCAGGCAGTGTTCGGCTTCCTGGACGTGCCAGAACGTGGCGCGCTCGTCCGCGGCGCGGCGGCGTGCGGCTTGTCGGCGCTCCAGCGCCGGCGGGCCGCCCTGGGCGTCGCCTTCCCAGACGCTGATCGACTCGTCCCAGTTGGTCCCCGCCAGTCGTTTGCCGTCGGGGCTGAAAATCAGCCGAGGATTGAAAGCGGGGTCGTAGTGCCGCTGCGGGGCGCCGCGCAGGGTCATCACTTCCTGACCGGTTTCGGCATCCCATAGCTTGGTCATGTCGCGGCCGATGCCGGCAAGGCGGCCGCCATCGGGATTGAACGTCAGGTCGCAAACAAAGGTCGGCGCAGTCAGGATCAAGGCCGGCGCGTTGCGCGGCGGCTTGGCGGTCCAGTCCCAGACCTTGACCGTCCGGTCTTCCAGTCCCGCCGAAGCAAGACGTTTGCCGCTGGGACTGAAGGCCAGCGCCGATACGTCGCCGCGGTGTGCGACCACCTGAAACTGCGTCTGCCCGGCTGACCAGTCCAGGACGCTCAGCAAACCGCCTTCGCCGGCCAGGGCCAAGTAATGGCCGTCGGGACTGAAGGCGATGTTGAAGAGCGGTCCCTTGCCCTGCACCGAAGCGAGCTCGGTGCCGGTCTGGACATCCCACACCTTGACCTCTTGCGCTTGCCCGGTGGCCAGGGTATCGCAGCCGCCGGTGGCCACGCGTTTGCCGTCGCTGCTGAAACGCACGCAGTTGATGGGCACTTGGTGGCCGCGCAGCACCGCCATCTCGGCGCCATCGGCGACGTTCCAGGCACGGGCCATCCGGCTGTCATTCCGACCGCGAGCGACCAGGAGCCGGCCATCCGCGCTGAACGCGGCCAGCACGGCGGGCGCGAGGACCTTCGCACTCAGGGGCAACGATCGCTCATCCTCCAGCACCCCCGAGGATGCATCCCATGTCTGGAGCTGGCCGCCGACGCTGATGGAGACGAGCTTTCGGCCGCCTTCGGCGAATGCCAGGGCTTCGATATCGGCGCCGGTGCGCGCCAGCGTGGCGAATTCGGGGTGGCGGGTCAGGTCCCAGACCTTGACCGCCGCCTGACCGGCGCTGCCGGAGACCAGACGTTGCCCGTCCGGCGTGAAATGTACGCCATCCACCGCGGCGGTATGGCCGCGAAACACGATCCGCTCGACGCCTGATTCAACGTCCCAGACGCGGACCGTCATATCGCCGCCCCCATAGGCCAGGTAGCGGCCATCCGGACTGAAAGCCACGTTCAGCACGGCGCCGACTTGCCCGGTCAAGCTCTGCGTCACACGGCCGGTTGCCACGTCCCAGAGTTTCAGGTTGCCGTTGCTTCCCGCGGAGACAAGCAGTTCGCCGTTGGGGCTGAAGGCAACGCCAAAGACCGCGCTCTTGTGGCCGCGATAGACCTGGAGCGGCTCGCCCTTGTGACTGTCCCAGAGGCGAACGGTGCCATCCTCGCCCGCCGAGGCAACGCGGTCGCCGTCGGGATGAAACGCAAGGTCGTAGACGCGGCCGGTGTGGCCTTTCAGGGTGCGAGTGCCGTCCGATTCGATCGCGCGAATCTTGATCAGGCCGTCCCAGCTCGCCGACGCGAGGCGCTTGCCATCGGGACTGAACACCAGCCCCGCGACCGAGTCGGTGTGCGGGCGATAGCGCAGGACTTCCTCGCGAGTTTCCGTGTTGCGCAGGACAATCGTGCCGTCGGTGCCCGCCAGCGCCAGACCCTTCCCATCCGGACTGAACGCCAGTCGATGGTAGGTTGCCGGGACGGTCCAGACGTGGACGACGTCGCCGCTGCGCGCATCCCAGATGCGGACCTCCGCGGTCTTGCCCTGGGCGTCGGGACTGTGACCACCCTGGACCGATGCAATCCAGCGGCCATCGGGCCGCACGCTGACGTCGCCGCTGATGCCTTCGGTCCGGTGGCGCAGGGTGAACAGGTAGGTCCGGTACAGGCCGCGCAGGTAGTACCACTCCCAGCCGCGCCGATCGACCAGCCCAGCGGTGGGCAGGCATTCCGACAGCGCGTGCTCGGCGCCGACATAGTCGTTGACGCGCCACTGCAACTCGCTTTGTGCGATGCGGCTGTAGTAGAGGGCGACGCGGGCCTGGCGGCGCTGCTCGGCGGCTTGCAGCTGGGCCAGCTCGGCGGCACTGCGGGCCACGTCGGCTTGTTCCTTCTGTTCTTCCTTCTCGCGTTTCTCCGCCAGGGCCGTGTCGCGAGCTGCCGCGGCTTCCTGCCATTGCCAGGTGATTCCGGCAAAGCCCAGTACGGTCACCACGACCAGGCACGCAAGCAATCCGGCCTGGACGGGGCGACGCCGTGCCCACTTCCATACGCGCTCGCGAGCGCTGACGGGCCGTGCGTGAATCGGCGAGCCGTGCCGAAAGCGTGCCAGGTCCGCGGCCAGTGCCAGGGCACTGCTGTAGCGGCGATACGGCTCCTTCTCCAGGCACTTGAGACAGATCGTCTCCAGGTCGCGCGGCAGCTTGGGCCGCAGCCCGCTCGGACGCACCGGCTCCTCGTGGATTACCTGAAGCACGGTGTCCAGCGCCGTCGGTCCCTTGAAGGGAGGACGGCCGGTCAGCATCTCGTAGAGGATGGCACCCAGCGCGTAGACGTCGGCGGCAGGTCCGACCGGCCTGCCGCGACCCGCCGCTTGTTCCGGCGCCATGTAGCTGGGCGTGCCGACCACTTCGCCTGTCTCGGTACCGCTCGTCTGCGCGTCGATCCGCTTGGCCAGTCCGAAATCGGTGATCTTCGGAGTCGACAGTCGAGAGCCAAGCGCTGAGAGCCGAGAATCCAAATTGGACGCACCCGCTTTTGGCTCTGGACGCTCCGCATTGGACTCTGGACTCGAAGGCTCTGGACTCTCGTCTCTCAGCTCTTGATTCGACAACAAAATGTTGGCGGGCTTCAAGTCGCGATGGACGATGTCGTTCGTGTGCGCGACATGGACCGCACGCGCCAGGGTTTCCACCAGTCGCGCGGCGGGGTAAACCGGCTGCGGGTCGCCGCGCAGGTGTTGGACCAGGCTGCCGCCGGGCACGTATTCCAGCGCCAGATAGGGCCGGCCGGCCGACTCGCCAATGTCGTAGATCTGTACGATGTTCGGATGGTGCAGCCGGGCCACGGCTTCGGCTTCCTGGCGAAACCGCTCCAGTTCCTTCGGCCCCGCGTTCACGCCCGTGCGGACCATCTTGAGCGCCACCAGTCGATTCAACCCGAGGTGCCGGGCCTGGTAGACGACGCCCATGCCGCCGCGGCCCACTTCGCGGATGATCTCGTAACCGCTGACCTGCGGAGTCTCGGCGGCCAGTTCCGCCGTGTGCCGAGGGCTGGTGGACTCTCTGGCAAGCGCGCCGGGGGGCGTCTGTCGAAGACGCAGGAGGAAGTCCACGGACGGCCGCGACTCCAGCGCCGCGCCCGCCGCGACGCTCGAACGCGACAACACCACGGACGGCTCGTCGGTCTCCACATCGCCGGTGAGGCGCTCCAGCACCGACTGGCAGCGTTCGCACACGGCAACGTGCGCCGACACGCTTCGCACGTCGGCATCGGTGAGTTGTTCTTCCAGGAACAGGTCGAGCTGCTTCTCGGAAGGGCAGCGGCTCATGACGGCGTCCTCAATTCGCAGGTCGTTCCAGCCGGGCAATCTCCTCGCGGAGCATTTTCTGCACCCGGCGTTTGGCGACGAACACCTGCGCCACTTGCATCGGGATCTGCTGAGCGGCCTCCGCGCCGGACAGCCGCTCCAGGGCGGTCAATCGGAACGCTTCCCACGTCTGGGGCGCGACCCGCAGACGGACGCGAAGGATCGCTTCTTGAAGCAGCTCGTGATCGAACTGCTCTTCCAGCTCGCGGAGCAGATCGTCACGCGCCTCGACGCTGTGCAGGAGGTCGCCGACGTTGCTGTCGCCGCTGCCGAGGCCCGCCCGGCCGCGCATCTCCAGGAAATCGCTCCAGGCGTGATGCGTCAACGTCCGCAGCCAGGCGCGAAAGCTGCGCGACGGGTCGTACGTGAAGTCGCGCATCTTGGCAGCCAGCTTGAGCAGCACCGCCTGGGTGACGTCCTGGGCATCGGAGTCTTGCAGCCGCCAGCGGCGGCACCAGCCGTAGATCTTGCTGCCGTAATGATCGACAAACTCGCTCCACGTCGATTCGTTGGTCGGATCGCGCTGCAAGCGCCCGAGGAGCGAGACCCGCGTTCCGGAGTCGTGAACGTCCCCCATCCACTCATACCCCCGCAGACGGCAAAATCTGGCAGCCGATTTCCCCGACCCGATCGGTGCCAGCCATCTTCGCAACCCTCACCGACTAATACTACCGCGCTCCATTCCGCGGAACGACCCGCGCAACGTCTGTAGCCGCAGGCTTCAGCCTGCGGAATGACATCGCAGGTGCCGTACATTTGGTCCGCAGGCTAAAGCCTGCGGCTACAGACGGTTCCGGTGAATCGTGAATCGTGCTTCCAAGCAAGCGCCGTAGCACTAATGGAGCCGGTGCCTCCTCATCTTAGGCGAGTGGCCCGAAGAACAGTACCCACGCTGACCCAACGCGCCGGCGAGGGCCCGCCGCGCTGCTGGAACGAGCGAATGTTGAATGTTGACGTAACATATTTCCGCTACTCTGGTTCTGTCTGAACCCCAGCTCAGCCGTAAGGCCGCACCGGAAAATTCCTGTGCATTGGTGCCAGATCGGCGGGACTTCCGCCGTAGTGCTTCCATCACCCAATCGCCGAGCTGGACAACGAGACATCCATGCTGGACATCCTGCAACAAAACGTCCCGAGCATTTCCGACACGACGAACCCGCGTGTTCGTTTCAGCCGGCAAATGTTCACGCGCCGGTCCGCGCGAGCGAAGGCACGGCCCTGCTCGGTGGCGATCCTCGGTGCCGGTCATGGCGGCCTGGCCCTGGCGGCGTTCCTGGCCCAGCAGGGCCATCGCGTCGCCCTGTGGAACCGCTCCTCGGAGCGTGTCGCGTGCGTTGCGGAACTGGGCGGCGTTCGTCTGACGTCGGCCGGGGCCGAGGAAGTCCTGGCACCCATCGCCCTGGCGACCTCGCACATCGCGGCCGCCGTGGCCGATGCACGGCTCATCCTGGTTGCCGTTCCGGCCTTCGCTCATGCAGACATTGCCCGCCAGTGTGCACCCCACCTGCGTGACGGCCAGAGCGTGCTGCTGATGCCGGGCCGGACCGGCGGCGCCCTGGAGTTCCGGCGCGTGCTCCGCGAGGCCGGTTGCCGGGCTCGCATCCTGCTCGGTGAAGCCAACACCTTTCCGCTGGCTGCCCGGAACACGGGTCCGGCCAGTGCGGTCATCTTCGGCACCAAGTCCGAAGTCCTGGCCGCGGCCCTGCCCGCGGTCCGGACGCCCGATCTTCTCGCCGCCTGGCAGCCGCTGCTGCCCATGCTGACTGCGGCTCGTTCGGTGCTGCACACGAGCCTGACCAACGTCGGCGCCATGCTGCACCCGGTCATCACGCTGCTCAATGCCGACCGCATCCAACGCGGCGACTCCTTTGACTTCTACGCTGAAGGCGTCACGCCGGCCGTCGCCGCCACCCTTGCCGCAGCCGACGCCGAGCGCCTGGCGATCGCTCGCGCCTATGGCGTGCCCGTCTGCTCGCTGACGGACTGGATCGCCTCCGCCTACGGCCACCATGCCGATACCATGCAAGCAGCCGTCGGCGGCAATCCAGCCTACAAGGGCATCAAGGCGCCCACCAAGATCGAGCACCGATACTTGCTGGAAGACGTGCCGACCGGCTTGATCCCGCTGATCGAACTCGCCGCCGCCGCCGGCATCGCCACGCCGACGCTGCGAAGCCTGGTCGAACGAGCCCGAACGGCCCTGGGCCGCGAAGCCTGGCAGGAGCCGCGCACACTGAAGTCACTTGGCCTGGAGGGTCGCGACGTGGCGGGGATCCGCGCCCTGGTCGAAGGCGGGTCGATGCAGACCAGTCCTGCGACCGCGGGCTCGATCCCGTTCCCGCGTTTCAACTCGGAGCTGGCCCTGGTTCCGCACATGTTGTCCGCAGGGTAATCGCATGAATGAGAAGCTGATTGTCGGCGCCGCCATCGGCGATTGCGTCCATGTCGCGGGCGTTGTCAATTTCCTGAACCTGGCCGAGCAGCTCGACTACGAGACGGTCTGCCTCGGGCCAGCCATCTCCATTGATGCCCTGCTGGAAAAGGTCAACGCCCTCGACCCCGCGTTGGTGGCTGTCGGCTATCGGTTGACGCCGGAAAACTGCCGAGCTCTGCTCAACGAATTGGCAGCCAAGGTCGCCGCCCAGGGCGCTTCGCACCGGGCCTGGCTGTTTGGCGGCACCGAACCGTGTGTTGCTATCGCGCGCGAACTCGGCCTGTTCCAGATGACGTTTGCCAGCGGCACATCCAAGCAAGCCGTGGTTGCTTACCTGCGCGGGGAGCAGGCCGAGTCCGCCGTCGGCACACCGCCGCCGCAAACGCTGGCCGACCGCATCCGCTGGAAGGCGCCCTATCCGCTCCTGCGCCATCATTTCGGGCGGCCAACCGTCGAAGAAACGCTGACGGGCGTGGTGGACATCGCTCGCGCCGAGTGCCTGGACGTCATTTCGCTCGGCACCGACCAGAACGCCCAGGAGCACTTCTTCCGTCCCGGCGAGATGGACCCCAACGCCCACGGCGCCGGCGGCGTCCCGGTGCGGACCGAGGCGGACCTGGCTGCCCTGCACGCCCACTGCCGTCTCGGCAATTTCCCGCTCATGCGCTGCTACAGCGGCACCCGCGACACGTTGAAATGGGCGCCAATGCTGGCGAAGACCATCAACAACGCCTGGTGCGCCATTCCGCTGTTCTGGTACACGCAGCTCGACGGCCGCAGTCCGCGTCCGCTGCGCGAGTCGATTCCCGAAACGCAGACGTTGATGCGGTGGCACGCCGAGCGGCGCATCCCGGTGGAAATGAACGAATCGCATCACTGGAGCCTGCGCGATGCGCCGGACGTGGTCGCCGTCGTCGCGGCTTACCTGGCTGCCTACAACGCGCGGGCCTGCGGCGTGCACGACTACGTCCAGCAGCTGATGTTCAATAACCCGCCCAGCACGTCGCCGGTCATGGACCTGGGCAAGATGCTGGCGAAGCTGGACCTGGTGCAATCGCTGCAAAACGAAGACTTTCATGTCTGGCGCGAGACACGCGGCGGCCTGACTTCCTATCCGCCCGACCCCGCCGTCGCCCGCGGCCACCTGGCTGCAACGGTCTGCTTGCAAATGCAGTTGAAACCGCACATCGTCCACATCGTCGGCCACACCGAAGCGCACCACGCCACGACCGCGGACGAGTTGATCGAAGCGTGCCGCATCACCGATGGCGCCATCTCCCAGTGCCTGCTCGGCCTGCCCGACATGACCAATGACGTCCGCGTGCAGAAGCGCAAGGCGGACCTGCTTGCCGACGCCGCCGTGCTGCTTGACGCCCTCGCCACCCTCGGGACCGCCGGCCGCGACCCGTACACCGATGAAAATGTGCTTGCCCAGGCCGTGGAGATCGGCCTGCTCGACGCCCCGCACCTGCGCGGCAACGCAGCCGGCTGCGGCCGTATCGTCACGCGCATGATCGGCGGCGCCTGCCAGGCCGTCGACCCGGCGACCAACAAACCAATGCCCGAAGCGGAGCGCGTGGAACGAGCGCTGGCGGGTGTCTGCGAGAAGGTTGCGGGTTAAGGGCGCCCCAAAGCATGAACCACGAGACGCGGAGAAGAAAGTACGAGGTGGAGTCGGAAGTAAAGCAACAACTCGGAGTGGGCAATGCTTCTTCGGAGGTGTTTTATCCTTGCCTTCGTGCCTCGGTGGTTCATTGATTTCGCATGAATGAAGCAGGCTCACTTCCCCGAATCTTCCTGCTTCCCTCGCTTTTTGACGGGTTGCTGCAAAAAAATTGGAGAGATCAGCCGGTAAGCTTCCGAATCACGTGGTGTTGGTGGCGATGGTGGAGCAGGGGGAGGCGGCGCAATCGGCGCGGGCGGAACTTTGTCTGGCGCGCTCAGAAATGGAAAGGCTCGCTGTCGCGTGGTGTCGTAGTCGCGGGCCAATGCCTCCAGCCGATTCGCCATCTGTGCGACACTGCTCGCTGGCTGCTGCTGCGACGGAACATTGCGGCACTGGTTCAGCAGGTGCTCGACCTGCCGACGCTGGTCCTGGCTGGAACCGATCGTCGGAGGCAGCGGTGCCGGTTCGGTTGACCGGTTCGCCTGACGAGCCAGTGTCGCCACTAGTTCCTGATACTGCTGCCGCATCAACTGCTCCATCCGAAGCAGCCTCGCCTCCAGTTCGTCGCGGGTGCCACTGACGATTTGCTTGACGTCGTCCACGTCGTCGCGCGTTTGCTGCGCCAGCTGCCGAAGCTCCGTCAGTGTGGTCAGCACCTCGTCCAACTTCTGACCATGGCGTGTCAAAAGGTCGCCAAGCCCGCGAAAGGCTGCTTCCTGCGCTTGCGTTAACGTCTCCAGCTGCTGGAAGGTGAGACTGCGCGAGAGTTCTTGGTCCGTTTCGACCTCGCGGCGGAAGAAGAAGCGCACGGCGGTGACGAGCAGGGGCTGACTTTGCGCCGGCCGCAACGATACGTATTGTGCCAGCTTGAAGTGCCCCGCCTGTTTCAACTCTTGCACGACGTCCGAGACGGCTTGCCAATCCGCCCGGCATACGCTCTGCGGATCGGCGTAACGGGAAAATGCACGGGCCTGGACGGCGACCTCGTCGGGCGGTAGACGTTCGCCTGGTAACAACCCGGCTTGACGTGCATCGCGTAATTCAGCGAGACAGCACCGGCGAAATTCCGGACCTTGGGCCGCGAGGTCGGCCAGCGGCACGACACGCAGGAACGTCTGGACTTGCTGGCGAAACGCTTTCTCCTCCGCTGCATTGAGCGCACTCTTACACTGGCCCCACCACGACGGCTCGACCAGGGAGACTTCCAGGGCTTTCCATGCCCGCTGATTGGCGCGTTCAAGCGCCAGGGTGACTTGGTGGCCACGATCGGTCAAGCGATCGGCCACCAATTTGACCAGGTTGTCGGCGCCGTCGCCAAGCAGCGGCCGCAGAGCCAGAGACGCCAGCTGTACGACCACTCCCTTTCGAGACATGGGTGAGTCCTTCTCGCAGCGTGGGGGTTTAAGGCAAACGGTTCTAGCGAGGGATGGCGACCGATTGCCGTACGCGCTGGCCACCGACCTCCAACTCGAACCAAGCGGATGCAGCGGGCATTTCAAACGCCACCTTGGCCGATAACCCATCGGTAAAATGCTTCACGAGCCGGCCTGTCGCATCGAAGATGCGCGCTGTGGGGGCGATGATCTGGTTCTCGTCCACCACTTCGGCAAAAATCTCTGTCAGGCCGCGCATGTCCCGGGCGATTTTATGGTCCCAGATGTCCACGCCCGTACCGGTATCGAGATCGTCCAGCTCTTCCATCTGTTGTTCGTCGATGCGGTCGCCCACGCCAATCAGCACACACTTGACGGGATTGCGACGGTGCGCGGCGATGGCTTCCGCCAGCTGAGTCGTGTATTGCTTGACACGTGCCAGGTCGTCGAGCCGGCCATCGGTCAGGAAGAGAAACATGCCGCGCGGCGCGTCGCGAAACCGCTGCACAAAGTAGTCGACAGCGGGCGTCAGTTGCGTCCCGGCGCCGAACTCGATCTTCGCAGGCCCGCGAATCTCCAGGGAGCGACACTGCTCGACGGTAACGTCGCCCAGCACCTCTAGGCCCGTGCCGTCGCCGCACGCCCAGTAAATGACCGTGGTGCCGCCATCCGCGTCAAGGTTGCCGGCCAGATAGGCCACGAATTCGCGCGCGCGCGGCTCAATGATATTGTCTGAATAGCGCACGTAGCCACGTCGTAGGGCGTCCTCATGGGCCGGCTTCTGAAGCACTTGCACGCGAGCGCCGTCCTTGATCTTCACCTGCACCCAGCCGCGCCGAGCATATTCGGCGGCCGCCTCGGTAGGCACGTCGCCGGTCACCCGTCGACCGTAGCAGCCCTTCATCGAAGAGCTGGCGTCAAGCGCAACGCCGGTCTGCCAGCCCTCGGCGTCGGCGCCCTGCGGTTCCATCAGGACGGTGAACCCTACGTGCAGGACCTGGCCGGCCCGGCGGACGTTCACTTCGCCGAACTCTTTGGCCACGATGGTGCTGGGCAACTGATGACTGATCTCGTCGGGCGGGGGCATGACGAAGGCTCCGGAAAGAAAGGGCGGCGCGGCACGGCTCACCGAAGTCGAATGAAGGCCTCGCTAATGTCCTGCGTTATTTGATGCCCACGAAAGACCAGGGTGAAAGACCTGGCCGTCTCTGGAAGTGTGAAGCGCAGCAAGGCTGGCAGCCCATCGCGGTATTCTTGCACCGGCCGCCCGGCGGGATCCAGGACACGACCCCAGTCGGCGACGATGGTGTCTTCGCTGACCACCTCGGCGAACACCTCCTCGAACTTGCGCATCTCACGGGCCAGCTTGTGGTCCCAGAGGTCGATGGGCCGCCCCTTGGGATCGCGCAAGTTGGTCCCTTCGAACATGTCATCCAACTCTTCCATCTGCTTTTCGTCGATCTCCTCGCCTACACCCAGCAACACCAGTTTGATGAACCGCCGCTGCCCGGTGGCGATTTGCCGGGCGAACTGCATCGAGTACGCCTTGACGGCATCGAGGTCCTCGATGATGCCGTCCGTGAGAAACACGCAGATGGCCCACGGCGAGGTGCGAAATGCATTTTCGATAAAGTAGCGGACGGGCGGCAGGAGCTTGGTGCCGCGGCCCCAGACGTTGCCGCGAGGCCCATTGATGCACACCCGACTCGCCTCTTCTTCGTTAAAGTCGCCGATGCCCTGGATCATCGACCCATCGGGACTACAGGCCCAGTAGATCAGGTTCGCTTTGCCGTTGGAAGAAAAGTTGGCGAGGTAGCCGGCCATGGTGCGAGCCACCGGTTCAACCACGTTGACGACGTTGGCGGCCTTCGCGAACAGGCCCCCAGCGACATTGCTGATCCCGTACAGCTTCTTCATCGACGCCGACGCATCCAGCGCCAGGCCGGTGCGCGCCCCCTCGATGTCTGGCTCCGTGAGCATCGTGGCCACGATCGTCAGCTGACCATTGGGCTGGCGGTGG
The DNA here is from genome assembly GCA_019752375.1 of Gemmataceae bacterium. GTDB lineage: Bacteria > Planctomycetota > Planctomycetia > Gemmatales > Gemmataceae > JAIEMG01. The sequence continues at coordinate 1,255 of JAIEMG010000041.1, read as the reverse complement.
ACGTTGACTTCGCCGAAGGGATCAACGGGCTGCGTCAGCTGCATGGGCCCCTCCATTGGGCGCGGACCCCGGGGATCAGCATCGCGGTTGCCGCTCGCGACCGAGCCTGATGGGCAAGCGATTCCTTGCTAGTCTGCGCCGAACGGACCGGTGGTTCAAGCACTTTTCAAAATGGCTTTCGCCAATTGCTCGTCGCGCACCCCAGCCGGCGCCGCGTCGGGCAGCGGGATACTGGCGTTGAACTTGGCCGCGCACCCATAAGGAGCCGCGAACAACCTGCACCGCTGCCCGTTCAGTTCAGCGGCGGGCGCGTAGTGGATTTGAAACGAGATGGGGTGAACATCGTCGCTGACCCGTGGCCACAGGGATGCCCGTTGCGGCGCATTAGAGTAGCCACCCGGACGGGCGCCACCAACGCCCTCGGCTCAACCCGTGTCGACTTCTCGGACGCCGACCCGTAACCGACATTGGTTGACGTGCTTGCGGATCAATTCGTAAAACTCGGTTGGGTCCTTGATCGCACCGACCCACATGTCTTTGTCCGTTTTGTCCGTCGTGAGCAGCTTGACCCAGCCACACCCGACCATGCGAAGGATAAACGGTTGCAAGAGGTACATGTCCTGAACCCGATATAAATCCAGGTTGTCCGTCTGGTGGGAGAAGACGCCAAAAGTTCTCGTCAAACGATCGGAGGAGAGAGTCCAGCGTATCGACTTGGTCCGCAACCTGATCCAGAAGATCCTCATGAGTGGCCAGAGAACCAGCCCAGCGACGAGCAGCCAGTACAAGAGATGGTGCCGGAAGCGGGTATTTTTCAGGTAGAAGTGAAAAAGGATGAAGCTGGCGGTTGGGATGACGATCAAGATCACTGAGCATTTCAAATGGGTGCCGAACTCGGTCCAGTGAGACGGAGAACTCTCCCAGATTACTCCTTCGCTTTGAGAGTGCATCGGCGATACTCCCGAGGGTTACTCAAGCCCTTGATTGTTCATGTGCGTAGTCCTGAAATCAACAAGATAAGGAGCCTGGGGCGCCCGCGTGCAGAAGCGCAAGGCGGACCTGCTTGCCGACGCCGCCGTGCTGCTCGACGCCCTCGCCACCCTCGGGACCGCTGGCCGCGACCCGTACACCGATGAAAATGTGCTTGCCCAGGCCGTGGAGATCGGCCTGCTCGACGCCCAGGGCGAACTCATTTTGGATTACCCATTTTCGGCGAGGATTTGAGCACTTCTTCCAAGAAATTCACATCGAGCCC
>JAIEMG010000192.1 GCA_019752375.1 Gemmataceae bacterium | reverse complement strand
GACCTGATCCGCCAACGCGCCAAGGCCCGCGACGCCGCCCTCGCCTGACCTGACCAACCGCGCTGCGGTTCGCCTTCCTGCTCAGATTGCGCGCTGACCCAGGGTTATTGAGAAGTTACCTTCGTGTCACTCCGCGGTCTTGCAGCGGCGTTCGATTGGACCGGGGCATCGGTTTGCCCTGCCCCGGTGGAATCGATGCTTGATTGCGTCCCTCACCGGGGGCAACACCATCGTCTCCAGAGGGCGGCACACGCGTGTTTGGGGACATGTTCCCCGGTGCCAGTCCCCGTATCCGGGACGGTATCGGCGCTCGGCGTGTGGTGTGCGGCGGATGCTCGGCTGGACAATCGCGCGGAGCTGGCAGCTCAGCTGCTAAGGTCCAATCGTCCGCTTCCGTCCGACGAGGATCTCCTTGTTCTCGGGTATCGGCGGTGGGGAACCCGGCTGCCGGAACATCTGGAGGGCGACTTCGCATTCGTCTTGTGGGACGCGAGTGAGCAGAGCGTTTTCGCGGCACGAGATCCCTTTGGCGTCCGTCCGCTTTTCTTCACCGCGGTCAGCGAGGGGTTATTCCTTGCCAGCGAGGTCGAACAGCTGCTTTCGATCGCGGAAGTCGATCGTGAGCTCGATGACTGCGTCGTTCTGGATTACCTCGAGGGCGACCATCGCTTCGAGAGTGAGACCTTCTTCCGCGCGATTCGCCGCGTGCGCCCAGGACACTGGCTGAAGGCGACATCGAGCCAACTCCACGAAAAACGATACTGGACGCCACCGGAGCCGGCGCGTGGGTTGACGGACGATGATTGCCGTCAGGAGTTCCGGAATCGGTTCCGCACCGCGGTTGCACGGCGACTCGAAGGCGACCGTCCCATCGTCGCGCAGCTGAGCGGCGGACTCGACTCCTCCTCGACCGTGTGCATGGCGGATGCGATCTGTGGAGAGGCCTCGATGCCTCGGCCGGTCGTGCATCTGGCGTCGGCGGTTTACCCCGGGCTTGCTTGCGACGAGACGCCTTACATTGACGCGGTCGTTCGTCAGGTTCGGTTCCCACACTTTACTTGGGACGGCGCGTCGGCAGGGCCACTCGATCAAGAGCAGATGTGTGTCGGGCATCCGTGGGCAAGCAGTAGTGAACAGAGTCTCGAAGGGGACTTCCAACTCGCGCATCGGATTGGCGCTGGCGCCATCCTGAGTGGCTTCGGCGGTGATGAAGTCCTGTTCGAGCGCGGGGTGTTTCGCGAGTTGGCCCGGCGCGGCTGGTGGGTAACCTTACTGCGGCAGCTGATTCAGGGAACGGGCTATTCGACCCACGGTCGGTGGTTTTTCCTCCGCGAAGCTGCAGGTGAGACCGTGCCCTCTTCCTGTCGGCGAATGCTCCGGCGTCTCTGGCCTCGACGGACGAGCGCACCACCCCAATGGCTTCGACTTCGCGAAGCGCTCGCGACCCAGCAGAAGGAACCGGATCATGCCGCTGTTCCCGAAGCAATGACGGCCCAGGTAACCTGGAACTGGCTGACCCGCCCCGGATTCTGGTGGGCGGTGGAGCTTCAGTCGCTTCGCGCTGCCCGTCAAGGACTGGAATTGCGCCTGCCGTTTCTCGACCGGTCTCTGGTCGAGTTCGTCCTGAGCTTGCCGGTGGAACACCGGCTACCACACGGTGCCATGAAGCAGTTGCTCCGACGCGCGATGGCGGGATTGCTTCCGGACGTGATCGCCCACCGCCGGCAGGCGACGACGTTTGAACCGGTCTTGTCCGGTATCTTTGAGAGGAACCGGGTGGGATGGCGCACCTTGTTGAGTGAAGCGCGGTGGGAATCGGGTCCATATGTGGATCAGTCGGCATTACGTGAATCGTTTGATCGCCTGGAACGGAACTCGCAACAGTGTTCGACGGATCGCTCGTTCCTGTCCTTGCTCGATATCGCGCAGCTGGAGCGCTGGCTCCGGGAACAGCGCGATCGAGAGAACCCGAGAATCAAGGAAACTGTCCATGAATCAGTACCCTGCTGACGCTGCACGGACGCAGCCCGAGGGGAGCGACGCAAAGCTCCCGACGACGGAGTCCCTGGAGAAATTGCACTACGAGCCACCGTCGCTGGTGCCTGTCGGCAACCTCTTCAACTTGCTCGGCAAGTCGGGTGCCCGCGCGGACTACACCTACAAGCGGCCCAACAGCGGGCGACCTTGAGTCGCGCAGGGCGAGCGCTCGGTCCATGTGCAAATACTCGCAGACTCGGCAGAGAGACGGCATCGGCGCGCGGGCGTCGGTGCGTAGAGGCGCTGTTCGTTCCTGCACCATCCTGCATTTACCCCACGACCGAACTAACCGAGCTTCGGGCCGGCCGCGCCCTGTGCCTAGCTCTCGTCCGAGGAGTGCCCTCATGATCCGCGACTGGTTGCGTCAGTGGTTCCCCAAGAAGCAGCAGGCCGCGACGGTCTTGGGTCGTCGCCTGAGCCGGAAATTCAGGCCGTTTCTCGAATTGCTGGAAGACCGGACGACGCCAACGGCGTTTACAGTCAGCAACACGGGCGATGCCAGTACGCCCTTGGGCGCAGGCACCACTGGGTCACTTCGCCAGGTAATCGACGCGGCGAATTTGAACCCCGGGCCAGACAGCGTCACTTTTACTGTGAGCGGGACCATCACCCCTGGTTCGCCCTATCAGCCGATTGGAACCGGTACCGTGGGTACACTCCTGATTGACGGGTCCGGGCAGAACATCATCGTGGACGGGACATTGGCGGGCGCCGGTGCTGCTGGTTTCAAGGTCATTCCCAACGCCGCAGGCAGCACGATTCAAAACTTAACTATCAGGAACTTCGGCGTCCAGGGAATCCTCCTTGAAGGTGCCGATAACAATACGATCAAGAACAACACCATCACCGGCAACGGCACCTCCGGCATTGACTTGGTACCACCCGTCGGCCTGTCCACACCCACCAGTGACGGCAACACCATTCAGGGCAATATAGTCACGGGCAACGGTGTGAACGGCGGCGGCTTTGGAATCTTCATCGACCGAGGCTCCAACAACGTCGTCGGCGGCGCCACGGCCGCCCTGCGCAACCTCGTCTCCGGCAACACCGGGGTGGGTATCCTCATCGGCGGCGCCACAGCGACGGGTAATACCATTCAGGGAAACTTCATTGGTGTCAACGCGGCTGGCACCGGGGCCCAAGGCAACACGCTTGAAGGAATCCTCGTTCAGGGCGCTTCCGGCAACACCATCACCGCCAACGTCGTCGGCCGTAACCAGACGGGCATCACGCTTTACCTGGGTGCCAACAACAATACCGTCAGCAACAACTTCATTGGTACCGACTTGGGGGTGACGGTCAACCTCGGCAACACCCAGGACGGCATCAATATTGATACGGCCAGAAACAACGTCATCACGGGCAACACCATCCGAAACAATGGCGCCAGCGGCGTCCTGGAGCAGGGGTCGCCGAGTTCCACGGGCAACCAAATCCTGAGCAATTCCATCTTCGGGAACACGACGGCAGGTATCACCCAGGCCCCGCTGCTGCAGACACCGCCCACGGTGAGTTCGGCCAACTTCTTCCCTGGCCGTCACCTCCTCGTCGTCGAGGGGACCGTGGCAGGGGCGGCGAACCAGACCTTTATCTTCCAGGTCTTTGCCAGCCCGTCGGGCAGCCAGGGCCAGACGCTTCTGGGGCAGGCGACCATCACGACCAATGCCGCAGGCTTCTTCCGCGTTCGCCTGACCAACATCTTCGGTCCCGCCGCAGTCATCACGGTCACCGACACGCCGACCGCCGGAACGAACATCAATACCACCTCGCCGTTCTCCAATGCTGTCGGCCTAGCAACGCAACCGGACCTGATTGGTGTCTTCCGTGACACGACCAGTCAGTGGTACCTCAGCGTCAACAATACGCCGTTCACGACCACGGGCGACCCGGCCAACAACCTGTTCATCAGCAACTTCGGCACGGTCGGCGACCAGGCGGTGTTCGGCGACTGGGTTGGCGATGGCTTCATCCGCATCGGCGTGTTCCGGCCCAGCACCAGCGAGTGGTTCCTCAGCCTGAGCAACAGTCCGTTCACCACTACCGGCGACCCGGCCAACAATCTGTACATCAACAATTTCGGTACGGTTGGCGATCAGGCCGCCGTGGGTGACTGGAATGGCACCGGCGTCACCAAGGTGGGCGTCTTTCGGGCGGGAGCCAGTCAGTGGTACCTGAGCCTGACCAACACGCCGTTCACCACCACCGGCGACCCCGCGAACAACCTGTTCATCAACAATTTCGGCACCGTGGGCGATCAGGCGGCCGTGGGCGACTGGAACAACACGGGCTTCAGCAAGGTCGGCGTGTTCCGCGACACGGCCAGCCAATGGTATCTAAGTCTGAATAACAGTCCGTTCACCACCACCGGCGACCCAGCCAATAACCTGTTCATCAGCAACTTCGGCACCGTCGGTGACCAGGCGCGTGTGGGCGACTGGAATGGCACCGGTTTCGCCAAAGTCGGCGTCTTCCGGGCGAGCAATAGCCAGTGGTACCTCAGCGTCAACAATACGCCGTTCACGACCACGGGCGACCCGGCCAACAACCTGTTCATCAGCAACTTCGGCACCGTCGGTGACCAGGCTGCGGTGGGAGATTGGACGGGCTCGGGCTTCACCAAGGTGGGCGTCTTCCGGGCGGGCAACAGCCAGTGGTACCTCAGCGTCAACAATACGCCGTTCACGACCACGGGCGATCCACTCAACAACCTGTTCATCAACAACTTCGGAGCAATCGGCGATCAGGCCGCATTTGGCGCGTGGTTCGGAGCGTAGTCCACGCTGGACAGTTTCGACCGAACGGCCGCAGTCGGGCGCATGCCTCTACGCGGACCATTCGGCCGGAACAAACCATGGCAGATGACTCTGGAGCCGCCGGCGGGCCATGCGCCGGAAGTGGTGGGCTAGGAACGAGGCGGTCTGACTGGAATGGTCGCAGAGGGCTGGACGAAGAGAGCGGTGAAACGGCCGTGGAGCGAATCCGGCAAGACCGCTTCGCTACGTGATCGGCGGAGCTGGGGATAGAGTGATGGCAGGTCGCGTGGCTGGTCACGGAGGGAAACGACCTCGATGGTGGGTTGGATCAAGCGCATGTGGCGGCAACGGACGGGGCCCTCGTCGGCATCTCGCCTTCGTCCCGAGGCGAACATGGCGATGATCGAACCCCAGTCGCGTTTCCGAGTGCCAGCCAATGTGGCAAGCGAATCCATGGGTTCGGAATTGATGATTGTCCATCTCGGCGAGGGCACCACGTTTCGACTCAATCACACGGGAAAGTTTGTCTGGGAACTCGCGGGGCAGCGTCACTGCACAAAGGAGATGGTGGAGTGCATCCGCGAACGCTACCCGACTGCTTCCAACCAGCTTGAGCACGACGTGCGTGCGGTACTGACCGAGCTCGTGCGTCACCGGCTTCTGGAACCCGGCGTGGAGCAAACCGCGTGAATCGACTGGCCGAACTGGCGGTGACCTTGGCCGAGGTGGCGGGAGTGTTGCGGAGCTTGCCTCGGGTCGAGGCGGGGCGCTGTAGCGTCGGCCCACGTCCACTGGTGGAATCCTTGCGGCGTTGCGCTCGGCGAATGCGTCACCGTGGCCCCGTGGCCCGCCGTTGTCTGCGACGGGCGATTTTCTGGGTCGACGCTTGCCTGGGGCGCCGGGCCAACTGTTACCGGCGGGCCCTGCTGGAAGTCGCGCTGGACCGAGGGGCCGCGCGGGAGCCGCTGGCTCTGGGCCTCAACGCTCAGGGGGGGCAAATCGGCGGTCACGCGTGGCTGGCTAGCGACGCGGATGTCCAATCTGCGTACGACGTTGTCATCGAAGTGTAGAGCCTTTTTTTATCGGCGGAAAATTCATCGCGAACGAAATAAACGACAAAGGTTCCGCAGTGTGCCTGCCTTATATTGCTGAGTTGCGGCGGTTTATCCATCCACTGATTGACAGACGTGGAATTGTCTGTTAGAGTCTATCCGGAGAGTTTTCCCATGAAATTAGGGGCCTTGGTGATTCATGCGGGGCCTGAAACCGGATGATCGCCGAAATATCCAGCAGAAAACGCGATTCAGGCGTGATCGCAATTCCAGGATACCCCTAGTTTCAAGCGTTTCTTTGCAGATAGACTCTTAGAGTCTTGTAGCCTTTTCATTTTGACAGCGTATTTGCCCGGGACACGGAGATTCAATCGGGGCTCGCCCCCCGTGCGGAGCCGTGTCAGCTTGAGCCCACTTACGGAAGAGAAACCAATGTTCATTGCCCAGAGAAGTTGGCCGACTTCCTTTCGGTCTGACCACCCCACGCCGCCCATTCCTCTCCCCGGCGCTGTTTCAGGGTGTGACGGCCTTCCGGCGTATCGAGTGAACGCAAAGACGTAAACGCGACACCGGTCCACCTTATTGGGGTTGGACTGCTTGCCGTTCGGTTTTCTTGGCGCGGAACGCGTCCGAGGAAGCCCGTGTTCACCGGTGCGGAATCGTTTCGCCGGAGCGTGGTAGTCATGCCCATTCTTTCGCCAGAACCGGATCTGTTCCCGGCGGGGCTGTTCGAAGCCCGTGCCGAAATCCAAACGGCCGACCGATCCTGGCTGGTGCTTCACACCAAGGCCCGCCAGGAGAAGTGCCTGGCAAGGCAACTCTACGAGGGGCAGGTGCCTTTCTACCTGCCTCTCCTGGGACGGCGGACGCGGATCCGGGGCCGGGCGGTGATGTCTTACAATCCGCTTTTCGGCGGCTATGTCTTCCTGCTGGCGGACGAGCGCGAGCGGGTCGCGGCGCTGGCCACCCACCGGGTGGTGCAGGCGCTCAAGGTCACGGATCAGCAGCAACTCTGGGAGGATCTGGCGCAGGTCCGGCGCCTGATCGAGTCGGGCGCCCCCATCACGCCCGAAGATCGCCTGGAACCTGGAATGGAAGTGGAGATCAAGAGCGGTCCGCTGGCTGGACTGCGCGGGACCATCCTCCGCACGGCCACGGGACGACGCTTTGTCGTGCAGGTGAATTTCATCCAGCGCGGCGCCTCCCTTGAGGTGGATGACTCGGTCCTTGCCTGCGTGCGCGACTAGGCGAACGCAGCGACGAATCGTTTGGTGTCCCGTCTGAACGGGACGGACGCAACGGCCCCTGGAGCACCCGGAAGCTCCCGGTTCAGGATGTTCCGATCATGGAGGATCAAGAGAAGCACCCGTGCAAGCGACTCCAACCAGGGCGAGCACCGGCGCACCCCACGGGGACGGAGTCTGCGCGGAGCGCCACGGGTTCACGCCTGTTTTCATGATGGAACGCCCCTCCCACGTGACACCTCGATCACGCTCCGGCCGTTAAGGATTTCGCAATGGCTGCCGAATCGTTTGAGTCTGAGTCCCTCGGGAGTCCGGATCGATCCAGCGCGCTCAATATGCTCCAGATGCTCTGGCAGCACAAGTCGCTGATCGTCCTGGGTGGCGTGGTGGGACTGGTTCTGGGAGGAATCTACTACGCGCAATTGACGCCCATCTACCATTCCTCGACGCAGGTGATGGTCATCAAGAAGGACCGCAATCCGCTGCCCGCCAGCGATCAGGATCCGCGGTCTTCCTACTACGAAGACTATCTCTCCACACATTCCGTGCTGATTCGAAGTCCGCTGATCGTCGGCCGCGCCGTGGACAAGCACAAGCTGCAAGGGCTGCGGTCGTTTCAGGGGCAGGGGAATCCGACGGGTGCCATCCGGGGGGCGCTCGTGGTCGCGCGGGATAGCAAAGACCCTTCCGGACCGTCGAACAGCATCCTTAACCTCGACTACCGGGGCACCGACTCGGCAGACTGTCCCGTGATCCTCAATGCGGTGATTGACGCGTACCGGGAGTTCCTGGACGAGAAGTACAAGAACGTCTCGGACGCGACGCTGGCTCAGATCGTCCGCGCGATGGAGTCGGTGCAAAAGGACCTGAAGGAGAAACGAGAGAACTATCTTGAGTTCCAGTTGAAAAGCCCCCTGGTCTACTTGCCTGGTAGTGACACCGTATCCACCCAGGATGGCTGGCTGGCGCAAATCCAGTCGCGGCGCATGGGGCTGGTGCTGCGGCGTGCCGAGGCGGAAGCGCGGTTGGATGCGATCGAGAACGCTTCGAAAGAGGGCAAAGGACGCCGAGCGCTGCTAGCGCAGATGCTGGCCTCCCAGAAGAGCGCCGGGGGCGAACGCCGGATGGACGAGCAGATCTTCGAGCTCCAGATCCGCGAGCAGATGTTGCTCGCGGATTACGGCAAGGATCATCCGGACGTGGTATCGGTGCGCCGGCGCATCGAGTTGACCCGCAACTTCCTGACCCAGGACCTGTCCCGGCCGGGCGGCGAGGACGGGCCGGACCTGACGGACCCGGTCCAGTGGCACATCCATGGGCTGCGCCAGGAACTGGCGGACATCGACATTTCCCTCAAGGCGACGGCCAAGCTGACCGAGGCCGAGTCCAAGGACGCGCGCCAGGTCATGCGGTACAAGCTGGAGGACCGACACTTCCGGGAGGAAATCGTCCGGCTCCAGCAGATGTTTGAACCGATCCTCCGACGGCTCGAAGAGATCAAGCTGGTCCGCGATCTGGGCGGCTACGATGCCCAGACCATCGCCCCTCCCGGACCGGGTGGAAGGACCGGAACGGGCTTGATCCGGGCGCTCCTCATGGCGGGCGCTCTGGGACTGATGGGTGGCGTGGGTCTCGCGTACCTGGCGGAAGTTACCGACAAGACCTTCCGCAATCCCGACGAAATTCGCAGCCGTCTGGGACTGCCGGTGGTGGGGCACATCCCGTTACTCAGTGTCGACGAGAGCAAGATGGAAGCGGCGGCGGCGAACGGCATTCACATCGACGCTTTCATCTGTACGTACTATGGACCCAAGTCGATCCAGGCCGAAGCATACCGCGGCATCCGTACGGCGCTCTATTTCAGCACCCGCGGTGAAGGCCACAAGATTATTCAGGTCACCAGTCCTAACAAGGGCGATGGCAAGAGTACCACCACGGCCAACCTGGCGGTGTGCATCGCCCAGTCGGGCAAGAGGGTCCTGCTGATCGACGCGGACCTGCGCAAGCCGCGGCAGCATCGCATCTTCGGTATGCCTGCGTCCAAGGGCCTGGCGACGGTCATCGCGGACGAGGTGGAATGGAAGGAAGCCGTCCTGCCCACGCCGGTGGAAGGCTTATCGCTTCTTCCGGCAGGCCCGATTCCGTCCAACCCGGCCGAGTTGCTCAGCTCCACCCGGTTCCAGGAGTTGCTGGAAACCCTTCGCGGCGAATACGACTTTGTTCTGGTGGACACACCGCCCTTGCTCGCCGTTTCCGATCCCAGCGTGGTGGCGCCGCGCGTGGACGGGATCTTGCTCGCCATTCGCATTGCCAAGAACGGGCGCCCCGCGGCCGAGCGGGCGCGGGAAGTGCTGAGCACCCTGGGAGCGAAGGTCCTGGGCGTCATCGTCAACGGCGGTGGAGCGAAGGGAGCTGGCTACGGAGATGGCGGCCGTTACGGTTACGGGGACCAGTACGGCTACGCGTATCAATACGGCTACGGCCACGGCAGCGAATACTATCGAGACGAGGAAAGCGAGACGACGAGCCCGCCCGGCACTGAGCCGTCCTCCGTCAATGCTCCGAAAGAGCAAAGCCCGTCGAAGTCCTCTCCCCGCGGGACGCAGCCAAAGCGAAAGACCCACGAGGCACTCTGGGATCGTGTCACGACCTGGTTCCGTTCGTAAAGAGATTCGGTAAAGCATGATTCCGCTGGTCGATATGCACTGCCACCTTCTGGCAGGACTCGACGATGGGCCGCGTAGCCAGGCGGATGCCGTCCAGATGTGCAAGGACATGGTGGCCGAAGGCGTGCAGATGGCCGCTGCTCTCGCGCATCAAAACGAGCACTATCCGGATGTCACCCCCGAACGGATTCGCACGGCGGTTCGCGAACTCACCGGCGCGCTGGCCGAGGCAGAGGTGCCGCTGACCGTGTTTCCCACGGCGGAAGTCATGGCCAATCCCGACATCGAAGGGATGTGGCGGCAAGGCGCTTTGCTGAGCGTGGCCGACCGCAAAAAATATTTGCTGGTGGAAATGCCCCATGGGCTGTTCGTCGATCTCTGCCATACGGTCACGCAATTCCGGCAAGAAGGTGTCTCGGTCATCCTGGCCCATCCGGAGCGGAGTGCTGAATTGCTGCATGACGAGGGACGGATCGAGCAACTCGTCCGGCTGGGATGCCTGGTCCAGGTCTCGTCAGGGAGCGTGACCAAGCCGCGCGACCGACGCGATGCCTCGGCGCTCAAGTCCTGGTTCCGGCGTGGCATCGTTCACTTGCTTGGCTCCGATGGGCACTCGCCGAACCGTCGCCCGCCGCGGATGGCTGCGGCGTATCGGCAGATCGTCACGTGGGCGGGTAATGCCGTGGCCGACCGGGTGGGCAGCACCAACGGACTCGCGGTCCTCCATGGCCTGCCATTCCACGCACCGGAGCCGCAGCCCCGGCGAATGCGCTGGCTCGCACGGTTCTGGTAAACCGCGGGCAAATGAAACGAACGGAAATACAAGCGGGGAGCCGAACGAGATTGAAGCGGCTGCTCGATGCCGCTCGAAGCTCGGGCGCTGCATTCCGTGCCGCCTGCGCCGATGTCAGCGACTGGGATTCACTGCTCGATCACGCAGAACAGGAACGCGTCATCGGAATTCTGGCGCACTGCGTCATGCACGTAGACAGCGTGCCCGAGAACGTGGAAGCTCGCATTCGGGAACGACACGTGGCAGAGCGGTTGTGGCAGGCGCATGTTCTGGAGACCTTGGATGTCGTGGTGGAGGTCCTTGGAGACCACCAAGTCCCGACTGTGCAGCTCAAGGGGCCGATCCTGAGCGAACGGCTCTATGCTGATCCGCTCGTGCGGCCGTCCTGCGACCTGGACCTTCTGGTGCATGCTGCGGACCTGCCAAGAACGGTGGAATCGCTCGAGAGCCTGGGCTATCGTCGCGGATCGGACGCGGAAGTCGGATATGACCTGCGGCACCATCACCACGTTTCTCTGTACCATCCTTGCCGGCCGCCGGTGGAAGTGCATTTCCGGGCGTTCGCCGGCTTCGGGACGGTAGTGCCCGCCGAGGACTTGATGGCGAGGGCGGTCCCTTACTCCAGTTCACGGGGAACGACGTACCTGGTGCTCAGCCGCGAGGACGAAGCCCTTTACCTGTGCCTGCACGCGGCAGGACATGCCTTCTCCCAGCTCGTGTGGCTTCACGACATCCAGACGTTCTGCGCACAGAATCCGGACACCGACTGGGAGGCTGTATTCGCGCGGGCGCGGCAGTGTCAGGTGAGCGTTGCACTGGCCTTCGCCCTCTTTGTGGCCAAGTCCGGCGAGTGGGACGAACCGGCCCGGTCGTTGGTGCGCGAGCATCTGCGGCACGAACGCGCGACCGACGCGCTGCTGCGTCAACTCCAGGGGGCCCCGGTTGATTCGTTCCGGGCCAAGGCCCTTTCCGCCGTGCTGCGGCTCAGCCTTTGCGAGAATCCAATCCTGGTCTGGCGCCAGTTGCGCCGACACGTGGCTCATGGAGTGGTCCTTCCACTGTATGGTTTTCTTCCGCGTCACTCGCCTGACAACGCATTGCTGGCCGTGCCGGGGCAGGATCGCTTCCGTCATAGCGTGCCCGTGCCACTGGCAACGGCGCGCCCCGTTGCTTGAGGTCCCGCATGAGCTTGCGCCCGGAGTTCACGAAAGCCCCCGACCAGTTCACCGCACTCTTGAACAAGATTCGCGCCAAGCAAGCGCAGGTTGGCCTGATCGGCCTTGGCTACGTTGGACTGCCGCTGGCGCGAGCCCTGACGGATCGCGGTTTCCGTGTCCTTGGTTTTGACACGGATCGGAACAAGGTGGATCGGCTCCAAGCCGGTGAGAGCTACATCAAGCACATCCCCGGCGAGGCCGTTCGCGCCATGGGACAGCGCGGCTTCGAGGCGACGAACCAGTTTGCACGGCTGGCCGAGCCCGATGCCATTCTCATGTGCGTGCCGACGCCGCTCACCGAGGCCCGCGAGCCGGATCTGAGCTACGTGGTCCGCTCGACCGAGGCGGTGGCGGCGGCGCTGCGGCCGGGCCAGCTCATCGTCCTGGAGAGCACGACCTATCCGGGGACCACGCAACAGGTCGTCCGACCGATCCTCGAAGCGACCGGCCTGCGGGCGGGGAGCGATTTCTTCCTGGCCTACAGCCCCGAGCGCGAAGACCCCGGCAACGCGGACTATTCGGCCCCCACGATTCCCAAGGTGGTTGGCGGTTTCGATCCGAAGAGCCTGGAGTTGGCCACGGCACTGTACGGCCAAGTCGTCGTCCGGGTGGTGCCCGTCTCGTCGCTCGAAGTCGCCGAGGCGTGCAAGATCCTGGAAAACACCTACCGGGCCGTCAACATCGCCCTGGTCAATGAGTTGAAGGTCCTCTACGACCGCATGGGGATCGACGTATGGGAAGTCATCGCGGCGGCGAAGACCAAGCCGTTCGGCTTCCAGGCGTTCTACCCGGGACCGGGGCTCGGCGGGCACTGCATCCCCATCGACCCGTTCTACCTGACGTGGGTTGCTCGCAAGTACGGGCTGACGACACGTTTCATCGAGCTGGCCGGGGAGGTCAACCGTGCCATGCCGGCGTTTGTCGTGGACAAGGTGGCAGAGGCGCTCAACGATCGATCCAAGCCGGTTCGCGGGAGCAAGATCACGCTACTGGGCATGGCATACAAGAAAGACGTGGACGACCCGCGCGAGTCTCCGGGGTTCGAGCTGATGGAGTTGCTCACGAAGCGCGGTGCCCGGGTGCAGTACAACGACCCGCACATCCCGAAGCTTCCGCCGATGCGTCACTATCCCGACTTTGCCCTGGAAAGCCAGGTACTGACGCCGGCGTATCTGGCGGCACAGGATTGTGTCCTGATCGTGACGGAGCATTCTGCTTACGACTGGGAGTCGATTGTCGCACATGCCCCGCTGGTCGTGGACACGCGGAACGCAACGAGCCACGTCGTCCAAAACAGGGAACGGATCGTGCGCGCCTGAGCGGCGCGGTGGAACTCTTGGGATGGTAGGGAAGGCTGTGGCGACTCATCTGATCACGGGCGGTGCGGGATTCATCGGTTCCCACCTGGCCGACGCGCTGGTCACGGCGGGAGAAACCGTCCGCATCCTGGACGACCTGAGCACCGGCCGGCGCGACAACCTCTCCGAAGTGGACGGCCGGATCGAGATGTTGACCGGCTGCGTCACGGACCAGGGCGTCGTGGCGACGGCGGTGAAGGGCGTGGATACGGTGTTTCATCTCGCCGCTCTTCCGTCGGTGCAGCGCAGCGTCGAGGCGCCCTATCCGACGCACGAGGTTTGTGCCCGGGGCACGCTCGAAGTGCTCGAAGCCTGCCGGCGCAGTGGTGTCCGACGGGTGGTCTATGCCGCCAGCAGCAGCGCCTACGGAGACACGCCGGGAACCGTGCGTTTGGAGTCGGACCCGGTGGCTCCGCTGTCGCCCTACGCGGCGGCCAAGCTCGCGGGGGAGCACTACTGCCGGGCGTTCACGACGACCTACGGCCTGGAGACGGTGCGCCTGCGCTTCTTCAACATCTTTGGGCCCCGCCAGCGGGCCGACAGTCCGTACTCGGGGGTCATCCCCCGGTTCACGGCGATGATGGCGGAAGGCCGGCGGCCGACGATCTTCGGCGATGGCCGGCAGTCGCGCGATTTCACCTTCGTGTCGAACGCGGTGCAGGCGCTCCAACTGGCGGCCGAAGCCCCCGCGGCGTCGGGCAACGTCTATAACGTCGGCGCGGGTGCGAATACGAGCCTGCTGGACCTGGTCCGTCACCTGAATGAGTTGCTCGGCACGGATATCGAACCGGTCTTCGCCGAGACGCGGGCCGGAGACGTGCGTCATTCCCGAGCCGATATCGCTCGGGCGCAGCAAGATCTTGGCTACCGTCCCACCGTATCGTTCCCGAAAGGACTGGAACGCACCCTCGACGCCTACCGCGTCCTGGCCACCGCACCCTGAGGACATCCTTGGAATTAGCAAGTCCCGTGATGGTCGCCGAACCCGCGCGGGAGCCCATACCCGTGAGGAGTGAGGCACCGAGCTCTACCGGCAGGGTGGACGTGGTGCGCATCAACGCCCGCCTGAATGTCGGTGGGATCGCCCGCCACGTTGCCTGGCTGAGCGGTGGGCTATGTGCGAAAGGCTACACGACGCTCCTCGTCGCGGGCAGTGTGCCGGCGGGTGAAGACGACATGCGGGGGTTTGTCGAGGACCAAGGGGTGACGCCACTCATCCTGACCGAGATGAGTCGCGAGATTTCGCCAAAGGACCTCGTCACGGTCTGGAAGCTCTACCGTTTGTTTACTCGCCAGCAGCCAAGGATCGTTCACACGCACGCAGCCAAGGCCGGGGCCGTGGGACGAATGGCCGCACTCCTCTACCGCTGGCTGACGCCTTGGGCCCTGGTCGGCAAGCCGCGTCCGGTTCGGGTGGTCCACACGTTTCACGGGCACATCTTTCACAGCTATTACGGGCCGTGGAAGACCGGGCTGTTCCTGGTGGTCGAGCGCGTGCTGGCTCGGCTGGCCACCGACCGCATCGTGGTCATCAGTCCGCAGCAGTTCCGGGAGATCCACGAGACCTTCCATGTGGGAAAGGCCGCGCAATTCGCCGTCATTCCGCTGGGGATCGACCTGGGAATCTACACCCGTTGGTCCGAGCGACGGTCCATCCTGCGAAACGAACTAGGCGTGAGCGACGACGAAGTGCTGGTCGGGATCGTGGGGCGACTGACGGAGATCAAGAACCACCGGCTCTTCCTGGAGCTGGTTGCGCAATTTCAGAAGACCTGCGAAAAGAGTCGCAAGGTTCGCTTCCTGGTCGTCGGCGACGGCCACCTGCGTAGCGAGCTGGAAGGCCAGGCCCGCGAACTGGGCGTCGAGCGCCACGTGACGTTCCTGGGCAATCGCACGGATCCCGAGGTCTTCTATCCGGCGCTCGACGTGGTGGCCCTCACATCCTTGAACGAAGGCACGCCGTTGACCTTGATCGAAGGGATGGCGAATGGCCGTGCCGTGCTGGCCACGAACGTCGGTGGCGTGGTGGACCTGGTCGGCCCATCGGTTGAGGAGCGGGACGGCTATACCGTCTGCGAACGAGGGGTGCGGGTCTCCTCCGGCGACGTCACTGGTCTTTGCCGCGGGCTGGAGCGGCTGATCGACGACGACGGATTGCGTCAGAAGCTGGGAGAGTGTGGGCTGGCGTTTGTCCAGGCTCGGTACGCCAAGGAGCGATTGCTCCAGGACGTGGCCGAGTTGTACGCGAGTGTCTTGGACCGTGATCGCACGGACCACGGATCGTCCAACTAAGACTGTCACCTGAGAGGAGTTCCCTGATGCGGGTCTTGATCACGGGCGGCGCCGGGTTTATCGGCTCGCACCTCGCCGACGCCTCCATCGCTCGCGGCGACGAGGTCTTCATCCTCGACGACCTGTCCACCGGCAGCATGGAGAACATTCGCCATCTGAAGAAGCACCCGCATTTTCATTACACGATTGAAAGCGTCCGCAATGCCCCGGTGGTGGCGGAGCTGGTCGATACCTGCGACGTCGTCTTCCACCTCGCCGCCGCTGTCGGCGTCAAGCTCATCGTCGAGAGCCCGGTGCGGACGATCGAGACCAACGTCCACGGCACCGAGGTCGTTCTGGCCGCGGCCAGCAAGAAGAAGAAACGGGTGCTCATTGCCTCGACATCCGAAGTGTACGGCCTGAGCACGCAGGTGCCGTTCAACGAGGAAAGCCCGCTCGTGATGGGCGCCACGACCAAGGGACGCTGGAGCTACGCCTGCTCCAAGGCGCTGGACGAGTTTCTGGCCCTGGCCTACTGGCGCGAACGGCAGCTGCCGGTCACGATTGTCCGGCTCTTCAACACGGTCGGCCCGCGTCAGACCGGCCGCTACGGCATGGTGATCCCGAACTTCGTCAAGCAGGCGGTGACCGGGCAAACGATCACCGTTTTCGGCGACGGCAGCCAGACGCGCTGCTTCTGCTTCGTCGGCGACGTCGTCGCGGCTCTCATGAAGGTCATGGACCACCCCGACGCGGTCGGCCAGGTCTTCAACATCGGCTCCAACCAGGAAGTCTCCATCGGCGAGCTGGCCGAGCTGGTCAAGGCGCTGGCCCACTCGCGCTCGGAGATCGTCCGGGTTCCCTACAGCGAGGCGTACGAAGCCGGTTTCGAGGACATGCCTCGCCGCGTGCCGGACACCCGGAAGATTCAGGCATTGATCGGCTTCCAGCCCACCCTGCGCTTGGAAGCGATCCTCGAGCGCGTGATTGCTTCGTACCAGGCACCGCCTTCCCCGTTCGTCAAGCCTGCCGCGGTTGCAGCCGAACCGCTGGCCGTGGGCAGCGAAGTCTAAGCGATCGCGCCCCTGACGCGCGGGCGTTAGCCCGACGCGCAAGCGAGGGAGAATGCATCCCTCGCTTGCGCGTCGGGCTAACGGGACCACCTTATGCTGAACTCGATCGACATCCTGGGCGTCGCAGTGGCCCTGGCCGCGGCGCTCGTGCTCACGCCGCTGGTCCGGCTGCTGGCCCGTCGCTGGGGACTGGTGAGCCAGCCGCGCGGCGACCGGTGGGCCAAGAAGCCCACCGCACTCCTGGGCGGCGTCGCCATCTTTGCCTCTATCGCCGTTGCCCACGCGACGTTTCTTCCGGAGGTACCCCACGGGTGGGTGGTGCTGGGGGCCAGCGCCTTCCTCTTTGCCGTGGGGCTCGTGGACGATATCCGCAACCTGAAGCCTTACCAGAAACTCGTTGCCCAGCTCATGGCAGCCGCCTTGGTCGTCATGGCCGGTCTGACCTTGCCCTGGACGGGATCGGCACTGGTGAACATGGCCCTGACGGTCTTCTGGCTGGTCGGCATCACCAATGCGGTCAACTTACTGGACAACATGGACGGCCTGGCAGCGGGTGTCGGTGCCATTGCCGCCGGGTTCCTGGCAGCCAGCTTCTTCGCCAGCGGGCAGACGGTTGAGGGGTTGTTCCTGACAGCGTTCGCCGCAACGCTGATCGGCTTCCTCGTCTACAACTTCAACCCGGCGTCCATCTTCATGGGCGATTGCGGGTCGATGTTCATCGGCTTCTTCCTCGCCAGCGCCGCGTTGCTCCACGTCACCGGCGGACGCTCGCGCGGCGTGGTGCCGGTCCTGGCCGTCCCCGTGTTGCTCTTGCTCATCCCGATCTTTGACACGACCCTGGTCACGCTGGTGCGGAAGCTCGCCGGGCGGGCCGTCTCCCAGGGCGGACGGGACCACACGTCGCACCGGCTGGTGGCGCTGGGGCTCTCCGAGCGCAAGGCCGTGTGTCTGCTCTACGCTCTGGCGGCGCTGGCCGGTCTCGTGGCAACGCTGGTGCGCCATATGCCCGCCGACGTGGCCCTGGCCGTCCTCGCTGCTTTCACGATCGGGCTGACGCTCCTGGGCATCCACCTGGCGGGCGTCAAGGTTTACGAAGAATCCGCCGAACGAACCGAAGGCAAGCCGCCGTTGGTTGCGTTCCTCGTCGATCTTTCCTACAAGCGCCGGGTCTTCGAGGTCCTGCTCGACGTGGTCCTCATCGGGCTGGCCTACTACCTGGCCAACCTGCTTGTCTTCGGACCTCTGCACGAGGAAGCGATGCAGACCGTGCTCGTGCATACGCTGCCGGTGCTGGTCTGTGTAAAGCTGTTCGCGTTCCTCGCCGCCGGCGTTTACCGCGGCGTATGGCGCTACGTGGGCCTGAGCAACCTGGCGGTCTATGTCAAGGGCGTGGTCGGCGGCTCCGCACTCAGCGTCCTGGTGCTGCTGGCGCTGTTCCGCTTCGAGGGCTTCTCCCGCGCCGTCTTCGTCCTGGACGGCTTGCTGCTCCTCGCGCTCCTGTGCGGCAGCCGGTTCGCGTTCCGATTGCTGCGGAACCTGCTGCCCGGAACGCCTCGCTCGGACGGGCAACGTGCCCTGATCTATGGAGCCGATGACGAAGGCGAACTCTTGCTCCGCGTCATGCGGCACGACGCCACGCTCCGGTGCGTCCCGGTCGGCTTTGTCGACGACGACCCGATGAAGAAGGGCAAGATCATCCACGGATTGCGCGTCTTCGGCGGCAACGGGGCCTTCGAAACCATCTGCCGCGAGCAGCGCATCGAAGTGGTCTATGTCTCCGCCACCCGCGTGAGCGTCGAGCGTCTGGAAGAGCTCCGCAACGGCTGCATCGGCGCCGGCGCCGCCCTGCACCGGATGCGCATCGTCATCGAACCGGTCGAAACCTCGGAGACGGATTCGCTGTGAGCACCGCCTCCGAAACCCAGGTGGTCCCAACGATCGCGCCGGCCGTGACGCCGCCCGCACCGCCCCGACGCCGCTGGCATCGCCGACTGGCCATCGCCCTCGCGCTGGCCCTGCTGCTGGCCATTTTCCACGACCCGCTCCTGCGCCTCGTCGCGGACGGGCTGATCGTGAACGCCGATCCGCTGGCCAAGACCGATGCCGTCGTTTTCGACGGCGCTTATGGACCGTTCAGCCCGGTGCCGCTCGACGAGGTCGCCGCCCTGTACCGCGACGGCTATGCCGCGAAGGTCGTGTTCATCGAAGATCGCTCGTCCCGGCTGGCCCAGATGGGCATCACGCCGACGCTGGAATCGGTCGTCCGCCGCGAGCTGGCGAGCCGCGGCGTGCCGAACAATGCCCTGACCGCGCTGGCCATCACCACCAGTGCAACGCGTGCCTGGGACGGGGCACGGTTCCTGCGCGACTGGCTGCGGGCGAATCCCGCTCTGCACGTGACGTTCCTGTGCGACGAATTCGGCAGCCGCCGCGGCGCCTACGTCCTGCGGCAGGTCTGCGCCCCCGATGAATTCGCCCGCCTGCGCTGGCACGTGCTGCCGGACCGCCGCTACGACCGCACCAACTGGTGGCGCAACCGCCAGGGCCTTGTCAACGTGCCGGGCGAATACATCGCCTTCGCCGCCCTGCTCCTCCGCGGCGAGGAAGACCTCCCCGAACGCTGGGACGCCGACCAGTACGAACAGGAATTGAACCACGGATTGCACCGATAACACGGATAAATCAAAGAGCAGGCCGTGCGTGTGGTTCCGCCCTGAACATCGTCGCATGTTTGGTAGAGTTCCCATTCATTATTCTTTATCTGTGTAATCCGTGTCATCCGTGGTTCATTTGCCTTTGATGATTCGTGGCCATAAACTCCGGGCCGCTGCCCTGCTGTTCCTGGCCGCCCTGCTGGTCCTTTGGCTGTTCCCCGAGCAGCTCTTGCCGCCCGTGGCCGGATACCTGAATATCTCCGAACCGCCCCGGCAAACCGACTACGTCCTGGTCCTCAACGGCGACCCGCAGACGCGCCCCTTCGCCGCCGCCGCCATCGTCAAGGCTGGCCTGGCCCGCGAAGTGCTCCTGACGCCGCAACGACGCACCCTGGAATCCGCCAACGTCCAGGACGGCAACGTGCTCTCCGAGCTCGACCTGATCCAGCGCGTCCTCCAGGCCCGCGGCGTGCCGTCCACCGCCGTCCAGGTGCTGCCCGGCGAGATCGGCAGCACGTTTGAAGAGGCGAACATCCTGGCCGAGTTCCTGGCCAGCCGACCGGAAGCCACCGTGACCGTCGTCACCAACGGCTTCCACACGCGCCGCGCCCGCCGCGTCTTCGCGAAAGTCCTGGGCGACGACCGCGCCGCCCGCCTGCACTGGGTCGGCGTCCCGCGCGACGGCGTCGACGAAGCCACCTGGTGGCGCACCGGCCACGGCTGCAGCCTCTACGCCGGCGAATACGCCAAACTGGTCTACTACTGGGTGCGATACTAAATGCGATCGACCACGAATCACACGAATTACACGAATAAAGGCAAAAACAATCCAATGCCCATAACCATTTTGCCTTTGTATTTACTCCTTCTGTATTTGCCTTTATTCGTGTGATTCGTGTGATTCGTGGTTGTTCTCTCTTGGGTGTCCATTTGGAAGCCGCCGTCGACACGCTCCCCGAGCACCCCGTCTGCGTCCTGCAGCCGAGCCGCGGCTGGGTGGCCCTGAACCTGCGCGACCTGTGGGCCTACCGCGAGCTGCTCTACTTCCTGATCTGGCGCGACGTGAAGGTCCGCTACAAGCAAACCGTCCTCGGCGTCGCCTGGGCCGTCATTCAGCCATTGTTCACCATGCTGGTCTTCTCGCTCTTCTTCGGCAAGCTGGCCCACATGCCGTCGGACGAGATCCCGTACCCGCTCTTCGCCCTGGCCGGCCTGCTGCCGTGGACGTTCTTTTCCAACGCCGTCAGCAGCAGCGGCAACAGCCTGGTCGGCAGTGCCAACCTGGTGACCAAGGTCTATTTCCCGCGCATGATCATCCCCGGCGCCGCCGTGCTGGCCGGCCTGGTCGACCTGGCCATCGCTTTCGGCGTCCTGGCCGTCATGATGCTGATCTACGGCACCGCTCCCGGCTGGGGCCTCTGCTGGCTGCCGCTGCTGGTGCTGGTCCTGGCGTTCCTGGCCACCGGCGTGGGCATGTGGATGTCCGCCCTGAACGTGAAGTACCGCGACATCCGCTACGCCCTGCCGTTCCTGATCCAGCTCTGGATGTTCGCGACGCCGATCATCTACCCCAGCAGCCTGGTCCCGGAAAAGTGGCGCTGGCTCCTGGCCTTGAACCCGCTGACCGGCATCATCGAGGGCTTCCGCGCCGCCCTGTTCGACCGCCCCCTGGACGGCACCGCCTTCGCCTTGTCCACGGGAGTGACCGCCGCCGTCTTCGTCTGGGCCGCCTACTCCTTCCGCCGCATGGAAGCCCGCTTCGCAGATGTGATTTAATGCAAAATACGATTTAGACCACGAATAACACGAATTACACGAATAAAGGCAAATGCAGAATAAAGGCAAAAAGCAAAACCGAACAAAGCCAGGGGAATCTCTCAAAACGCGGGCCGTTCTCCGATCTGACTGAACTGCAATTTCTGTTTGTGTCTTTTGCCTTTATTCGTGTAATTCGTGTGATTCGTGGTTCTAAAGCATTTTGTTTGGCGCCGAAATCGAACAAAGGCAGGAACCGTTTGAATTGCATTTTCTGTTTGTGTCTTTTGCCTTTATTCGTGTGATTCGTGTGATTCGTGGTTGTCAACGTCTTTTTTCTTTCCATAGGAGAACTCACATGGTCGAGTTGCTCTTCAAGGAAGAGGCCTTCACGGTGTTTGGCGCCTGTTTCGAGGTCTATAACGAGATCGGTTCCGGGTTCGGCGAGTCGGTCTATCAAGAATGCCTGGAACTGGAGTTGGCCGCCCGCGGGATCCCCTTCGCACCCCAGCCCAAGCTGACCCTGACCTACAAGGGCCAGGTCCTCGAGAACTACTACCGCCCGGACTTCATCTGCTTCGACAAGATCATCCTGGAAATCAAGGCTGTCTCCACCCTGGCCGACGAGCATCGCGCCCAGGTCCACAACTACCTGAAGTCCACCGGCTTCCGCCTCGGCCTCCTGGTCAACTTCGGCCACTACCCCCAGGTGGAATACGAACGCATCATCCGCTAAGAACGAAAGACAGTATGTGACTACGAATCACACGAATCACACGAATAAGAACGAAAACAATCCAACGCCCATGAATCCTTCTGCCTGCACATTTACCTTCTGTGCATTGATTCCTCTCTCGCCTTTGTCTTTACTCTTCCTGCATTCGCCTTTGTTTTTGTATTTGCATTCGCCTTTGCATTTATTCGTGTAATTCGTGTTATTCGTGGTTAGTTAGTATTTGCATTTGCATTTGCATTTGCATTTGTCTTATTTCCCCCATGCGTCCCATTATCCGCATCGAAAACCTGGGCAAGCAATACACCATCGGCACCCGCCGGGCGTCCTACCAGACCCTGCGCGACTCCCTCGCCGATGTCGCCCGCGCCCCCCTGCGCTGGCTCCGCGGCGAGCGTTCCTCTAGTGAGGACACCATCTGGGCGCTCAAGGACATCAACCTCGAAGTCCGGCCCGGCGAGGTGGTCGGCATCATCGGCCGCAACGGCGCCGGCAAGTCGACGCTCCTCAAGGTCCTGTCGCGCATCACCGAGCCGACCACCGGCCGCGTGGAGCTCTTCGGCCGCGTCGGCAGCCTCCTCGAAGTCGGCACCGGCTTCCACCCCGAGCTGACCGGCCGCGAGAACATCTACCTCAACGGCGCCATCCTGGGCATGCGCCGCCGCGAGATCGCCCGCCACTTCGACGCCATCGTCGCCTTCGCCGAGGTGGACCAGTTCCTCGACACGCCGGTGAAGCATTACTCCAGCGGCATGTACATGCGCCTGGCCTTCGCCGTCGCGGCCCACCTGGAGCCGGAGATTTTGGTGGTGGACGAAGTGCTGGCGGTGGGGGACCTTCCATTCCAGCAAAAGTGTCTCAACCGCATGAAGACAATGACCGCCAGTGGCGTGACGGTACTGCTGGTGTCGCACAATATGGCTGCTATCCAGACTTGCTGTAGCCGTGTAATTGTGCTGCACGCGGGCCGCGTCTCAGCCGACGGCGAAGCCGTGGACGTAATCGAAACATTCCAGCAAGACAATTGGAATGACCCGACCGACTACCGCGGAGCTGATGTGTCCAGGAATGACTCGGTGGAGGATGTTCGCCTCGTTGCATTTCAAATGTTTGCTGCCGATGGAGCCACCACGAAGACTCTGAAATTCAGTGATCCGGTTCGCATTCGGATCGATTTACATGCCAACCGAAGGATCGATTCTCCGATGATCGTTTTCGGTATCAAGCGTGCAGATGGCACAATCATCTGCAACTTCACCAACTGGTATGACAACTTTCGAATTGATTATATCGACGGATTTTGCTCGCTAGAAGGGTGGCTGCCCCCCCTACGCCTCATTCCGGGCTGCTACGAGATTCATGCTTTGGTCTGGCACTGGGGCGGAGGGCATCTCAGTGGCGACATGACCAGGTCGACACCACTGGCGTCCCGCATGTTCGGGCATTTTCAAGTTGTGGGGCCACCGCTGCACAATCACGATGGAGTTTTTCAGGTCCCAGCGGAAAAATGGCGATTTTCACGTGGGCTCAGAGTGGCCGAACATTCTTCTATGACTGCGCAGAGCGTAAATGATATTTTTAACGAGGTTGAACTGTTACAAAGTTGGCAATCAAACTCTATCGCTCCAGGAATTCCTTATACCGATCCCTCCGTGCTTCATAATCAGACCGGCAAATCTGAAAATAGTAGTTGAGGGCGTCCTCTCTAGTTTGCTCCGCGCCAAATCGTTTATGGAATCTGATTACGCTCAGGTTTTCCCTGCGGACGTCGAAATGTGAACGGACAAAGCCAAGCTTCCCAAAAGCGAATTCATAAACGAGCATCGCCGACTCAATCGCGAAGTGTGGTGGCAGTCCCTGCTTCATGATCCAGCTTCCCCAGCTGAACGAGTCGCCCTGAAAATCATACAACCGGACCGTTCCAATCGCCTGCCCAGCGTTGTTTTCAATGATGAAATAATACTCCGAAAGCTGCCGTTCGCGTTCTTTGTAACTAGCAAGCCACTCAATCTGGTGCTGCAAATCATTCGAGACCTTTGATATGTGGCGGTTAAGTTGTTCATCCAACCGGAGGCTGAGGATAAACTCGGCATCAGAAGCCTCGGCTAAGCGAAATTTAATATTCTTGCCTTTGATCATGACATGACTCCTAGTGATTGCGGATGCGATCGCCCAGATTATAATAAAATACTACTGAGTCTTTCCGAAATGGACTACAGCTTAGGCGTAAGACTATGTGAAATCAAATTAATGCGATCCTGAGATTATGTACATTCTTGCCCTTTCGGCTCGGTGGTGTCTTCATGGTTTGTGGAATCCCGACATGGCCGTGTGGAGGCGCCTTTATGGATGATAGGCTGACACCCACGAGGCTTACGTGATGGGCCTTCCTGGATGCAGGTTTATTTACTTGCCAAAGATCACGGACCCAAGAGGCAACCTCACGTTCATTGAGGGGGCCAATCATGTCCCGTTTGACATCAAACGTGTATATTATCTCTACGATGTGCCTGGAGGGGCGGAACGGGGCGGACATGCCCACAAAGAGCTTCAACAATTCATGATAGCTATGTCTGGAAGTTTCGATGTCGTCCTAGACGACGGCTCAAACAAGCAACGATTCCACCTCAATCGCTCTTATTATGGCCTGTATATTGCCAACATGGTCTGGCGCGAAATGGACAATTTTTCCTCGGGATCCGTCTGCATGGTGCTCGCCAGCGAGAAATTCGACGAGACAGACTACTATCGCGACTACAAGGAATTCTTGAAAGCAACTAAGCAATAACCTGCATGCACATTCCTTTTCTCGACGTCGGCGCGTCCTACCGTGAACTGCAAGCCGAGCTCGACGATGCCTACCGTCGAGTGATGACATCAGGGTGGTATATTCTTGGCGATGAGGTCGAGCAATTCGAGGAAGAGTTCGCCAAATATTGCGGCGTTCGGCACTGCGTAGGTGTCGGAAGTGGCCTGGACGCCCTCCACCTGATTTTGCGCGGCTACGGCATCTGCCCCGGGCACGAGGTCATCGTTCCGGCACACACGTTCATCGGAACTTGGCTAGCGATCACGCATGCCGGCGCGGAAATCGTACCGGTAGAGCCAGACGCCCGGACCATGAATATCGACCCCAACCGAATCGAGGAGGCGATAACGCCTCGGACTCGTGCGATTATCGCAGTCCACCTCTACGGCCAGCCAGCCGACATGGACGCCATCAACAAAATTGCCAGGGACCGAGGATTGAAGGTCATCGAGGATGCGGCCCAGGCGCACGGAGCTATTTACAAGGGGCGGCGAGCCGGCTCCTTGAGCGATGCGGCCGGATTCAGTTTCTACCCCACGAAAAACCTTGGGGCCTTCGGCGACGGCGGAGCAATCGTGACAGATGACCACGAACTGGCCACCCGAGTGCGCCTTCTGCGCAATTATGGATCCCGCACGAAATACCGCCATGAGGTACCCGGGTTCAACTCTCGTTTAGATCCATTGCAAGCCGCCCTTCTACGCGTAAGACTCAAGTGCCTGGACGAATGGAATCGGAGACGATCCAAGCACGCCAGCCACTATCAGCGAGCTCTGGCAGGTGTGGATGGGATCGAGATACCTGGTGTCCTTCCTAGTACTGAACCGGTCTGGTATGTCTATTGCATCATGCATCCTCATCGGGACAAGCTTCAAGAAGGGTTGCATTGCCGCGGCGTGGATACGCTCATTCATTACCCGGAAGCGCCCCATCAATCGTCTGCTTATCGATCAACTCGAGCCTGGCCAATGCTTCGGGCGACGGAGGGTATTGTCGCCAATGTCCTTAGTCTTCCGCTAAGCCCACAAATGAGAGACGACGAAATTATTGCGGTAATTAATGCCGTGCAAGCTACCGTCAGCCAACTTCGCTGAGCACATGCGTGAGGCCGGCAGTCGTGAGAGCTGGCATGCTCTCGCGCAACGACACTATCAATCAGCACGTCAGGATTGCCCATCGACACTTTAAGTTCGGGAATGGGAGCGAGCGAATCGGCGCCGCTTGTAACGGCCGCGGTGATTTGTTATAACCACGCCAAATGGGCCATGGAGTGCCTGGAATCTGTGACATGCCAGTCATACAGTAGCATTGAAATTGTTATAATTGATGACTTTTCGCAAGATAATTCAGTTGAGGTAATAGAAAAGTGGCTGGCGATACATCCGCAAAATTGCAAGTTTATTAAGCACTCCAAGAATGAGGGTGTTTGCAGGTCGTTTAATGATGCTTTGGCCAACGCTAACGGGAAGTACTTTGCTCCCATCGCGGCCGACGACGTCTGGCTTCCTGAAAAAATCAAAGTGCAAGTTGAAATTATGGAGAAACTTGCATCGGACGTTGCGTTGGTGTATAGCGACGCATATCTGATAGATGAATCGGGAAGCGAACTACCAGGCAAATTCATAGAGACGTATAAGGGGGAAGTTTCTCAACCGTTCGAGGGTTGGGTTTTTGACGAATTGTTTCGGGGCAATTTCATTCAGGGACAGGCCTCTCTGATTCGGCGAGAGTGCCTTGACGCTGCGGGCGGGTATGACGAAACGCTCCGATTCGAAGATTGGGATATGTGGTTGAGATTGTCGAAGCGATACCGAGTGGTTTTCTCGTCTTATGCTTCTGTGAAATATCGGATCTGCAACTCATCGCTCTTGCGGACAAGAGGAAGGGAGATTTCTGTTTCGTGTGACGACATGTTTATAAAGTTGCTGCGGCTGGGTTGGCTGAATACGCAGCAGAGGGAAGATGCCTTATATCGGATGGCACGGCGAGGTTTCCTCGCCTACGAATGTAGGGAGCCTGGTCACCTGAGAATGCTTGCCGAGTTGCTTCGGTACAGGCCGCGCCTTCGCACAGGTGTTGCGTTGCTATTTGCGGCCCTAGGTGTTCCATTCGGTTACTATTCCCGACTGGTCGTGCTATGTCTTGGCGCGAAGGCAGTTTTCGCCGGGCTGTGGAAAAAAGCCACATAGTCTGGATGCCTGCAGGTTGCTATGCTCGACTTGTATATTTCGGAGATGTCAGCAACGAATTCTCACGGGGGTGGACTGACGCTGCAGCGCGTGCTCGGCGACGATCTTTTCCAGATCAAGCGATATGCTCATTTGTCTGGTTTTTCCAAGGAATACCCGCCGATTGCCGCGCTGCGTTCCCGGAACAGGCTTTTTACGAACCCGTTCGACGCACCCGCCGTGCGGCAGATAATGGGCGGGGCTCTTTCTCACTGGTTGTACCAGTCCGGGCTTCCTTACGTTTGTCATTCATGGCTAGCGGCAAGAGGCATCGCGGCGCTGGTTCCTGGCGTTCGACCATTGACCGCGTTGATCTGTCCACAAGCTCGGCAATCCATTCTGGCGACGGAACGGCTTAAACGGCGCCGCGAGATTCGGTATATCACCTGGATCATGGACGATCACATCCTGAAATACGATCGCGGGCTATGGCGCTATTCCGACGGACTGAAAGAGGCGTACCGCTCCCATCTTCAAGACGCCTCCACGGTTTTCGTCATCAGCCCGGCCCTGGCCGAATTCTATCGCCGCGAATTCGGGGTCAACTCGACCGTCCTTTTTGGCCCCGGAGACATTTCGGCTGAGCCACGTTATATGCCTCCCTCGGGAATCGGGCCGCTGACGATTGGTTATTTCGGTGCCCTCTGGAACTGGCAACTCAAGGGCCTCAATCGGATTGCAAACGTCCTGCGACCGGGCTTGGATGCATTGCACATCTATAGCGCCCAGGCATCGCAACCCTGGGTGCGGCGTCTTGCGCTCGTGCGCCGGCCAGCAGTCGAATTGAAAGGCGCCGTCGCCAAGGAACAGGTTGTGGAAACGATGCGGCGGTACGATGCGGTCCTGATTCCGCTCAGCTTCGATGACGCTGAGCGGAACATGGTGGAGTTCAATATCAGTACCAAGATGGCCGAGTACCTCGGCAGCGGCACGGTAACCCTCGTCTACGGTCCGCCCTACGCCGCCATGGTGCGGTTTCTGCAACAACATCCGGGCACGGCCTGCATCCTGGACGACGATTCGCTCGCGGACTGGCCTCGCGTGGCGGCCCAGCTCAAAGACGCTGGCTATCGGCGCACGATGCTGGATGCGGCCAATCGTCTGGTCGAGCGTGAAATGTCCACAGAGGTCATGCGTAAACGCTGGCGCGTTGCCTTCGACAAGTTGCATTCGCGTTCGGCTCAAACTCGCTCCTCGTCCCAGCTCGACGGCATCTCCTAAGGTATCGCCATGCGAACATTGACCGCAATTGTCACCGGCTCGTCCGGCCTCATCGGCTCAGAAGTCGTCTCGCACTTCGCCAACTCCGGTTGGCGGGTCTTCGGCATCGACAACAATCAGCGCGCCGATTTCTTCGGGCCGGCCGGCGACACGCGCTGGAACCAGGAGCGGTTGCGCGAGCAATTCGCGAACTTCAGCCACCGCGAGTTCGACATCCGTGACCGGCCCGGCATCGACCGCTGCGTGGCCGAACTTCGGCCGGACCTGATCGTCCACGCGGCCGCCCAGCCCAGCCACGACCTGGCTGCGTCGCGCCCGTTCGACGACTTCGACACCAATGCCGTCGGGACGATGAACGTCCTCGAAGCGACTCGGCGGCACGCGCCGGAGGCCGTCTACGTCTACATGAGCACGAACAAGGTCTACGGCGACGCCCCAAATCACATCCGACTCAAGGAACTGCGGCGGCGCTGGGACTACGACGACGCGGCCTATGCGGACGGCATCCCGGAGACATTCTCCATCGACCAGAGCAAGCATAGTCTGTTCGGCGCCTCAAAGGTGGCCGCCGATATTATGGTGCAGGAGTATGGCCGCTATTTCGGCCTGCGTACCTGCTGCCTGCGCGGCGGCTGCCTGACCGGCCCCAACCATTCCGGCGTCGAGCTGCACGGCTTCCTCAGCTATCTCGTCAAGTGCAACCTCGAAGGCCGCACATACAAGATCTTCGGCTACGACGGCAAGCAGGTGCGCGACAACCTGCACGCCCGAGACGTGGCCGGGTTCATCGAGGAGTTCTGGAAGGCGCCTCGCTCTGGCGAGGTCTACAACATCGGCGGCGGCCGGGCCAATAGCTGCTCGATCCTGGAGGCGTTCGACCGCATCGAAGACTTGAGCGGCAAGCCGATGGATTACGAGTACATCGACAAGAACCGCGAAGGCGACCACATTTGCTATATCAGCGACCTGCGCAAGATGAAGCGGCACTACCCAGACTGGCAAATCACCAAGTCGCTGAACGACATCTTCAGGCAGGGCGAACTCATTTTGGATTACCCATTTTCGGCGAGGATTTGAGCACTTCTTCCAAGAAATTCACATCGAGCCC
>JAIEMG010000152.1 GCA_019752375.1 Gemmataceae bacterium | reverse complement strand
GCCGCTGCCGACCTATCGCGAAATGCTGTTCATCAAGTGATGACGCCGACCAAGAATGGCTTCTTGGCGAGGGGGTTTGTGGGGAATGTTTGTAACGTGCCGTCTACGCTCGGCCAGGCACGTTACAAACGTGCCCCACAGCATCTCGGAGCGAAAAGCTCCCGTGCAATTTCTCCGAGTGTCTGAAGAAAAAGATGCCGGCGACGTTGCGGCGTCGCCGGCAGGATTGAGGGGTCTGGGGGAATTGGGTCGTGGCAGGAGGCCGCTGGGGGCAGCAGCCAAGGGGGATTAGGGAAAAGACGCTCGTGTATCAAACCGCGGCTGGAAGGCTTGCACGCCGCTGGAGTGTTTCACACAGACGGCGGCAGCATTCCAGGTCGCGGATCATGGTTTCGGTCAGCAGATGGACGGCTTCGGCGTCCGTCGTCCATTCCAGTTGCTTCTGGCAACTCTTCAACTGGCTCAGCAGGTCACTTAGCCACAGCAGGTTTGAATCGCGTTGGCTCATGGATTCACCATCCTTTCAGGGCCATCCTCTTGCAGGTGCCAAGAACAAATGCAATGGTCATGCCAAAGCCAGGGGCCGATTGGCGGCTTTGACGCAAGTGCCGAGGGTTCATGGGAAAAGAAATGGCAGGCCGGCAAAGGCCGGATTTGGCCGGGCGGGAGTTTTGCAATTATTACCGAACGCGGGCTTACACGTTTGTAACCTCGGCACAGTGGGAAACGCGAACACCCAGGGAAACAATCCCTGGGTGTTCGCGTTGATCTCGATTGCGACGCTTTACCAGCTTACCCGTTCCGCTGCCTCGCCGACGCCCAGCCGGTAGCAGAGCTGCTGAAACTGCTCGGACTGGGCGACGTCGCTGTTGTGCATGTGTTCGCCTTCGGTGATCAGTTTGACCGTGTTATCGTGTCGAACACCCAACTCGCGCAGACATCGCGCGAAGGGCCGCAGGTCCTGGGCGTAGACAATCAGGAGCTTGTGCTCGTCGAACTGGACTTCCATGGGTTCCGTTGTTGACATGACGGCGACGCCAGTGCAGCCATCGTGAAGCAGGAGGTCCTCGAAGTCGCAAAAGTGACTTGTCAGCACCGGCTGGTCGATCGCTTCGCGCACCAGGTCCTGATGCTTGCCGCTGTCGCTCTGGTGGCTGGTCTCCAGAACCACGTCGACAACCTCGCCGAGCGGTTCCAGTAACGACAGGAAGGCGTCGAACAGGTTTTCGCGCGACACGGCCGCGGCCAGGACAGGTACTTCGAGGCGATGGCCGGAATCGCGGTAGGTGTCGATGCGGTAGCCCTGGCGGGGCACGACTTGCAGGTCCAGCGACGGTCGCACGGCTTGGGTCAGCCAGAAGTCGCCGTACCGCTCCACGCGAAGATGAGCAGCCAATTTATCCAGGTTCACCAGTTCACCCCATTGATGGGAAGTGAGAGGGGATGTGTAAAAGATCGCATCGTTGGGAGCGGGGGCGAATGCCACCTGAAATATAAGTTGCGAATCGCTCCCAGGCCAATGCGTCTGGGGGATTCTACGCACGGATCCAGGCCTCGGGTGAAAGTCGTTGCGGAAAGGCGGCTTGCGCAGGTTGGACGCTTTGGGAGTCCACCCGGCGCGCTCGGCAAGTCCGCCCCGGGGCCACCTATCGGGCTCGGCGCTGGCCCCTATTTCTCTCCTTGGGCTAGGCGAACGCAACGAGTATGATGAGCGAGGAAATGCAGAAGCCATCCCTGCTGGAATGACGAAGGACGAAGCCCGAATGACGAATCAATGACCAATGACGAAGCTCCAACGAAAAGCACGACGCCTCGACTTTTGGTCATTGGGTATTGGTCCTTGATTCGTCATTCGGACTTCGTCCTTCGTCATTCCGCAAAGGCTGCCTGAGGCTGTCGTCCGCGGCCGTCCCGACCCTATGGAGTCTCCCATGCAAAAATACCTTGGTTGTCTTCTCGTGGTGGCCCTGGCGGCGCCGCCGCTTCGTGCCGCGGAGCCGATGGGCAAGGTGGTGCGCGAGGATTGGGATGCTGCCTACCTCGATGGGCAGAAGGCGGGTTACACCCGGGTGCTGGTGCGCGAGTTCGAGAAGGACGGCAAGAAGTTCTTTCGCACCACGATGAACCTCTACCTCGTGCTGCGCCGGTTCAACGATACCGTGGAAATGAAGGTCGAGACCGGCACTGACGAAACGGCGGACGGCAAGGTCGTTGGCGTTCAGATGCGTCAGACGCTGGGAAAGAACCAGGTACTGGAAATGATCGGTACCGTGGAAGGCGAGCAGATGCTGATCAAGGTGACCGGCAACATGAACATGGAAAAGAAGGTCAAGTGGAACGACAAGGTAATCGGCCTCTACAAGGAGCAGCAACTCTACAAGGACAAGGGCGTCAAGGCGGGCTCCGAGTTCAGCTACCTCCATTTTGAACCGCTCATCGGCGCCGTGGTGACGATCAACGTGACCGTTGGTGACTACGAGACGGTCAAGGTCAACGGCATCGATCGCAAGCTGCTTCGGACCGAGGCGGTCCCCGAGAAGATCCAGGGCGTGCAACTGCCGGGCACGTCATTCTGGCTGGACAAGGACTTGAATGTCGTCCGCTCCGAGGTTGCCATGCCAGGCCTGGGCAAGCTGGTGCTGGCGCGGACCACGAAGGACGTCGCCCTCAGTCCGGTGGTCCCGGCCAAGATCAGCGACATCGGATTGAACCAGCTGATCCCACTGAATCGGCGCATTCAAAATCCGCAGGACTCCAGCAATGTCGTCTACAAGGTCACGCTTCCCGGCGACGACGAGCCGGGCACGTCGTTCGCGAAGGACAACCGGCAGGACATCAAGAACATCAAGGGCAAGACGTTCGAGCTGCACGTCAAGGCCGTCCGGCAACCACCCGCCAAGGCGACCGAGAACGCCAAGGTGGACGAGGAATATCTCAAGAGCAGCTACTTCATCACCAGTGCGGACAGCGAGGTGCAGAAACTGGCCAAGAAGGCGGTCGGCGCCGAGGCCGATCCGTGGAAGAAAGCCCAGTTGATCGAGCGCTGGGTCCGCAACAACATGAAGATCCAGAATTTCACGGAGGCGATGGCGACGGCGGACCACGTGGCCCGGAACCTGGAAGGCGACTGCACGGAGCACGCGATGCTGGCGGCGGCCATGTGCCGGGCTGTCGGCGTGCCGTCGAAAATCGCGGTGGGGCTGGTGTACGTCGACGGGCCCAAGCCGGTGCTGGGCTATCATATGTGGACCGAGGTCTGGGTCCGAGGCGAGTGGGTGCCCATCGACGCGACGCTGGGCAAGGGATCGATCGGCGCGGCCCACCTGAAGATCAGCGACCACAGCTGGTACGACACGCAGTCGCTCAAGCCGTTGCTGCCGGTGATGCGCGTGATGCTGGCCAAGGTGCAGATCGAGGTAGTGAAGGCAGAAGGGGCCGAATGACGATGAAAGGGATGGCACGCCCACGGACCCCGGTCCGGGGGCGTGCCCGAACTACCGCTTTTCTCTCCCGCCTTTGCGCAGGCTTTGTATACTTCCTGCATGAAAAAGACGAAACGACTCCGGGCCCCCCTGCGAAGATGCCGAAAAAACAGTGCGATAGCTTGACGGGTTTGAACCGTCTATACTACGGCGGAGTTGCGTTTCGCCCCGATTCCGCCGCGCAAGTCGGAGCCGACCGGCGCGTTTTAACCGGGTCCCGCTTCGCCAGGCCCCTCATCCATCCGTAAAAGATGGCAGAAACGGAAAAATTGTTAGCCAGAGGGCGATCAGCCACCGGATAATATGCCCGGGTGGACCACGGTGTGGGTGTTTTTCCCGTCCCTTCAGGCGCACCCGCGTCTCGAATGGCCCGGCAGACTTCCGCGGGGCTCGTCGCTTCCGGACCGGTTCCCCAACCTGACGCACGCGCGAGTCCTTCTCCCAGGGAGCATCGGCGTCGGTTGAATGGATTGCACCTGAGGATTGTCGATGACACAACGGGAACGGCCAAGCTCCACAGCAGTGTCCGAAGCGGCGCCGCGACCGCCGTCCGGACACCCGTCGCGGACGCACGCGCCGGATGGGCCGCCCGATCGGCCGTTACCCTGGGAAGAGTTTTACCGCAGCATTGCTCCTAGCCAGCAGCTTGAAATCGTCGAACTTGCCCGCCGTCAAGGTGTCGTCTACTCGCAGCAGCTCCCCCCGGCTCCCCCGTCCAGCGGCAACGATCGCGCTCGCCAGTTCCTGACGCGGCTTTTT
This sequence comes from Gemmataceae bacterium, assembly GCA_019752375.1. Classification (GTDB taxonomy): domain Bacteria; phylum Planctomycetota; class Planctomycetia; order Gemmatales; family Gemmataceae; genus JAIEMG01. The sequence continues at coordinate 24,839 of JAIEMG010000152.1, read as the reverse complement.
GCAGGACATGCCGGAGACCTGGAGCCGGTGGTTCCCGAGGCCTTTCAGACGGCCGACGCCGACCTCGATCAGACCCAATCCGCTGCGGTTGCCTGCGCGTTGCACACGCCGGACATCTATCTGCTGCAGGGTCTGCCGGGCACCGGCAAGTCGCGTGTGGTGGCGGAAATTGTCACCCAGGCGGCGCGGCGCGGCGACCGCGTTCTGCTGCTGGCCTCGACAACCGCGGCCATCGATCGAGTGCTGGAGCAAGTCGCCCGCCGCGATTCGGTCTGCGCCGTGCGTTGTCTGGCTGCGGACGAGAAGGCCGACGCCCTGCCCGCCGAGATCCGCGCCCTGACGTTCGCCGAACGCGAGCGCCGGCTGAGCGCCCAGGCCCGCGACGGCGCCCGCGTGGAACTCGAAACAGCCGAGAGCCGCTGCACCCGGCTGGAGAAAGACAAAGCCTCCCTGGAGCAATGCCGGGAGCTGGCGGTCAGCTGGCAACGGCTCCAGACGCAGCTTCGCGATCTGGCCCAGCAGCGCGAGCAGGTGGCCGCCCTCGTTGAACGGGACGCAGAAGCCGATACGCCGCTGGCTGCCGCCGTGGCCGCCGCTCGGCAATCTCTTCGCGATGTGGAAGAACGCACCCGGATGGCCCAGTCGACCCTCGAGGCAAGGCGTGCCGAATCCCAGCAGGCACTCAAGGACCTGGCACCGGAACTGGATGCGATCCGTCCGCTGACCGAAGCCAAGCAGTCGGGTCGCTGGTGGACGGGCGGTTGGTGGAAAGCGACGCTCGCCGGCGACGTGGCAGCTCGCCTGGCGGAAGTGGAAGCCAAGCAGAAGCAACTGGAAGAAGCCCTGGCGGCCCTGGATGCCGAGGAACGTAGGCTACGTGCCGAACGCGAGCAGAGCGAGCAGGACTTCCGCACAGGGCGGCAAGGGCTGATCGATGCGGAGCTCGTCCGTCGTCGCGGTTTGCTCGATCAACAAGATGCTGCATTGGCCCAGGACCAGCAAATCCTGGAAGGCAAGTGGCAAATCGTCGGCCAGCAGCTCGATGCCGAGACTCCGCACCCCGCCGCGATGACCCTGGAAGCCGTTCAGATCGCCTGCGACGGCTGGAACCAACGGCGCGAACGCGTGGAGCAGCAACTGGCGTTTGCTCGCGAATGGACGGCCGGGCTGGACGCGCTCGTGGCCGGGATTCCCCAGCAGCTGGTACGGCACGCCAATGTCGTGGCCGGCACGTTTGTCGGTGTGGGCACCGACAAGAATTTCGGCGACAATGTCGGTTGCAACTTTGACCTGTTGATCCTGGAAGACGCGCAGCAGATTACGGAATCCGAATTCGTGACCGCCGCTCGTCGCGCTCGTCGCTGGGTCCTTGTTGGCGAACCGGAACTGTCGGAAACCGAAAGCCGGCGGCCGGACCCGCGGCCCGCCATTCGCTCCCGTGGCTCGTCCTCCCGCCTGGCGCCGCCCCGCCTCTTCCATCGTCTCTGGCAGTATCTCCATTGCGATCCGCGCCAATTGACGTCGGCCTGGTCCAGTGAGGGCGATCGACTTTGCTGCCGAATGCGGGAAGTGTCGGCCGAGCAGCGTCAGTGGCTCGAGTGCGAGCGCGTGGCCGACTTCCCTGAAATCGAGCTGCGGATCCTCGCGCTCCCGCGCAGCCGGCCTGCGCTCGTCGAAGTTGTTTTCCCGGTATCCTTCTCGATTGTGCAGGCCAAGGAGTACATCTTCCGCGAGCTGCAGGAACTGCCGGTGCAGGCACGCGGCCACAGCTTGCGCTGGAACCAGACGGGGGACAAGCTGACGGTTCTTCTGGGGGACCGCGAGCGAGGCAACGCCATTCCCGTTCAGCTGGAACACGGGGTTCGCGAACTGGTCGCCGGCGGTGAAGGCAGCGGCTCGACGGCCTGGTACACCGTGGGCCTGGAGTTCGACCGCGCCGCGGGCTGGAGCCAGCAGCGGGCCGTGCAGTGGGTCGAACGCCACCTGAACCTGCGCGATCTGGGCCGGACGGCTCGCCTCGATGTCCCTTACCGCATGCACCCTGAGTTAGCGGCCCTGGTCTCCGAGTGGCTGTTTGCCGGCGCCTACCAGGTGCCGCGCAGCTCGCCCGCCACAATCGCCGCGACGACCTCCGGTACCAACGGACATACGACGTTTGTCGAATTCGTTTCCGTGCCGCCGCTCGTCACGGAAGGGGAGCACCGGCGGCCGACGGAAGCTGGAAGCTCGCGGTTCGAGAACGGCCGCCGTGTCGCCGTATCGCCGCGTCCCCGCGTCGGGAAGGGTGGCGCGGGCCTTGAACTCGACCTGTCCGACGCCCGCCACCGCGATCGACTGCCGTCCGAATTGCGTCCCATCCTGCCGGCACATGGACTGGTCAATTACCTGGAAGCACAGGCCGTCGTGCGCATGCTGGAACGCTTGGTGGCGAATCCCACGCTTCGCGCGGTCTTGCAGCGTCAGCCGGGTCGGCCCGTGATCGGTGTGCTGGCCCTGTACCCGGCCCAGGCGGAGTTGATCCGTGCGATGGTGAAGTCGACGCCGGCGCTGGCGGCATGCGACCTCGACATCCGCGTGGACGTGCCGGCCGCGTTCCGCGAACGTGAGTGTCATACCGCCCTCATCAGCCTGACGCGCAGCCACGCCCATCGGGCCGTCGCCTTTGGCGAGGCTCCGCAGCAACTGGCGCTGGCGTTGACACGAGCCCGCGCCAAGCTCATCCTGTTCGGCGATGCCGGCACCCTGGCACGGCGCGCCCAGTGGGAGGGAACCGTCGATCACCTCGACGAGAAGAACGCGGCGCGGGAACGGGAATTGGTCGGCCATCTGGTGCGTTTTCTCCACGGCGACTGCGCCCCGACCCGGGCGTTTCAGCTGCACGAAGGCAATCGTTCATGACCGGTCCCGTGCCACTGACCTTCCCGGGCAGCCGCACGCTGGCGGGATGGTGGCGGCAACTGGCATCCTGGCAGCCGCAAGCCTTGTGGGTGGGGCACCTCTTCTTGCACCGCGCCGAGGCCCTGACGCGACGCACCCAGCAACTTCCGACTGATCCCCTGCAACTCCTCATCCTCAAGGCGCTGTCGCTGGCCCCCGCAGCGAACGCCGATGCACTGGAGGCACGTCTCCACCTCGATCTTCAACTGCTTGGACAGGCATTGCGCTCTCTCCAGGCAGCGGACCTTGCCCGGGATGAAGGGGGCTGGCGGCCGACACCGCGGGGAACGCATGCGCTGGTGCACGGCACCTATCCGCGTGCCGTGGACGAACGGCGTGTTTTCTACTTCGTCGAGAGCGAACGGACGGATCGGCCGGCGCAATATCTGCCCCTCAAGCAACCCGCGACCGTGCCCTGGGCGGCGGGCGACAACTGGAGCTTTGCTCCCAGCCTACTCACCGATTGCGTGCGCCAGCCCGAAGACTGGAAACGGCGTCACGGCTTTCCGACGGACGTCGACGAAGTGTTCGACGTCGGCGCGGAGTTGGCGTCCGGCCAGCCCGAATCGTGGCAGCGCGTGATTCTCGATCGGCCGGAGCATCTGGCAGTGGCATTGGTGCCGACGCGCGACGCGCAAGGAGACGAGCGCTTGCTCGGCTTTGCCGTGCGTCAAGACGGGTGGGCGCTTCTTTCGGATTCGCCGGCTTTCGTCCTCGGCGACAGTTGCCGCGAGGTATTTCCGTCCGTGGTGGAAGGCATTTCGCGAGAGGTCTGGGAGCAGGCCTGGCAGACGTGGTGTCAACCCCGCGGATTGGGCGTCGTCAGTGACGACACCGGGTCGTTGCAAGTGGAGGGGCATCGCCTGCGGGTGACCGTATCAGCAAGGCTATTGGGACGCTTGCGCGCCACACGGAGCGACGCCCTCAAGGGAGAGGCTTGGGTGCTGGCCGGCACGGGCCGTCTGCGGGCGGCAGCGTTGCTCGACCCCATCGAGGGCGAAGTGCGCCCCGAACTGCATCCCGCCTGACGCACCTATCGGCCGGGCAGCGCCTGCCACAACTGGCGGAGCGTGTCGGCTTCCAGGGGAATCATCCCGCCCGTGACTTCGTCCAGGCGGCTGCCGGCAAGGAGTTGTGCCACGCTGATCAGCTCGGCAAGCGGACGATCGTCCGTGCGCAAAACCCACACCTGCGCCGTGCCGCCTTCACTCGTCGAAACCACGCGCTTGCCGTCGGGACTGAACGCGGCCCAGCGAATCCGTCCCCAGCCCTGGTGCTCCAGGGGCGGCGTGATCGGCTTTCCCGTCTGGACCGACCAGACGCGTGCGGTGTTGTCGTCGCAGGCCGTGACGACGCGATCGCTGGTCGAATTGAACGCCGCGCGCCGTATGGCGCCTTCGTGGCGGAGCGGCACGGTCAGCAGTTTTCCCGTGACCGCATCCCAGATGCGTGCGGTGTTATCGGCACTGGTGGTCACGATCATTCGCCCGTCGGGACTGAATGCAGCGTCATAGACGGCGCCGGCATGGACCAGCGCCGCGCCGACCGGCTGTCCCGTCCGCGCGTCCCACACCCGGGCCATGTTGTCGTCACAGGCCGTGACCACCTGCCGCCCATCGGGACTGAACGCGGCACCAAGGACCGATCGCGAGTGTTTCAAGGGCTGCGTCACAGGGCTGCCCGTCGCGGCATCCCAGACGCGGGCCGTATCGTCCTCGCTGGCAGTGACGACTCTCCGTCCATCCGGACTGAATGACGCCTTCAGCACCGGCCCACCATGTTGCAACGGCGGACTGCTCGCCTTGCCCGTCGCAGCGTCCCACAGCCGGGCGGTGTGGTCGCTGCTGGCGGTCACGATTCGCCGGCCCTCGGCATCGAAGGAGGCATCGAGGACTGCCAGCTTGTGGCGCGGCGGCTCGCTGAACAACGGCTTGCCGCTGTCAGCGTCCCAGGCCTGGGCCGTGCCGTCGTCGCTGGCGGTGACAACCTGCCGGCGGTCCGGACCGAAGCGTGCCGTGTTCACGGCGAGCTGGTGGACCAGCGGTGGAGAAGTCGCCTTCCCGGTGCTAGCGTCCCAGACGCGGGCGGTGCGATCTGCGCTGGCGGTAACGACACGCTGGCCGTCGGAGCTGAACTCGGCTTGGTTGACCGCCGCGCGATGCGTCAGCGCCGGCATGTACGGGGGACGCGGGGCCAAATGGTAGATGCGCGTCGTGTTGTCGTCGCTGCAGGTAAGGAGCCGCTGGCCGTCCGGACTGAAATTACAAGTATTCACCGAAGCGTTGTGGGTCAGTCGGGGCGTCGCCGGCCGGCTGGTGACGGCATCCCAGACGCGGGCCGTGTTGTCGTCGCTGCACGTGGCGACGTGCCGGCCGTCCCGGCTGAAGCAGGCGTTTGTGATGCCGCTTTCATGCCGAAAAACGGGCCCGAGCGACTTGCCGGTTTCCCCGTCCCAAAGCCGCGCGGAGAGGTCGTTGCTGGCCGTCAACACCTGTTTGCCGTCGTGGCTGAACAAGGCACGATTGACGGCGTCGTAGTGCCGCATGGGCTCGCCCAGCGCCTTGCCGCTGGCCGCGTTCCATAACCGGGCGGTGCGATCGGCGCTGGCTGTCACCACGCGTGCGTCATCGGCGCTGAACCGGGCATCCAGCACCGGACCGTCGTGCGTCAATGGCGGTTCGAGTTGCGCTTTGCCAGTCCTGGCGTCCCAGACCTGGGCGGTTTGATCGGAGCTGGCGGTGACGACGCGGTTGCCCGCGGCATTGAAGGTCGCACGCACCACGGGGCCGCGATGTTTCAAAGGCTCTGCCCCGCTGGACTTACCGGTCGTCGCATCCCAGATCCGCGCAGTGCCGTCGTCGCTCGCCGTCACCACCTGCAGGGAGTTTGGACTGAAACGTGCCTCGCGAACGGGCCCTTCGTGATTCATGGGTTCGCCAATCGCCTTGCCGGTGTCGGCATCCCAGACCTGCGCCGTATGGTCGGCGGACGCGGTTGCAATCCGGTCGCCGCGAGCGTTGAAGGCGGCGTAGAGCACCGAGCGGCGGTGCTTCATCGGCTCGCCCACCGGCTCTCCGCTGACGGCGTCCCAGACGCGTGCGGTGTCGTCCGCGCTGGCGGTGACCACGCGGCGGCCATCGGCGCTGAACTGGGCCGACAGTACGTCGCCTTTGTGAAACCACAGCTGGTCCACTTGCGGGCACTGCCGCAGGATGGCGTCCAGGCGCATACGCTGCACGGCCTCGGTCTCCGGATCGGCCTGGCGCAGCCGCAGGGCGTCGGTGAACCATACCAGCGAGGCAAACAGGTCTCCTTGATCCATCAGGAAGGCGCCCGTCGTGACCCTTTGCTGCACCAGGCGGCGCGCGCTCTCTTCCAGGGCGGTTGTGGCCCGCACGCGCTCCTTTTCGGTGTTGTCGAGCTCCTCGCTCATGCGCCGGTTCACCCATACGCCGACGATCATCAGCGTGACGACCGTGGCCACCGTGACGGCAAGTACCGCCGAGGCCGTGGGATGCCGCCGGGCCGCTTTGAGTGTCAGCTCCCACCACGGCGTGGGCCGCGCCAGGATCGGCTGATCATCCAGAAAGCAGCGCAAATCGTCCGCAAGGGCTGCAGCAGTGGCGTAGCGTTTGCGCGGGTCCTTCTGCAGGCACTTGAGGCAGATCGTCTCCAGGTCGCGGGCGATGCGCGGCTGGAGCTGCCGCGGCGGCACGGGGTCTTGATGGACCACTTGCTGCAACGTGTCGATCGTTGTCGCGCCCTGGATTGGCGGCCGGCCGGTGAGCAGTTCGTAGAGCATGGCGCCAAGCGCGTAGATGTCGGCGGCGGGGCCGATTTCATGCGTGCGCCCCTGGGCTTGCTCGGGCGCCATGTAGCTGGGCGTGCCCATCACATCCCCGCTGCGCGTCTGGCCGTGGTCGGCGTCCAGACGCTTGGCCAGCCCGAAATCGGCGATCTTGGGGATCAGTTCGCCCAGGGGCGGGTAGCCGCTTCCCACTTCGCGGGGCTTCTCGGCCCGGTGCTCCGTGGTTGCCAGCAACACGTTGCCCGGCTTCAAGTCGCGATGGATCACGCCCGCGCGGTGCGCGGCGGCGACGGCCCGTGCCAGCTTTTCCGCCAGCGCCGCAGCCACCGTATCGGGGAAGGGCGTGCCGGTCAGCCGATCCGCCAGGCTGCCGCCGTCCACGAACTCCAGTGCGAAGTACGGCCGGCCGTCGTGCTCGCCGACTTCATGGATTTGCACGATGTTCGGATGTCGAATCCGCGCGATCAGCTCCGCCTCGGACCTGAAGCGCGATACCTCGCGACTGCTGGCATGCGGCCCGCTGAGGACCATCTTGAGCGCGACTGGTCTATTGAGGCTGGTTTGCCGGGCCTTGTAGACAACGCCCATGCCGCCGCGTCCCAGCTCGCCGAGCAGCTCGTAGCCGGGCACGGACACGGTCCTTCGGACGGTGGCACTGGCGGAAGCGGGCCGAGCGTCGGCGGTTTGGTCCGGCGCTTCGGTCCGCAGCACCGGGTTCATGGCCTGGAGCGCGCGAATTTGCCGCCGGAGCGGTTCCAGCAGGTCCGGACGATCGTGGCACAACTCCTCCGGAGAGACGGCATGCCCGGATTCCTGGCCCTCTTCCCAGCGCATCAGCAGGTCGCTCAACGTGTCGTCGGCATTCATGGATGGCGATCGCCCTCAGGATTCCGGAAGCTCGCCGTTGAGCGCCTCGTGCAACTTGAGCCGCGCGGATTGCCAGCGCCGTTTGATCGTGCGTTCGGAGATCTTGAGCAGATCGGCAACTTCCTTCTGCGTGAGGCCCTGGTACCACAGCAAATCGAAAACTTCCCGTTCGTCTTCCGGCAGCGATTCGACCTGCTGATGAAATTCCGTCCACAATGCCAGTCGGGCGGGTTCGTGTGACTCGTCCGCTGGATCGTGTCGGCCGCGCGGCAAGCTGGATGCGGTATCGCCGGCGGCGTGGGTGATATGGTGCGCTCCCTGTCCCTGCGGTCCGTAATAATGTTTGGCCAGGTCGAGCAACTCGCGGCGGATGTTGAGCGCGGCCAGACTGAAAAAGTCCTTCACGGTCTGGGGTTTCACCTGGTCCAACGAGCGATGCAGTCGCATCATGGCGTTCTGAAACACATCATCGGTTTCTTCCCAGCGATGCACGCGCGGATAGCTGTGCAGCATCTTGCGGGCCAGCCGGGTCAGGCGCTCGCAGGCGACCTTGAGCAGTTCGCCCCGTGCCGCGCTGTCGCCGGCCTGAAGGCGGTCGATCCACCCCTGAATGAGCTGCGATTGACTGGAGCCATCGGCCATGGAGACCTCCTCGCGCCGGAGCCTGGCGCGTTCTCCTGATCCTACGCTGTCGGGCGGGCAAAATCGAGCGTTTCGAAGGTGCCGTGCGCCTTTGGGGCAGCATTCACCGACTTCTTTTCAAAACGCTGGCCCCCGCGGCGGGTTGAGATCGCTGAACCGATTGGAGAGGCGGACGTGATGGGAAACAACGGGTTCCTCCACCGCCCCGGAACGACTCGACGGGAGATCTGCCATGTTTACAACGACGCGACGTCTGGCTCTGCTGGTCTTGCTTGCCGTCTCCCTCACCCTCGGTGCCGCAGCGACTGCCGATGCCCGTGGCCACGGCGGCCATCACGGCGGAGGCCACCACGGGCATCATGGCCATCGAGCGCACCATGGCCACGCCCATCACCACGGACATCACGCCAACCACCGTCACAGCCAGCACGCCAACCGCCACCACACCGGACATCATGCCAACCATCATCACGGCCCGCACGCGCACCATGCCTATCACCATGGCGGCGTATGGAACCACGGGAACCGGTGGAACTCCTGGAATCGCTGGAATGGCGGGGCGTGGTACAACCCGGGCTGGAGCCGCTACAACTACTGGAACACCGTGCCCTACGACTTCGGCGGCATCTCCCTGGACTCCCCGGAACTCATGCGATGGTACGGCATCTACGACCCTTCCCTGTACGCCCCTGCTCAAGCGAGCCCGAAGGCCAGCAATGGCCACAGTGTCGGTAACTTGAAGTAGTCGGCTTGTCCAATCTGATATAAAAGACTCCACCCCAGACCCACGGGCAGATGTCCGTCGGCCTGGGGTTTACTTCCTTCACGACCGTGCATTGCTCTCATGCGCTCCACGCGACTCGTTCTCATCTGCCTGCTGTCAAGCCTGGCGCCAATCGCGGTCTTCGCCGCGATTGCGATCGGTGTCGTCACCAAAAGTGAGTTGACTGGATTCGACGAGGATGTCGCGAATCGCCTCCACGAACACGCCCTTGCAAGTCCGGCCGCGGTTCTTGTCTTCCGCGGCTTCACCTTCATGGCCAATGCCGCGACGCTTCTGGTGCTCGCGATTGCCGTGGCCCTGGTTCTCGTGTTTCTCGGCCGACGCTGGCAGGAGCGTCGGAGTTACTTCCTGTTCCTGGTGCTGGCATGGATAGTCGCGCTGGCCGGAGGGGCAACACTGAACGCATCGCTCAAGGGCGCCTTCGAGCGCCAGCGGCCACAGTTCGAGCAGCCGTTGGTTCACGAGAAGTCGCTGAGCTTCCCCAGCGGCCATTCGATGAATGGACTGATCGCCTACGGGATGCTGGCCTACCTTCTGGTGTTGGCCACGCCGCGCCCCAGGCAGCGAACGGTGCTGATCGTGGCCGTGGCGATGCTGGTGCTCCACATCGGTTTCAGCCGGATTTACCTCGGGGCCCACTGGTTCTCGGACGTGATTGGCGGTTTCATGGCGGGCGCGGCGTGGCTGATCTTCTGCATCGTGCTGACCGAGTCGCTGCGGCGGCGGCGATTCGCGGCGGTTACTGTAATGCCGAACGCGGTGCCGAGGTCATGAACTGCTTTGCGCCGTCGCCCGCATGAGGCCGCGGTTGGCGGGCGATGATTTTTCCCCACGGAGCGGCCAGGGAGTGGAGTCCGCGGAGTTGCTCCGGGGTGAATTGGCGTCGTGGTATGGCGCATCCTGCGCTGGAGTGAGCGGGAAACGGCCTGTCGAGCTTCTCCGGCGGACTCTAGCAAATCAACTTGGCATTGCAATGCAGTTCATGACCTCCCCGGAGTCTGCGCCCCAGTGTTTTTCTTGGCGTCGGACGTGCCGGTGCGGTTGAATGGAGCAAGTCCACGTCTTTTCGACGGCGAGGGTCATCATGGGACAAGCGATTGTCGATCCCGCGGAGTTGCGTCGCTTTGCCAGCGGGCTCAAGCGATTCAACGGCGATTTGCAGCATGGCATGGCGGTGCTGCACGGCCAGATGGCCAGCCTGGGCGACACCTGGCGCGATCAGGAGCACATCAAGTTCGTCCAGGAATTCGAGCAGACCATGGCCGTGATGGAACGCTTCATCGAAGCGGCCAATCAGCACATCCCCTTCCTGCTGCGCAAGGCCCAGCGCGTCGAGGAATATCTCCAGCAGAAGTAGGCCCTGCTCATGAGCGAATCCGCGCGCGTCACCTCCATCGAGGCCGTCAAGGAATGGCGAGAAGCCCTCTGCGTGTTCCGCGCCGAGGCGCAGGAGGCGCTGACCTCCGTCGAGATGGACATCCGCCGCACCTTCGACTGGCTGGACGAGCAAACGCGCTTCTGGCAAGTCGAGGCGCGTCGCTGGGACGACCGTGTCGTGCAGGCGCGGGCCGAGTTGTTGCGCCGGCAGATGATGACGACCCCCACGGGACGAGAACCGGACACGACCGAGCAGCAAAAGCAATTGCGTCAGTGCCAGGAACGGCTTCGCCATGCGGAGGCCAAGGTCGAGAAGGCCCGCCAGCTCGGCCCGGTGTTGCGCCGCGCGGTGGAGGAGTACGAGGGACCGGGGCGCCGGCTCGCCGGCATGCTCGATGCGGAACTGCCCAGTGCGGTGGCCATGCTCGATCGCAAGCTCGACGCTCTCGATGCCTACCTATCCACGGCGGCGCCAAAGCCGCGTGCCGAGCCGACGTCGAAGGAAGAAGGTGCACCGTGAAACTGAGCACCGGCCGGATCAAGCTACACTCGACCATGAAGACGCTGCACCTCCACTGGCAGACGATCAAGCCGGGCTGGAATGACCCGGTCTGCCAGGAATTCGAGGAGAATACCCTGGTGCCGTTGGCGCAGGAGGTGGCATCCACGCTGCGAGCTATCGACCGCCTCGCCCAGGTATTCGACAAGGCCCAGCAGGAATTGAACGCGGAGTAGTCCATGAGTGAACCCGTCTTGATTCAGCGCCAGCGAGCCGTCCTCCGCGACCTCGCGCGCCTGACGGCCGAGCGCGGCAGCGCGGACGCGGAGATCGAAACGACGTTCAAAGTCCGGGCCGCCGCGATCGAGAAGGAGGTTCAGGAGACGCGCGAAAAACTTCAGGTCCGCTACGAGGCGCAATCCACCGCCGCCGAACGCGAGTTACAGCAGGTGCGCCAAAGCGTGGTCAAGCTGTTCGAGGCAGAGCATGCGGCCGCGACCCGGGAATACGGCGAGACGCGAACGCACCTGACGCGCCGCTTCGAAGACGAAAGCGAGCGAGCCCAAAAGGAATACCAGGAGACCTGCTGGACCATCACCACCCTGGTGGAAGCCAAGAAGAAGGAGGCGGAAGGTCCGCTGCAAGAAGTGGAGCAACGGGTCGCGGCGGGGTTGCTCAAGGTCCCCGAGATTCGCAAGGAAGCGATGGAAACGCTGCGCCGGTATCGTCAGCACGGCAAGTTCGCCGCAGCCAAGGTCGAATCGCGGCGCAAACCGTCGGCGGAACCCCTGCGCGACATGAAGAAAGACCTGACCGAGGCCGCCGAGCTGTTGACGGAGCTGAAGGGCTTACGCTCGCCGCGGTTCTTCCAAGGCCCACGCATTCCAATCTTGTTGCTCGTTCTAGCTGCAGCCTTTGCGGTGCCGCTGTTTGTGCTCTATCCGGACGGCATGGTGGCGGGCAAGGTCCACTGGCTGGTGGTGAGCGTTGGCGCCGCGGTGCTGCTGACGCTGGCGCTCAGCGGATTGATGTACGCGACCGCGCGCTTGCGCGTTCAGCACGTCTGGGAGCCCTTAATGGAGACGCTCGCCGACGTGGAAGCGACGGCCCAGCGGGCGCGCGAGCTGGCGAAGAAGCGCTACGAGGAGACGCTTGCGAACTTCGCCAAGACGGACCAGGGGCAGAGCGATCTGAAAAAGGTGAAGGAGAAGTTCGACACGCTGATGACGACGATCCATCAGCGCCGCGACGGCGGGCTCCGTCAAGCGGAGGAGAAGTACCCGCGCTTGCTGGCCGGCTTGACGCAAAAGCGCGACGCCGATCTGCGCCAGGCCGACGAGAAGCAGCGGCGCTTGTTGCCCGAACTGAAGCAACGACTCGACAGCGACCTGCGCCAGGCCAACGAGAAACACCAGCGCCAGCTCGCGGAAAACAAGAACCAGTACGAAGCCGGGAAGCAAGCCTTGCAGGTGAAATGGCAACAGGGCGTGGCGCAGGCCCAGGCGACCGCGGCATCGGTGGCGCGCGAATGCAAGCGTCTGTTCCCCGACTGGACCGATCCGGCGTGGAAGACCTGGAACCCGCCGCGCGACGTGCCGCCGGCAATCCGCTTCGGCGAATATCAGGTGGCGATTGAGTCCCCCACTCCCACGGCCTCTGCACCGGCCGGAGCGGGCAACTGGTGGCAATCGGCCGCGCCGGAAAACCTCACGCTGCCGGCCCTGGTGGCGTTTCCGCAACGTGCCTCGCTGACGATCCGGGCCCGCGACGCCGGCCGCGCCCAGGCGGTGCAGTCGTTGCAAGCGCTGATGCTGCGCTTTCTCACCGCACTACCGCCGGGCAAGGTGCGCTTCACCATCATCGACCCGGTCGGCCTCGGCGAGAACTTCGCCGCGTTCATGCACCTGGCGGATTTTGACGAGCAACTGGTCACCAGCCGCATCTGGACCGAATCGCAGCACATCGAGCAGCGCCTGGCCGACATCGCGCAGCACATGGAGAACGTCATCCAGAAGTACCTGCGCAACCAGTACCCGAGCATCGATGCGTACAACGCCCAGGCCGGCGAGGTCGCCGAGCCGTTCCGCGTCCTCGTGGTGGCCAACTTCCCCGTGAATTTCAGTGTCGATGCGGCGCGCCGCCTGGTCAGCATCGCCAGCAGCGGCGCCAGCTGCGGCGTGTACACGCTGGTCACCGTCGATACCAAGCAGCCCATGCCGGACGGTTTCAACCTCGCCGACCTGGAGCAAGCCGGTGCAGCGCTCGCCTGGAAGGATCAGCGCTTTGTCTGGAAGGACCCGGACCTTGGCAAGTATCCGCTGACGCTGGAATCGCCGCCGAGCAACGAGATCTTCACGCGCATCCTGCAACAGGTCGGCGAGAAGGCGAAGTACGCCAATCGCGTGGAGGTCAGTTTCGATTTCATTGCACCCCAGCCGGCACAATACTGGGCCAGCGACAGCAGGGCCGGCATCGACGTGCCGCTGGGCCGAGCGGGTGCGACCAAGCGCCAGCACCTGCGCCTGGGCCATGGCACCGCCCAGCACGTTCTGGTGGCGGGCAAGACCGGCTCCGGCAAATCGACGCTGATGCACGCACTGATCACCAACCTGGCGCTGTGCTATAGTCCGCAGGAGATCGAGCTGTACCTGGTGGACTTCAAGAAGGGCGTCGAGTTCAAGACGTATGCCAACTTCGAGTTGCCGCATGCACGCGTGATTGCCGTGGAAAGCGAGCGCGAATTCGGCCTGAGCGTCTTGCAACGGCTCGATGCGGAGCTGAAACGCCGCGGCGATCGCTTCCGCAGTCTGAATGTTCACGACGTGAAGGGCTACCGCGACGCCAATCCCAACCACGTTTGCCCGCGCATCATGCTGCTGGTGGACGAGTTCCAGGAGTTCTTCACCGAGGACGACAAGATTGCCCAGGAAGCGGCGCTGCTGCTCGATCGCCTGGTGCGCCAGGGCCGTGCATTCGGCCTGCACGTTCTGCTCGGCTCGCAGACCTTGGGCGGTGCGTATACCCTGGCACGCAGCACCATCGATCAGATGGCGGTGCGCATTGCCCTGCAGTGCAGCGAAGCCGACGCGCACCTGATCCTGAGCAAGGACAACTCGGCAGCGCGGCTCCTGTCGCGGCCCGGCGAGGCGATTTACAACGATCAAAACGGTTTGCTCGAAGGCAACGACATCTTCCAGGTCGTCTGGCTGCCCGACCCGCGCCGGGAGGAACTTCTGCAGCGTGTGCAGCAGATGGCACGTCAGAAGAAGCTGCCGCGTTCGTCGGCGATTGTCTTCGAAGGCAACATGCCGGCCGACATTGACAAGAACCCACTACTGACTCCATTGCTGCAAGCCGCCGAGTGGCCCGCCGCGCCTCGCGCCAGCTATGCCTGGCTGGGGGAAGCCATCGCCATCAAGGACCCGACCGCCGCGGTGTTTCGCCGGCAGACGAGCAGCAACCTGTTGCTGATCGGCCAGCACGACGAGGCGGCCCTGGGCATCCTGGCGACAAGCTTGGTGAGCCTGGCGGCCCAGCACGCGCCGACGAAGGACGCCCCCGCCGGCGCACGCTTCTTCGTTCTGGACGGCACGCCGGCCGACGCACCGCACATGGGCTTTCTGGGCCGTGTGACCCAGTTTCTGCCGCACGGCGTCAACGTGGGTAGCTGGCGCGAAGTGCCTCCCGTGCTGACCGAGATTGCCGAGGAGCTGGATCGACGACAAAAGGCGAATGAAGGCGAGCAGCCTTCGATTTACTTGATCATTCACGGGCTCCAGCGTTTCCGCGACCTGCGCAAGGGCGAGGACGATTTCGGTTACTCCCGCCGCGACGAGCAAGCCGCGACGCCCGCGCAACAATTAGCGACGATCCTGAAAGAAGGCGCCGCGGTCGGCATTCACTGCCTGGTCTGGTGCGACAGCCTGAACAACCTGAATCGAAGCCTGGAACGCCAGGCGCTGCGCGAATTCGAAATGCGCGTCCTGTTCCAGATGAGCGTCGCGGATTCGAGCACCCTGATCGACACGCCGGCCGCGAGCAAGCTCGGTCTGCACCGTGCCTTGTTCCACAGCGAAGAGCAAGCGCAGCCGGAGAAGTTCCGGCCGTACGGCTTGCCGGCAGCGACATGGCTGGAGGATGTGAAACGCCAGCTCGGGCGCCGCCGGATGGTGGTTTCGACCTCCCGGTAACGCCGTTCTCCGCCTTCAGCAGCGCTATTCGCGGAATTGGCGCCGATCAGGCACGCCGCGGCGACGTATGAAACGGAAGACCCATCGCCGCCTCGGTCCAGTATTGAAAGGTATCCGCGGGGATCGGGAACCGCCCCTTCTTGTAAACCGCTTTCAGCCACGCGTAGAGGCCGAGCGCCTCGCCTTCCAGCCCCAGGAGTCGGATGCTCTTGACGATGCGAGTGACCCGGTGCCAGTTGTGGTTGGGGACCATCCACACCCGCAGCGACCGCTCCGCGAAGTTCACGCCCTCCATCACTCGGCCGCCACTCCTTGCCGAGAGGCCCAGAAACGTCAAGATTCGCTGGAAGGACGTCCGCACGTTGGCTTGGAGCAGCGGATCACTCTTGAACGCGGCGATGTCCTCCTCCGTCAGCAGCGGGGCATCCGGGTTGAAGCTGCTCGGTTCGGGGAGCGGAAACATCCACTGGATGAAATCGTGCGTCAATTCCAGCTGGTTGTCCTTCCAACCCCACATTTCCGCGAGCAAACGTGCCTCGGTGTCCGTCGCATGGCCGCGATAAAATTCGACAAGCCGTGACATGGCGATCTCTCGAAGGGGCCTAGCTTATCAATGCATCTCATTTGCGTTCAGGGTGCCTGTATCGTACCGCCGTCCCCGTGCCTGGGCTAGACGCCACTGCATGGACTTACCAGTCCCCGATCGAGCCGTCGTCCATGTCGTAGTCCTCCGGTTTTTCCAGTCGTGACCGATCTTGTCCGTCAGCGCATTTTTGGTCCAGCCCAATGCCGAGGCGGACCCGTCGACCGGCACTGCCGTGGCGATGAACACCCCGCATGGTTGACGGCACGAAATTACTGCCCTATCCTTGGACGTGGCCGTCATCCACGCCATGATGGGCTAACCAATGCTCGCCCCTACGCTTTGGCACCGATTTACCGATCGCCGGTGGACGCATCCACGGACTCGCGAGCCGCGAGATATCATGTGGCTGTGTACCCATTGCTTCTGCTCCCCTCCCCCTCAATGCCGCGGCAACGCCGAGTTTGGTGCAACCAATCTCGGATACTGATGCGCGCCGGGAAGCCGAATCCAAGGAGCGTCCTTCATGCCCGTCAACTGGTTTGTCGCTCGCAAGGGAAAGAAAGACGGCCCCTACACGCTGGAGCAACTCCAGCAACTCGCCCACTCGGCGCAGCTCGAGCCAGGCGACATGGTGCTCCAGGAAGGCACGACCAAGTGGTCAGCCGCCAGTGCAGTGGTCGATTTCGGCGTAGCCAGGGCACCCGCCGCCGCCCAGTGGTTTTACGCTCAGAACAAGCAGCGGCTCGGGCCGGTTAGCTTCCTTACGCTTCAGGATTTGGCTCGCGGCGGGAAGCTTCAGCGCACCGACATGGTGCTCCAGGTGGGGACGCAGGGTTGGGCGGCCGCCGGGTCCGTCGCCGACCTATTTCCCGCCGAGCTGCCGCTGGAATGCAACCTCGAAGGCTACGAGGTAAGCGACAGTGCCGGCGTGGGTGACGTATCGATGCCGAAACGTCCTTCCGGCGCCGGCGTGAAGGCGGCTGCGGGGGCCTCGCTGGCGATGCTGGGACAAGGCGCCCGGTCGATCTTCGACACTACCAAGGACATCGCCGCGGCAACCACCAACGAGGCCAAACGCAAGGCCCGCACGATGGCGCTGCGCCGTGAAATCGACCGGCTCCAATCCGAGTTGAACGACAAGCTGCCCCGTGCGATTGGCCAGCAGCTGCTCAGCAATGAAGTCCGTGTTCCCGGCTGCGAGCAACTCCTGACCACGTTTGGAAAACTGAATCGGGAATTCACGTTGGCCAATCAGGGGGCGCTCACCGGCGACAAGGACAAGAAGAGAGACGCCGCCCGGCTGGCGCACGAGCTGGATCCGATTTACAGCGCCTATGGCCGTGCCGCCCTCGAGTCGCCAGTTGCCTTCGAGAACCGGGCCGAGTGTCTGCAACGGCGCGATCAACTCGCCAAACAACTCGCTGACAGGAAAGCCGAGCTGGAAGGACTCGAAAAGGACTGGCAATCGGCGTCGAAGGGGCGAAAGCGACACGTCCTGGTCGGCTTCGGTGCGGCAGCGGCCGTGCTGCTCCTTGTCTTCAGCATCGGCGCCTACGTGGTCGTGAAAGGGCTGGCAAGTTCCTCATCGGGCGAGCAGGCCCGGCAGAACACGCAGCCGGAAAGCACGTCGAAGCCGAGCGGCGCCCGCAAGCCAATGAAGGAGCTCTTTGCCAGCATGTCGCCGTCGGTGGCATTGATCGAAGCGACCGGCACCGGCAGCGGTTCCGGTTTCCTCGTCGAACATCAGGGCCAGCTTCGGGTCATCACCAATCGGCACGTCGTCGAGGACGCCAGCCAGGGCATCGTGCTTCACTTCATGAAGGGCACCGGCACGGACAATCGACTGACCATCCCCAAGGAGCAGGTGACGGTGGTCGCCGTTCACAAGCAGGCGGACCTGGCGATCATTGACGTCAGCAAGGCTTCGAATGAAATCCGCCGCTGGAAGATCGAACCGCTCGCGCTGGCCCCGCGTGCCCACGTGCCGACCGTTGGCGAACACGTCTTCGCCATCGGCCATCCGTCGGACGGCGACCGTGGCGTGCTGGCCCACACCTTGACCGATGGCACGGTGTCTGCAGTGGGACGCAAGTACGACAACGCCAGCTTCATGCAAGTCCAGGTGCCGTTGAATCCGGGCAATAGCGGCGGGCCGCTCTTCGACGACGATGGCCGGGTGATCGGCGTCAACACCTTTGTCATCCGCAAGGGCCGTGGGCGGGATGTCGCGCTGGAGGGGTTGAACTTCTCGCTGGAGGTCAACTTCGTTCACGAGTTGCTCAATGACCGCTCCAAGTCGATGGACGAGGCCGGCATTGCCGAAGTGCTGGGCAAGCGGCCTGCCAACCCGATGGGCAATCTGGCGTCCGACGTTCAAGGGATGGTGAAACGGTGGCTGGGCATGGGATTTCGGCCCCTGGGCGGCCCCAATGGCCGCAACATGCAGGTCGTCCGCGTCCCCGCCAATGCCAACCGCACATTCCGAATCAATTTCATGCGCGGCAAGGAGTACGGGATCGGCACCATCAGCCAGGGCACCGACGACATCGACCTGGCAGTCGCCGACCAGGAAGGCGTCCTTGCCAGCGACGAGGAAGCCGACGCAACTCCCGCCGTGCGTTTCACGGCTCGGCGAACCGGTTCGCACACCATCGTGGTCTCCAACCCGACCGACCAGGATGGAATTGTGGTGCTGGTGGTGTTCGAGAAGTGATCCTTGAGGCCGCCGCCGAGCCCCTGCCGGCGGATCTGGAGGTCTGCCGCTACAGATCCTCCTTATTGTTTCGGACTGTGCTCCGCGTCGGCGCGGAGCGACTTCATCTCCACGGTTGCGGCCTTGACCTCGACGCCCGGACGCACGCGTTGCAATCCGTTGACAATGACGCGCTCGCCCGGCTTGAGGCCTTCCTCGATGGCGCGCAAGCCGTCGAACATGAGGCCGATCTTGACGCGTCGGTACTTCACCTTGTTTTCAGCGTCGACCACGTACAGGAACTTCTGTCCCTGGTCCGCGCTGATGGCCTGCTCCGTGACCAGCAGTGTCGGGTGCGGCGGCCCAATCGGGGCGCGCACCCGAGCGAACAGCCCAGGCTTGAACAGCCGATGGGGATTGGCGAAGACCCCGCGCAGCATGATGGTTCCGGTCTGCGGGCTGACCTGGTTGTTGACGAAGTCAAGCTTGCCGGTGTACGGAAAGCGCCGTTCCACGTCATCGGCCAGGCCCATCTTCACATCCACGTTCATCGGATCCTTGTACAGGCCCTCGCTGGTCAAGGTTTGAATGTGCAGGTATGCCGACTCCTCCACATTGAAGTAAGCGTAGACCGGGTCGAGAGAGACAAGCGAGGTCAGCAGCGTCTGGTCGGCCGTGATCAGGTTGCCGATCTGGAGGGCCGTACGACTGAGCTGGCCGTCGATCGGCGCGAGGATCGTG
The DNA here is from genome assembly GCA_019752375.1 of Gemmataceae bacterium. Classification (GTDB taxonomy): domain Bacteria; phylum Planctomycetota; class Planctomycetia; order Gemmatales; family Gemmataceae; genus JAIEMG01. The sequence goes on along the minus strand of JAIEMG010000152.1, from coordinate 5,716 downwards.
CAGTACTGCAGATAAAGTTCCGCGTACTTCACCTGCGATTCCGCGGCGGCAAGGGCTCCCAGGTTCTCGGCTTGCTGACCAATTTGCACGTCCAGGTCCTGCTGGCTGGCAGCGCCCTTGGCGACCAGCTTCGTGTACCGCTCGACCTGGGTATCGACGAGCTTTTTCTGGCCTTGCAACCGCTGCACCTGCCCCTTCGCCTTGTCCAGCTCGGCCTGGAACGGTCGGGGGTCGATCTCATAAAGCGGCTCGTCCTTCGCGACCAGCGCGCCATCCTTGAAGTACACCTTCGTCAGGTAGCCGGTCACGCGCGACTTGATGTCGACGTACTTGATCGCATCGAGGCGGCCGATGAAGTCCTCGTAGTTCGTGACGGACCTCTCCAGCGCCACGCTGACGGTGACTTCAGGCGTTGGCGGCGGTTCGGGATGCGGACGGCGTGCGCAGCCGGCAAGTGCGGCCCATAGGATTAGCAAGCACAGGAAGCGTCTTAACATCGCAGCGGTCTCGGAACGGACCATTCGAACGGCACGTGCCGACGATTATTGCACTTCGGTCCGCGGGTGGCAAGGTGCCCGGTAGGGATCGGTGAATCAACAACGGTCGGGTTCGACAGAATCCTCTGCCGCGGTCGTCGGCTTTGGCACCGCCTGCATTTCTGCCGGCTTCAGCCGGCTCTCCGTCTGCTGCCGCCCTTTCGAGCAGAACGCCACGAGCTAACCGCTCGTGCTACAGCCTACAGCTGTGGCACGAGCGGTTAGCTCGTGGCGTCCGCGGATGTCGAGCTCGCAAGTCTTTAACTGACGCTTGCGCGGGAACGGTCAACGCTTGGGCGCGGCCCAGAGCTTATCGGGGTTGAAGTCGTCGTCGTCGAGCTTCACGGGGAACTGCAAGCGATCGTAGCAGTAGTATTCTACTTCGCGGTCACCCACCTTGCTGACAATCAGGACCGGCAGATGGCTGGCCGGGTCAAAGTACAGCGTGCGTTCGCCGCCGTGCGGAAACTCCTGGCCAGGCGCGATGGTCTCCTGAATGGCGTCGAGCGGTGCGTCATATTCCAGCCGCTTGACGGCGCCAAGGTAGCGAACCGGCGGAGCAACGCGGCCCGCCTGGTCGTCCGCGGCGATGCGGCGGCCCATTTCCTCGATGATGTGGCCGATGCCGGCCTCGGCGATGCCGTGGCGGCTGCGCGCTTTGACCATGGCACTGTCGGGATCGAGCGACATGCGCTTTCCCGGGGGGAAGAACGGCACGTCGCCGGCAGCCAGCAGCGTATGCATCTTGTTGTCGTACTTTCCCTTCACATAGACGACCTCGCGACCCTTGCCCTCGTCCCCCAGCCATTTGAAATAGACGCTCCACGGTTGCTTGCGAAACTTGATGAGCATGAGCTCTTCCGGCTTGTCGGTGCCGCCAACATTCTCGCGGCGGCGGAGCCGGGCGATGTACGAATCGAGGCGCGCGTAAGTCTGCGCCGCCTTTGCATGAAGTTCCCGCACCTTGGCGCGCGGATCGGGTGCGGCGAGAGGCGGCGTCTCGACGCTTGCTGCCGCGGGAATGATCGGTGGCGGTGCCGTGGGTGCAAGCGGCGGCGTGGGCGGCGGGGCAAGCGGCGGGCCGTTGGCCGCGATCGGCACCGGCGCGACGATGGGAGGCGTCTGAGCTTCCGCAGCCATGGGCGGCGCCGGTGTGGAAGACGGCGCGGCCGGCGTCCAGGCGGGCGGCGGCGTTGGGGTGGGGTCCGGAACGACGGACGGCTGTGCCTTGGCGCGTGCCAGCGGCTGGCGCGGTCCACCGGTGGCGCAACCGAGCATGATGCCGCCGAGCACCGAGGCCAGGACCATCAAACAGAATAGGTGGCGGGAGAGCATCACGGAATCCCTTCCGTTGAGACGGGGCGGATCGAAGTGGGGAGATTAGCAATGCGGGGCCGCAATTGACAGGCGAACCGGCCGAGTAGAGGAGCGCAAAGCGCCAGGCCCGCGCCGTTTGCGGTGGTGCAGGAGTTCGCAACCGTTGGCAGCGGCGAAGCTCTACCGCGTCAGGCCGCTGATGGGTTCGCCGTGGTAGATGTGATGGGGCCGATCTTGCGCGTCTTGCCACATCGCGCTCGACGGGATGCCGAGCGAGCGATAGATGGTTGCCGCCATGTTCTCCGGTTTTTGCGGTGCGTCGGCCGGATAGCCGCCATTCTTGTCCGAGGCGCCAATGATGGTGCCGCCGCGAACGCCCCCACCGGCGAAGAACACGCTCTGCACGGCTCCCCAGTGGTCGCGGCCGGGCGCCTTGTAGATAGGCCCCACGCTGCCGATCCGGGGTGTGCGGCCGAACTCGCCGGCCATGACGATCAGCGTCTCATCCAGCAAGCCGCTGGCTTGCAAATCGTCCAGGAGGGCCGAGAGCGCCTTGTCGGTCGGCGGGAAAAGCTTGTCCTTGAGGTGTGGGAACAGGTTGCCGTGCGTGTCCCAGGTCTCGTTGTTGCCCAGGTTCACCTGGACCAGGTTGACGCCCGCCTCCACCAGCCGTCGCGCCATCAGCAACGACCAGCCAAACGCATTACGGCCGTAGCGATCTTGCACCGCCGGCTCCGCGTGCGTCACGTCAAACGCCTGGCGCACGCGTGCATCGGTCAGCAGGGAAACGGCGCCCTGCTGGAAGCGGTCGAAGTTCTGCACGGTCGCCTGCTGTTCCAGGCCCGCGCGCTGGGTGTCGATGTGCTGGAGCAATGCGAGACGCCGATCGAGCCGACCCGCTCCCAGGTCCTCGGGCAGCGACAGGTCCGGCGCCTTGAAGACCTTGTTCCGATCCTTGAGCGGCCGTTGCTGGTGGTCGAAAGCATATTCCGGATAGGCACCATAACCGAGCGGATCGAAAGGCGACGCCTCGATCAGCCACGGCTCGCGCTGGCGGCCCATCATGCCTGCATAAGGACCGGGAATCACGCGGCCAGTGTTGTGGACCAGCTTGTCCGGCAGGATCGCGGCCGGCGGCAGGTTGTTTCGCCTCGCCGTGGCAGCGCCCGCGATCGCCGCGATGGACGGCCAATCGCTCGGCTTCGGCATGTTCGCGCTGAAGGCCGGCGGCAGCTCCGTCCGCCCGCTCAGCATGATCTGGTGCCCCTCCGAGTGATTGTTCGTCGGATGCGTCAACGAACGCACCAGGGACCATAGATGGGTGCGCTGGGCAAGCAAGGGCAGATGCTCGCAGATTTGTATCCCGGTTGTCTTGGTGGCAATCGGCTTGAATTCGCCGCGATACTCGGCCGGCGCGCCGGGCTTCAGGTCAAAGCTATCCAGCTGGGACAGACCACCGGAGAGGAAGATGTAGATGACCGTGCGCGCTTTCGCCTTGGTCGCACCAAGCGATTGCAGAGCGGCCAGGTGCCCGCTACCCAGACCGAGCAGTCCGATGGCGCCGGCCTGGATGGCGAAACGCCGCGTAAACCGGGGATGCTGAAACGCCTGGCCGGCGGGATGGAACATGACGCACCTCTTGGAGGGAGGGTTTGGGAGGCTTATTGAAGATAGCGAGGGCAGTCGAAGTTCGCCACAGAAAACGGCAATTCACAGCGGTATTGACACGCTCGCCGCGATGGAGTAATCCCCTCGCGCAATTTTTCGTTTCCGCCGTGTCCGTGCCGGGGGGGATCCATGCAGCTTTACATGCGGATTGTGTTCGGTCTCAATGCGCTTTATCAAACAGTCGTCGGGCTGATCTGCCTGCTGGGGCCAACGGTGGCCATCAGCCTTCATGGCGGCAGTGCAGCGGATCAGAGCTCCACTCTGCTGATGGTGGCGTTCCGCGTCATTGGCGTGAACCTGGTGCCGGTCGGCGTCATGTCGGCGCTGGTGGCAGGCAATCCAGACAGTTACCCGGTCCTGCGGGCACTGATGGGGCTGGTCGCAGTGCTGTCGCTGGTCTGCTGGGGCATCGTGATTGGCCGGCACGACCTGAACGCCAGCCAGATCTCGCTCGTGGTGCTCGACATCGTTGTTCAGTCGATGGTAATCGTAACCGCCGTCTTCTATCACCCGAAGTCAAAGGGCATCCAGGTGACAACAAGCAAGCGGCGCGCCGTGGCGGCGTGAGACATTACTACGTTAAGTCGCGTGATTAAACTTGCGCACACGCTAACAGCTTGTGCTACAAAAACATGTAGCACAAGCTGTTAGCGTGTGTCACGCAACGAGGCGCTCCAGCGATTTCCATCCCAGCTCAATCACCGCAGGCGCCTTGGTCTGCCACAGGACGGGATTCATCAACTCCAGCGACACCCAGCCGTCATAGCCAACCGCCCGCAGTTGTTCCACGATGGCGCGAAGCTGGAAATCACCTTCGCCAGGGAAGACGCGCTGCGCATCGGTCGCAACCTCGCGGGGCACGCCGGCCAGGTCGCTCACCTGAACGAATTTCAGGTTCGCCGAGTTCAGGTAGCGCAAATCCTCGAACTTGCTTGGCCCCGTGTAATAGTGGAACACGTCCAAGCAGACGCCGACGTTGGGCTCCCCGCACTGGGCGATGAGCGCCAGCGCCGTGTCGAGACTGGCGCAAAATGTGCTCGAACCGCGGAACTCCAGCGCGAGCTGCACGTCAAAGCCGGCGGCCCACTGTGCGGCTTGCTGCAACGAACCGACGGCACGTTCCAGGTCCGTCGGTTCCACCTGGGCGACAAAATCCGCGACGACGACGACTGTCGGGATACTCAGTTGCTGGCAGATGTCCAGGCGCTTGCGGAAGTGGTCGTAATGGGCCTTGCGCTGCTCGCCCTGGGACAGGAGCAAGCCACCCTGGTATGAAGCCGCAGCCAGCGTCATGCGCTGGTCCTCGAGAAGTCGGCGCGTCTCCGCCGCACTGTGCGTCTCCAGGTGGGTTTCCAGCTTGGTCAGCCACACCTCCATGCCGGCGCAGCCAGCTGCGGCGAAATCGACGACGTCCTCCGCGAACGACCGCGGCATGGTGGTTGCTTCGCTGATGCAGAGTTTCATGCGATCATGCTAACGCGAACTCCGCGTTCCTCCAACGTCTGCTTCGCCCGGGGGTGCAAACCCGTTTCTGTGCCCGTTGCGCACAGTCGTTGACCCTCGTGACCGGTCTCTGCCCGGTCACGCACTGCCGGCGAGGCTCTGCCTCGCGAGAAGCTTGCTGGCCTGACCTGCAAATGGCAGACCGCTCACCGCGGCGAGGCAGAGCCTTGCGGGCAGTGCGTGACCGGGCAGAGCCCGGTCACGAGACATGTACGCAGAAACGGGTTTGCACCCCTACGCGCTACGCCCGTTGACAAGCGCTGCCCGGAAGCGGATACTCCACCTTACCTGGATCGCCCCATCGTGGGGCGACACCCCTCCTCCTCAACGACGTCGAGGAACCGCCCGATGCCTGGCCTTCCCACCTGGTTGCGCACCCTGTTCGGCCCTCGTCCCCGCACCCTGCGCAAAGCGCCTCCCCCCCTGCTTTCGACCGCGCTTTGAAACGCTGGAGGACCGCGTGGTGCCCACGGTCGCCTACTTCAACGACTTCGAAAGCGCCATCGGCAGCGCCTGGGCCAGCAGCGCCAGCCTGAACGTCGCCACCACGCCCATCGGCAGTCGCAACTTCCTCGGCGAATTCTCCAACGACACCGCTAGCCTTTCCTTGACTGGCCTGCCGACGCACAACCAGGTCATCGTGTCGTTCGACGTGTTCCTCCTCCGCTCCTGGGACGGCAACAGCAGCACCA
>JAIEMG010000057.1 GCA_019752375.1 Gemmataceae bacterium | reverse complement strand
TGGCCTGGCCCGGGGGGGGGGGGGGTGTTCCCCCCCGTTTTTTTGTCCCCCCACCGGGGGGTCCCCCCCGCCCCGCTCGCCTTAAGTGAATGGCATTCTGCCATGACTATGTCATGCGCAGGGAGGAACACGGGACCTGTTTCTCCTTCAAGCAATGGAGGTGCCAGTCAGGGCACCAAGTCGAAACCGCCCTGGCATGGCGGACGGAACTCGTGATTCTGCCAGTTGTTGGAGCGGACGCCAAATTGCAAGAATTCATGCTTCGCGAACGATCGGGGATTGCGGCGAGCCGGCGTGTATGAATCTGCCGCACGCGTGGATGATTTCGCCTGGGAGCCGATAATCCGCAGCGACATCCTCCTTGCCTTGCACCGTCGGGTCGCGAAGGACAGCGGCAACGCGACGCGGTATACTCACGACGGGTTCCGGACGACGAAGGTCAAGACCGCTGTCCGTGGCGGAACTTCGTCAGCGATTATGCACCCCACGCATCGGTCGAAATACTCATGACTGATTACGCACGCCACGAGCATCACGACTTCCTCGGCGCCGTCGGCCAGGCATTGGCGGACGTGTCCCTCCAGTCCGCGCTGGTGCGCCTGACCGACACGCTCATGGCCGGCAATCGGCGCGGCTACGCGGCACTGGCTGACAGCGGGCCACTTCGAGATCACGCCAAGCAGATCAAGGAACACACCCTTGCTCATCTCGACAAGTACCTCGAACAGCTGGAAGCATCGGTGCAACGGCTCGGTGGATACGTCCACTATGCCGCCGATGCCGAGGAAGCGCGTCGCATCATTGTCGGCATCGCCCAGCAAAGCGGCTGCAAGCATGCGGTCAAATCGAAGTCGATGACGTCCGAAGAGGTGCATCTCAATCCGGCCCTGGAAGCAGCCGGCATCGAGGTGACAGAGACCGACTTCGGCGAGTTCATCATCCAGTTGGCCGGAGAACGACCCTCGCACCTGGTGGCGCCTGCGGTGCATCACACGCGCGAGAGCATCGCCCGCGTCCTGTCGCAGCACGTCGGCCATCCGCTGCCCGATGATCCGAAATCTCTCGCGCTGACCGGTCGGCGGCTGCTCCGCGACAAGTTCCACGCGGCCGACATGGGAATCACCGGCGGCAACTTCGCCGTGGCGGAGACAGGCACCATCGCCCTGGTGACCAACGAGGGCAATGGCCGGCTGACGACCACGTGGCCGCGCGTCCACGTCGCACTGGTCGGCATGGAGAAAGTGATCCCGCGCCTGGCCGACTTGCCCGTGTTCCTCAAGCTGCTGGCACGGGCGGCGACGGGGCAGACGCTGTCGATCTACACGACGCTCATTACCGGCCCGCGCCGCGCCGGCGAGCTCGACGGTCCGGAGGAGTTCCACCTCGTCCTGCTCGACAATGGCCGGTCGAAGGTGCTGGGAACGCCATTCCGCGAGAGCTTGCAGTGCATCCGCTGTGGGGCCTGTCTGAACGCTTGCCCGGTCTATCGCCGCATCGGCGGCCACGCCTACGGCGGCGTCTATTCCGGCCCCATCGGCAGCATCCTGACGCCGCTTTACGACAGCGTTGCCGAAAATCCACACCTACCGCATGCGTCTTCTCTATGTGGCGCCTGCCAGGCCGCCTGTCCGGTGAAGATCAACATCCCGCACATGCTCATCGGGCTGCGCGAACTACAGCACCACGCCAAGCCGAACCGCTGGGAACGCCTGGCCTACCGGCTTTGGCGCGAAGTGCTGCGCCGACCGTTCCTGTATCGGCTGGCCCTGCGTGCAGCGCGCCTCACGTTGCGCCCGCTGGCGCGGAAAGGGTGGTTCTCGAAGCTGCCTGGCCCCGGTGCCGGGTGGACCGACGTTCGCGACTTCCCGGCGCCGGCGGCGAAATCGTTTCGGGAGATGTGGAGGAAGCTATGAGTGAACAGACGGCGGTTATCAAGTTCTACGGGACCAGCAGCGAGCACGGTTGCTTCTCCAACTTCGCCCACTACCCAATCCGCCTGAAAGGGAAAACCTGGCCGACCAACGAGCATTACTTTCAGGCGCAAAAGTTCCCCGGCACGGATTACCAAGAAGAGATCAGGCAAGCCAAATCGCCCGCCAAGGCCAAGGGCATGGGCCGCTCGCGCAAATTCAAGCTGCGTCGCGACTGGGAAGCGGTAAAGGACGCAATCATGCGCGAGGCCGTTCTTGCGAAGTTCACGCAACATGAAGACATCCAGGCCATTCTCCTCGCAACGGGCGACGCTGCGATTGTCGAGAACAGTCCCACGGACGATTATTGGGGCGATGGCAGCGACGGTCACGGTAAGAACAAGCTGGGGAGGATTCTGATGAGCGTTCGGGAGGAGTTGCGCCGTGGGGGATAGTACAATGACCCGGTAGAGCGAGAACGCTACCTCGGTGCGGACCATGCTCACATTTCTCTTCTGGAACTTGAACAAGAAGCCGCTTCAGGCTCGCCTGGCCAGCCTGGTTCAGCGCCATAAGGTCGATCTCGTGTTGCTGGCCGAGTGCATGGTGCCGCCGAGTATCATGCTCGAAACGCTCAACCAGGGCGATGGCGCTCCGTTCTTCAATAACCCGAACCTCGAATGCCAAAAGGTCATGGTCTACTCGCAATTCGTGAGTGACTTCTTGCAGCCCGTTGTGGAATCGCGACGGTTTACCATTCGCAGCATCAACCTGCCCAACCGGCCGGAGTTTCTGTTGGCGGTGGTCCACTTCCCAAGCAAGCGTAATTTTTCTGGTGACAGCCAATCCTTGGAATGCACCTCGCTCGCGTCTGCCGTGCGGGAGGCGGAAGCGCAGGTCGGCCACGCTCGCACGGTTTTGGTTGGCGATCTGAACATGAACCCGTTCGAGCCTGGACTTGTGGGGGCCGGTGGTCTCAACGCCGTCATGGCTCGGAGAATTGCTCGCCGGCAATCACGGACCGTCCAGGCGAGGACATACCCGTTCTTCTATAATCCGATGTGGGGCCGGTTTGGCGATGTCACGCAGGGGCCGCCAGGGACGCACTACTATGACCGTGGCGAACATGTGACTTACTTCTGGAACATGTTCGACCAGGTCTTGGTCCGCCCCGATCTGCTGCCGTTGTTTCGCCGCCGGGACCTGAAGATCTTGACCAGGGACGAGAACGGATCTCTCCTCTCCAAGCGGAGAGTGCCCGACAAGAAAAACGCGTCCGATCACTTGCCAATTTTGTTTCGTCTGAACGTGTGATCCGGGGAGTCACCATGAGCGTTATCACCCAGGACCTTTGGCCTGAGAGTTTTGGAATCGCCGACGAGGTGCCTCCGGTGACCATCTTGCGCGCTCAAGCGTCGCTGCTGGGAACGAAGACAAAGAACATCGTGGAAGCGCAGGTGAAATCTCAACCGACACTATCCGATGGCCTCGACCACCAGCTGTTTGTGGTCGCTCCGGCATTGGGCAACTATAAGTACTTGTTGCTTTCCGTGCGTCAAGGATTGATGTCGTATCCACTCACGGTAAATGCAGCAGTCCTTGGCAAGACTTTTCCAGTCAAGGATCAAGAGCAGTTTCTGGAAGTGCTGGGCCAGGTCTTTTCTTCCCCCGAAACGGCACGGGTTGTTGCCAACCTGCTGGCGATGAGCCAAACGACTCCCCAAGGACGGTGATGGCTTGTCGGATTTCTCATGACTTCGTCCCGCGATTCGTTCCTCCAGCGTGTCCGCCAGGCCGTGGCCCAGGGCAACCGCCCAGGCGTTTCGGCCCCGCTGCCGTCGCGCGGCAATGTCGGCTACCAGGGCGCCGGCGCTGATCCCGTGTTCCACTTTCGCGATGCCCTCGCCGCGGCGGGCGGCTTTCCGCACGTCGTTCCGGATCGCGACAGCGCCGTCGCGCGGGTGCTGGACCTGGTGCGGCAGAAGTCGGCGCGGCGGGCCTTGCTGGGACGTGGGCCGTTTCTTGATTCGTTGAACCTGAGCGAACGGTTGCGAGCAGAAGGCATTGAAGTGCTGGCCGTCGATGCGTTCACGCCCCAGACGTGTCGCGATCCGTTCTTTGCCGCGGACATCGGCATTTCCGGCGTCGATCATCTCATTGCCGAGACCGGCAGCGTGGCGGTGCTGGCCAAGCCAAACGATCCGCGCTCGGTCAGCCTGTTGCCGCCCTTTCACATCGCCGTCGCCGAGCGCGGGCAGGTGCTGCCGGACCTTTTCGATCTGTTTGCGCGGCTGCCGACCGAGAATGGCATGCCGTCATGCCTGTCGCTCATCACGGGACCGAGCAAGACCGGCGACATCGAGCTGCGGCTGGTCACGGGCGTTCACGGGCCGGGAGAGATTCACGTCGTCCTCGTCAACGCGTGACCGGGTCGCCGGGACAGATACTCGTACGAGCGCTTCGCCGGCGACAGCCTTGTCTCCAGCACCCGCCGGCGCCACAGGGCCGCACCGCAGCCAAAGCCAAGGAAGAGTGCAGTCCACATGGCGGCGCCACACCACAGGCTTGCGCCGTGCGCGACGTTCCCGCAGAGGTCCTTGCGCAGGAAGTTCATCACCAGGCAGCCGCCGAGCAGGAACAAGTGCAGCCGGCTGCCGCGCTGCAACGCCATGCGCGCGACACAGAATGCCGCCAGGGCCAAGATGCCGAAGTGGGCATTGCTCGACATCGGCGACAGCAGCAGCATCAACGCCAGCACCAATCCGCCTTCGAAGGCACACCGACGCGGAGTCGTTTCGCCGGATTCCGTGTCCGGTCGGGGCCATGTCGCCAGGGCGGCGGCACCCAGGAGCACCAGCGACAGGCCGTATCGCCACAGCCTCAGCGTCATCGGGTCGGGAACGGCTGGCGATGGCTCGACAGACAGGCCCGTGGCAGTCCACGCAATGTGCGTGGTCGTCCAGCGATTGATCGCTCCGGCCAGCGACTGGTTGTAGACGATGTCGCTACCCCAGGTGCCAGGGCGGTAATGCACGGTCGTCATCGGCTCGAGAAAGCGCGCCGACCAGTGACATAGCCACGGCGTACCGTCCGCCGCGGGGTAGACGATGTCGGGAAGGAAGTTGACGCCCAGGGCGACGATACCCAACCAGAGGGCCGCCGACCAGCGGCGCTGCCAGGCCAAGAAGGGAAGCCAGAGCAAGGCGGTACATTTCATTGCGGCAGCCAGGCCCAGGAGCGTGGCCGCACGGAGCAATCGTTCGCGGTTCAACGCCTGACATCCCGCCAGCAGCAAGGCGCCGATGACGAGATCGGTTTGCTGATGCGAGAGGGCATTCAGGCAATAACCCAGAAAACAGCCCAGACCGAGAAGGAAGATGAGGTGCTCGCGCCGATTGGCGATGCGTGGCCCCTGGAGTGCTCCGCCACCGGCGAGCTGCCAGGCGGTACGAATCAGATAGATGAGCGCCACGACGTTGATGCCATACCACACGAGCCGATTCGCCACGACCGGCAGAGCGGTAAATGGCACCGCCAGCAGCGCCATGAAGGGCGGATACAGGTAGCCATTGTCCTTCGCGTACATGTCCTGCCCGCGGTGCAGATCGTCGGCGGCTGCCAGGTAGACCATGTCCCATTCCGAATCGGCGCGTTTGCAGAAGGGCACCAGCAGCGCCCCTATCACGACAACGGCGAGAATGGAATACGGCCGGGCAGCCAGCCAGGCGCTACACGTCGCGAACCCGCGGGCAACTGCGGCACGCATGCCGACCTCCGCGCGGCGGGAGCCGCGCCTGGAAACTTGATGGATCGATGCCAAAGGGCAGGAGATGTAGCAGTTGCAGCGAAGACGGCAAGACGAGATTTGAATGCGGTAAGGCACGCAAGCTGGCGACGATCAAACGGATGCCCGACGTTGCGGCGACCCGTCTTCTTTCAGCCACTTCTGGATCTTCGCCAGGTCCTTTGTCCAGCTGGCGCTGGTGCGATGACGGCCGAAGACGTCGTAGAGGAGATCGACGGTTTCCATCAGATGACGCAGCTGGGTCACGCGCTCTTCCAGGCGGGCGCGGTCGTCGTCCTCTTCCGAAGCCGGGAACTTGATGCTGGTCAGCGCCAGCGTCTCGGCTTGCAGGGTGAGTTCATACACATGATCGTGACGAGCCAGGGTCAGCCCCGCCTTGCGCGGCAACTTGCCGGCCTGGATCGCGCGGCGTGCTTCCGGCAGCTGAGCCGGTCCGGCACTCGTGATGCTCTCGCGCCCCGTCTGGCCGCGCGGACATTCCAGCACCAGCGTACGCGCCAGCATCGCCGAAACTTCCGAATCGTCGGAGAGGCGGATGATGTCCGATTCGGCATCCAGGACGTACCACAGCCAGAGCAAAAACTCATTGCCGAGGAAATCGCGGCTCGTCTCGTCGGGACACCAGGCGACGATCGGCTTGCCCTCACCGCCCACGAAGGCTGCCGGTGCCGCATCATCGACGCCGCGCGTCTGTTCGCGCAGCTCCGCCAGTCGAAATGCTTGCTTGCCCGCGTGCAGCGGCTCGATGGTGCGATTGAAAGTCACCTGAAAGAGCGTGTAGAGCCGGTCGACGATGGTCACCGCCGTGGTGCCGACGAGCAGCTCGTTGGACTGCGCATCCCAGAGGACTTCGTAGGCCTTGCGGCGCAGGTAACGGCCATCGGCGGACTCTGCTTCCAGTCGCGCGGCGGCAGACGCGCGGGCTTCCTTCCGCTGGCGCTGACTGGGATGCCCACTGGGGTTCTCGGCCGAGAGTGCCCGCAGCTCGACGGCGGTGTAAGCCCGCAGCAGGTCGGCGGGCACCTTCTGGCTATCGACGCGCAGGGCGAAGTGCAGCGTGTCGTTGACGATGTTCTTGGCCAGGTCGAAGTCGGTGTCAAGGATGTGGTCGGCGGCGGTCCAGCCGACTTCGACGCCATCGCCGCTGGCATGGCGCTGGCGGCCGATGGCGTGTTTCGCCAGCTGCTCCAGCTGTTCCGGTCCGAATGTGCGGGGGGAACGGCCGGTGACACGGTAACGGGCGCAGGTTGCACGGCCGGAGAAGAAACCCATCGAAGAGACATCCTGCAAATAACAAACCCGAGGCAACTCGCCTGTCGCCCGGTGCCTCTGGTGGGAGAGGGGAGGAACCGGGGGAATGGCGCGGCGGCCTCGGGTTTCGACGGACGGGAGGAAGTTAGACGTCTGCGAGGGCGTACGACGGCATCGGTTCGCCGTTGCCCGCTTCCAGATCCTTCATACCCATTTCCTCGTGGATGACCGGGTGCCAGGAGGACAGGCGTTGGCCGCGCGGCGCGTAGTGCTCACGAGCCCAGCGCCGCAGGCGGAGTTCCTCGATCATGTCCAGTTCCGCCGAAACGCTACTCACCATGACTTTTTCCCTTTGACGAGAAGAACCTTGGAACAAGGTGCTCGACACGACAGGTGGATTGAAAGTATATCGGCTTGGTGCGGATCTGCAACAAGTTTTTCGATTTCGGGCCGCAATCTTGCCGCAATCCGCACCGTTGCTACGCTCGTGTTCGGCACCCCGGGTTTCCCGGGCGCAGACGGCTTGCACGCGTTGCCAGGCACGTGCCGCGTTGCACGACCGCCGGGCAAGGCCGGCACTTTCACTATATCGGGCGCGGTCAAGGGGCCGCGGGCTAAGTCCGGCGAACCTGGTCCCATGTATCGCTCAAAGCTTCGTCCCGACCGCGTAGGGTGCGTCAAGCGTACTCGCGCGGACGCACCGGAGCTTGCAGCGATGTCATGGCCTTGCGTAGGCCGGTGCGTCCGCGCGAGTACGCTTGACGCACCCTACAAAGCTACAAAGCGGCACTCATTCCCCCTCGCCGCGCAGCAAGTAGCCTTCCCCCCAGCGTGTCAGGATCAGCGGCGGGTCGAAGCCCTTGTCGATCTTGTTGCGCAGGTACCGGATGTAGACGTCCACCACGTTTGACGTGTTCTCTTCTTCCTCGTTGTAGAGATGTTCCCAGATCATCGACCGGCTCACCACTTGGCCGCGATGAAAGGCAAGGAACTGAAGCAAGGCGTACTCGCGCGGCGTGAGGTGGATCGGCTGGCCGCCGCGCTTGACGGTGTGTGCAGCGGTGTCGAGCTCGAGGTCGTGAATGCGCAGCACCGGGTCCTTGATCTGATGGCCGCGCCGCACCAGGGCGCGCAGCCGGGCGAGCAGCTCTTCCAGTTCGAACGGCTTGGTCAGGTAATCATCGGCGCCGAGGTTCAGACCGCGGACCTTGTCGTCGATGCCGCTGCGGGCCGTCAGCACCAGGACGTGGGTCGTCAGGCCCTTGCGCCGCCAGCGCTGCAGCAGCGACAGGCCGTCTTCCTTCGGAAGCATCAGGTCGAGGATGATGACGTCGTAGTTGGCGGACTGCGCCTTGTAGTCGCCCTCCTCGCCGTCGAAAGCGACGTCGACGGCAAAGCCTTCTTCCTCCAGGCCCTGCTTCAGGGCGCGGACCAGCGGTCGATGGTCTTCGATCAGCAGCACGCGCACGGTAGTTCCTCACGTCATCCGTTTGACCGCAGCCTGGGCTTCGTGGGTGAGAATGGCATCGGGCGACCCCTGGGCCAGCGTCTCCAGAAGTTCCTTGGCTTCCGGCGACTTGATCTTGAGCAAGACGCCCACGGCCCGCATCTCGCGCATGACATCCGCCCAGTGCGAATGTCCCACAGGCGGACGCCGTTGTCCTCGCTGCCCGAGGCCAGCGTCTGGCTGTTTGGCGAAAACGTGATCGAGTAGACCCGGCGGTGAAAGCCGGGCATGGCACACGTTTCGGCGCCCGTGATCGCATCGAAGATCTGGATGGCCACCGCGCGGCCTCCGGAGCGGAGTGGATAGGACGACACTGTCCTGCATTCAGTTTAGTCTGACCTACGCACGGAGGGTAGCGAGGATCGACATCCGAACCGCTTGATCCTTCGCTTGATACCGTAAATGGGATATAAGAAGGGCAAGAGTTCCGCCTGAATTCTCCCCTTTACGCGCCGGGAGCCTCTGATGAGCCGCGTCGTCGACCAGTTTGAGCAAGCGTGTCACTTCCTCGCGGGGGGCGTGTCGTCGTCCACTCGTGTCAACAAGGCGCTCGGGCATGCCTTGCTCTTCGATCGCGCCAAAGGCTGCCGGCTGTGGGACCTCGACGGCAAGGAGTACATCGACCTGTGTTGCAGCCACGGCGGTACGCTGCTCGGTCACGGCGATGCACGCATTCGGCAGGCCATCGACCAGGCCTTCGATCGCGGCGCGCCGTGTTCGTACGAGAGCGAGCAGCACACCGCCTTCGCCCGGATCCTGTGCGAAACGGTGCCCTGCCTGGAGCGGCTTCGTTTCACCTGTTCGGGCAGCGAGGCGACGATGCACTGCCTGCGCCTGGCCCGCGCCTTCACCGGCAGGCAAAAGATCCTCAAGTTTGAAGGCAACTTTCACGGCTACCACGACCAGGTCATGTTCGCCATCGGCACGCCGGCCGACCAGCTGGGGCCGGAGAGCGCGCCGACGGTCTTTCCAGGCTCCACCGGCATCGCGGCTGGGCTAGCGGAGAACTTGGTGCTGGTGCCGTACAATCGGCCCGACCTGTTCGAGCAGGTCTTTCGGCAGCGCGCATCCGAACTCGCCGCCGTCATCTGCGAGCCGATCTACTACAACGCTGGCTGCATCGTACCGACGCCGGAATTCATCGCCCTGCTGCGCCGTCTGACGCGCGAGCACAACGTGCTGCTGATCTTCGATGAAGTGCTTTGCGCTTTTCGCATGGCCCCCGGCGGCGCCCAGGAATTTCTCAAGGTAACACCGGACCTGTGTACGTTGGGCAAGGCGGTCGGCGGCGGCCAGCCGATCAGCGCGTTTGGCGGCCGGCGCGACGTCATGGATCGCCTGATGCCGACCGGCGATTGCCAGCACAGCGGCACTTACAACGGCCACCCGGTCGCTGTCGCCGCGGGATTGGCTGCCGTCACCGCCTACAAGCAGCCGGGCTTCTACGATCACATCTTTGCCGTCGCGGAGCGCCTTACCGGTGGGTTGAGCACGATCTTCGAGAAGCACGGCGTCCGGGCGCGCGTGCAGGGCCTGGGGGCACGCTTCGGCGTCTACTTCGGCGTGAGTGGTCCCGTGCGCAACTACCGCGACGCGGTGCAGCACCATCGCGCCCAGATGCTGCGGTTCGTGAAATCGGCCATCGCCCACGGCGTTTACTTCCACGACTACGGCGGCGCCGCGTGCCATCACGGGTTCTGTGCCGCAATGACGTTGTCGGATGTCGATGAAGCCTTACAACGTCTCGATGACGCCGTGCGGAAGATGGCGTGATGTCGTTCGCTCTCCAGGATCGTAAACACATGCGCATCGCCATCGGCCAGCTCTGGCAGGAAACCAACACGTTCAATCCGCTGCCCACGACGCGGCGGGACTTCGAGGCGTTTGGCGTTCTGCGCGGCGCTGAGCTGGTCGCCCAGATGGCCGACGTCAACGAGTTGGGCGGCTTCATCCAATCCTTGCGCCGCTGGCCGGAGCAACCGGAAATCGTCGGCCTCGTTCGCCTGCCCGCCTGGCCCGGCGGCGCGGCCACGCACGAGACCTTCGAATGGCTCCGCGACGAACTGGTAGGCGCTCTCCGGGCACAGCCGCCGGTCGATGCGGTCCTGCTCGCCCTGCACGGCGCCCTGACAGCAGTGGGCGCTCCGGACGTCGAAGGACCGATCCTCGAAGCCGTTCGGCAAATCGTCGGTCCCGCAGTACCAATCGTTGCCACGCTCGATCTGCACTGCAACATCACCCGGCAGATGGTGCAGAACGCCAATGTTCTGGTGCCGTTCCATACGGTGCCGCACATCGACGTGGTCGAGACCGGCGAGCGCGGCGCTGCCGTACTGCACCGCATTCTGTGCGAGGGCGCCCGGCCTGTCCGGGCGTTCCAGAAGGTCCCGATGGTCGTCCCGGCCGAATGGGCCAATACGCAGGACCCGGCCAGCATCAGTTCCACGTTCCGCAAGCAAATCGAGCAGCTGGAGACGCACCCCAAGGTGCTGTCCGCCGGCCTGGCGACGGTGCAGCCGTGGCTCGACATCCCCGAGCTGGGCAGCGCCGTCGTCATCGCCACCGACAACGACCCCGAACTGGCGAAGCGCGAATGCGCCCGACTGGCGGCGCAGCTCTGGGAGCAACGCCGCGATTACATGGGCGACCTGATGCCCGTCGAAGCCGCGGTGCACGAAGCGTTCCGCGATCAGGCGGGCGGACTGGTCGTCCTGGGCGACGGCGCCGACTCGACCAATTCCGGCTCCACGGGCGACAGCACCTGCATCCTGCGTGAGCTGGTGAAGTACGAATGGCCCCGCCCGGCACTGGTCTCGCTGGTCTCTCCCGAAGTCGTCGCGGAAGCAACGCGGCTGGGCATTGGAGCGCAACGGACCGGCCCGCTGGGTGGCGTGCGTGCCCCGCGCTTCTCGCAACCAATCGTCCTGACGACCGAAGTCGTTCGCTTCTTCGACGCCCGCTTCGTCCTGTCGGGCCACCTGGGCAAAAACCTACGCTGCGACCTGGGCCCGTCGGTGGTGCTGCGCCACGGCAACGTCCACATGGTGGTCACGTCGCGCCCTGGTCCGCACTTCGCGCCAAAGATGTTCGAGGAAGCGGGACTTCGGCCGTTTGAAGCCAGCGTACTGGTGGCCAAGAGCCCGTGCGGCTTTCGGGCGGCTTATCAGGAGAAGGCAAAGCGGATCATCGTAGTGCAATCGACGGGCTGCGCACCGGCGGACTTCTGGCGTTATGACTACCGGGAGATTCCGCGACCGCTGTGGCCGTGGGATGAAATTGAGACATGGGCGCCGGGACCGACACTTGCGTGAGGAGAGACTAACGCAAATGTTCCAGCGAGTGCAACGGCTTGTTTCGGCACTGCCATCAATAGACTTCGTCGTGGGTGCCCAAGCCCAGCAACAGGATTGCCTCCGCTCCCTCATGCAGCGTGTACTCGAACACCACTCGGAGATCGTATCCCGCGCTGCAAGCCCAGCAACCCGCTAACAGCCCACGCAGTTTGTGTGCACGCAGCGATGGATGTGCCGCGTCGGCCGACAACTGTTCCAGCATTGCCTCGATGGACGCGGCTGTGTTGGGATGCGACTTCAACCACCCGCGCAGGTCGCGCCCGAAAGCGGGAGAACGTAAGAGCGAGCGCCTCACGACTGTGCCTCGCGTACCAACTCCGCGGCGGTCATGGCTTGGCATTGCCCGGCGGCTAACTCGCGCCGAGCCTGCGCCACTCCGGCTGCCACGCGCTCCCGCCCGCGTTCGGCGAGGCGGCGACTCAGGACAGCGACTAATTCCGCTTGGGCGTCGGCATCGAGTTGTTCGGCGGCGTCGAGGACGTCGGCAAAGGCGTTCTTTGGAGTCATAGCAACCTCGTAAACTTGGCAGCGCACTTGGCATACAACCCGCCGTCAACTCACCGCCACAAGTAACATTATGACCACCATCGCCCGTACGAAAGCACAATTCCTGTCAACGACGTAATGACGATGACGAGGAGCCAGCCAGAACCCCGTAACCGGAAGGCGAGCCACAGTCCGGCCACCGTCAAGACCGCGCCTGCCCAAAGCCAAAACACGAAACGGATCCGATCCTCGGCGCGAAATGCTGACCAATAAGAGATTCCAAGCCACGCATCTCGGGCGACCACAAGGAGCCCGAAAGCCAACAGACAAATGCCGATCACTCGACGCACGGTGCCAACGGTTCGAACCGGCTTTGATTCCACGATCACGACGCTTGGCCTCCTCGCCGAACGATCAAGCTGATCTGCATCCGCGTTTGCAAACGCGCTTCAGCAAACCGGTTCGCTTCATTCGACCGTCACCGTCTCCCGGATCGCACGCCCCCTTAGGCAGCTTCCATGGCAGCGTAGATTTTGCCCGTCTTGGTCAACCAATCCACGTCGTCGCGTTCGGCGTGCTCCTTGATCTCCTGAAGGAGTTGAATCGTCTCCGATTCGTAGCACGGCTCGCTTGGAGCATCGACAGGGATGACCAGCTCGACCTCGACCGCAACGACATACTTCTCGGTCTGAACGAGCCGTGTCCGCTTAATCCGCTGACCGGGAATCCGCATGGCGCTAACCTCTGTCGACGACAGTGGACTGTTCACTGAGACTTACCGATCTCAGGCACGGAAAGGCCACGGCAGATCTTCCGCGCCAGTGTATCGGCAATTTCTGTGTGACGCGGAACGGCTTCGGTCTGTCCGGTTCGGGGGTTCGTCCACAAAGAGTGTCCGCGGCCTTCGCGCTTGAGCACGCAACCGTGCTTACGCAAGTGCTTCAGAAACCCAGTTCGCTTCATTCGACCGTCACCGTCTCGCGGATCGCGTCGTCAGGAACGCCACGCAGGCCGTCCTCCCGGCGGTCCTCCAGGATCAGAGCAATGGCGTCCACCAGGCTTTTTCGGCATTCCTCGATGGTGCGGCCCTGGCCGTTGGCTCCAGGGATTTCCGGACAATAACCGATGTACCAGTCGTCTTCGCATTCGATGATCGCCGTGAACTGATTTCGCATGGTTACCTCCCATTCAGCGCGAAGACCTGACACGCAGGGATCCGCGCCTACTGCCCCCCTCAGAGCACCCAAGATCCTTCTGGCTGACAGCCTGGCCTGCGTCGAGCGAACGCTGCAGGCACTTGTCGCGGAGTTCCTCCATGTTCCAGAGCGCGGCCGGCGGCTCAGAGCCACGCGGGAATGTTCGAGCCTCGAACATCAATTCCGGGGTCTTGATGTACGTTCCCTGCGGCAATCCGCTTTTCGCAACAATCACTTCTACTGTCGGACGAAGCCCGCTTTGCCACGGGCTCCATTCCCCGTCGCTGATTGCGGGATGAAGTCCGAGCCAAACACCCATCGGGAACGCCAGCACACCCAGAATGACGGTGCCGTCAGCAAACGCATCGATGTACCATGTTTTCATGATGGCCCGCGGCTTCGTAGTCGCCCTATTTCCCATCGATAATCATCACAAGGCTCGATCCACCTCTCAAGGGTAAATCACAGGAGAGTGCGTTCATTGCGCCGCATCCAGGCCAAACTTCCCAGGCCGAGAGAGGCGCAGCGACGCATTTCAATCGGTGATCGCTTCACGGCCGCCTGCGGTATCTTAATAAAGCGGTCAAAAACAATCGGCGAGCGGACCGCGTTGGCTCCGCTCGCCGAAGCGATGATAACGGGACGTCAAGCGTGAGCCGTTTGTCGTCGTTTGCGCGTCGCCGCCGCCTTCTTCGCGGAAGCGGATCGTTGGGCCGCCGGTCGCGACGCCGCTGCCTTGCCGCCCAGGCGGCCGCCCTTCTTGGAGGAGACCTTGGTATCGGGCACGCCGCGGCCGCTGCCGGACTTGTTGCCGCCGCCGGACTCCTTGTTCACCGTCGCCCAGGCTCGGCTTTCCGCCACCTTCTTGGGAACGCCTCGCTTCTCATAGCCTTCTTCGATATGCTCGGCCTTGCGCTTCTGCTTGTCCGTGTACTTCGACTTGTCGCCACGAGGCATCGTTCGTCCCTCCTCTCGATGTCCTTGGACCATTGATTGACGCCGGTGCGATTGAAGGTTGCAAGTTCCATGCCGCGTGCTGCCGGGTGAAAGCGGCTCTTCAATTGAAGTGGTCGCCTTGCTCCACAGGTGCAAGCCCGCCAATGCCGGGCGTGCGCTGGGTCCAGGCACTGCTCTGCCAGTTGTCCGCCTTCCCTTCCGCTACGATGGGCGGCAACGCCAGCAGGAAGTGCTGGGCCAGGGCGTTGACAAAGGGCTCGTACATGCCGCGCAGCTCCGCCAGCTTGCATTCGATGATTTCGCCGTCGCGCAGTTGCATGCCATGTTTGCCCAGCGATTGCCGGAGGGCGCGGAACTGCTCCGCGGGCAAGCGGTCCGCCTTGATCGGAAGGGGCGGAATCCGGAATACCAGGGCAATGTCGACAACCGCGTGCCGGGCCATGGCGAAGGTCAGCTGGGCCTGATACGGGTCGGGATCTTTCACCGCCACAATCATCAGGCTGTAGGTATCCAGGATGGCAGTGAGGGCCGAAAGCCACGACTGGTTGTCGTGCTGCGACCGGTAGTAGGCGAGCAGGGGATACGAGAGGATGCTCTCCAGCAATTCCGCCGCCCAGCGTTCCCACTCCGCCAGGAACGGGACCACGGCTGCGGCATTTTGCGCCTGGCTGGCCCGCAGCAAGAGCTGGGCCGCACTCGGCGGCGAGCCGGCGCGGGCATCGAGCAGCGAGATGGTCACTTCTCGGCGCGAGAACGCCTGATAGAGCACGGGCAGGTAGCCAATCACGCAGGCGAGGAACCCGAAGCCAAGGGCGGCCTCTGCAACGGTCAGCATCCGGCCCAGCGGCTCGGATGCGGTGATGTCTCCGAAGCCCAGCGTGGAGAACGTGGTACCGCTCAGGTAGAAGTAAGTGAGGAAGTCCCTTGGGCCGCCGCTGGGATGGAGCGGTGTGCCCAGCGACCAGTGCAACAAGGCGAAGCCCAGGATCAACTCCAGCATCCAGCTGGCAATCAAGGCGAGCAAGGAGAGCGGCCCAAAGTAGCTGAGAATGTTCTCCCGCCGCTTGACGGGAACGAATTGCAGGACGCCGAAACGCCACAGCTTCCAGCCGACGCGGTAGAAAAGACGCGAATAGCGGTACGCGCGGGTCACGCGTCGAGGCAGAATCATGGCCTCGAAGGCGTCCTGCAAGATCAGGGCAATCAAAGCCGCGCTGGCCAGCACGAGAAGGAACGACACGAGACCTCCCGATCGGAAGCGACGATCACCGTTGCCAGGTCACGGCCCAGCCAGGCTTTCAATCTGTGCGACCTCTTCGGGTTCCAGCTGGAAATCGAAGGCTTCGAGGTCGGTCCGCATGTGTTCGGCATTGGTGGTCCCCGTCAGTGCCACCATGCCCACGTCGAGGGCAAACCGGAACACGATCTGACTGACCGATCGGCGATGCCGTGCCGCGATCCGGACCATTGCCGGATGGGCCATCGTCGCCTGGTTGGCGGTCAAGAGCGAAAAGCCCTGGTAGACAATTCCATGGGCGACGCAGAACTCCCGGATGCGCCGGTCCCAGCCCCGCGTGGCATAGCAGCGGTTCTGCACGAAGCGGGGCGCCACGCGTGCCTCCTGGCAAAGGCGCTCAAGCTGTTCGAGGCTGACGTTGCTAATGCCAAGCAGGCGAGCTCGGCCGCTTGCGTGAAGGGCTTCCATCGCCCGCCATGCCTCCCAGTCCGCCGCGGCCAATCCGGTTCGCCGACTCGGCCCGTGCAGGACATAGGAATCGATGGTTTCGACGCCCAAATGCTGCAGCGAGCTGGCGAAGGATTGCTCGACCTGAACGGCGATGGGCGCCTTCGGGTCATAGGGCAACCGATGGTCTTGTCCATCCCGGAAGGTAAACTTGGTCTGCAGGAACAGGTCATCGCGAGTGACCAACCCGCTCCGGATCGACCCGGCGACCGCTTGCCCGACGCCGGCTTCGACGTAATGGCGGCGCTGATTGGCGGTGTCGATGCCGCGAAAACCTTGACGAATCGCAAGTTCGGTCAGTCGCTGGGTGTCGTCTTCCTTCCACGCGGTGCCGTAGAGGAAACAAGGCACGCTGACGCCGTCGATCGACCGGTTTCTTTCTGACATTGCCACTGCCCTGTTCCGCGCTGCCAGCCTCGAACACCTCGAACGCCGTTTGCTGACGGCGCCGCCTGCCATTTTAACGCCTCCGCCCAATCCCGCGACACGGTTTCCCCGGGCGGCAGTTTTCGCGCCGAAGGTGCCGGGGAGGACGGCTCAAGACCCTGGCGTCGCGGGCGTCCGTTGCTACACGGGCTGGACATGGACCGATCGCAACCTACGCGGCGTCTTGCAAATCGATATCGCCCAGGCCGGTTCCTACGACCTTACGGGCGTGGCTGCGGAAGCGATTGAGCTACCCCGCGCGCGGGGCGAGCCGGCGCGCCCGCTCGCCTATTCGCCGGAGATGCTGCTTGCCGCCAAGCTCTCGTGGATCGTGCGGCACGTGCAGTGCAATGCAACGCCCGAACGGAGCGACTCCATTCCCGATTGCACGGCCGTGTCTTTGAATGGCAGGTTCACTTTGGAAGCCCGCTCTCCTGACAATGGAACGATCAACCGCAGGAACGGAAGACCACCTCTGAGGATGATTTCGGATTCGAATACCGGCAACACCAAGACGAGTTCCGCTATCGGCTCATCGACAATACTCGCAGCTCGTTGCTTGGCCGCTTGTTCGAGAAGGGCGGCAGTTCAATCGTGTGGGAGCGATGGCAAGAAAGGGGCGAGGATTCGCCACATGAACGTGTTGTTTCTGATGATGGCTGGTCGATCCTGAGAACTCGCGGCTTTCGTCCAGAAGTCATCGCGATTGCTCCGCATGGAAAAGACAGCTTGCGGGTGCAAATCACCGGGCCAGGAACAGAGCATGCGCGGCGGCCAGGGGCCGTCTCGATCTGTTCGTGGGCGCCGGAGCATTTGGTCCATTCAACGGCCGGTTTGTGTCGGACAGATCATTCCTGGCGGCACTTTTTCCAGTTTCAGGGCAACGACTACTTCGTCTGGCGAGCCTCTTGGGGCCAGCGACTTCTTCTCGATCTCCGAGGGCCCGCCCTCCTGCCGGAAGGATCGCCTGGTTTCCTTATTTTCTCCGACCTTCAGCAGGTGCAAAGCGCAAAACCTGAAGCGTTGTGCCAGGGTATCATTCCATGGATGTGCGCCCTATAGTTGAAGTACGAATGAAAACGCGGCGCCGAACGCGTCCACTCTCACCGGCGCCGCGGGCAACGCCCTTCTCGCCGATGCATCCAAGGAGCTGGTTCATGGCCAATCGTCTGCGTGCCGTGTTGATCGTCACAGGCGGCCTCGCATTCCTCTCGGTGTTGCTGGCTTATAGCGCCGATGCACCGGCCGGCAGTGTCGGTAAGAAGATCGAAGGCTTTACGTTGACGGCGCCGCTGGACAAGACCAAGGTGTCGCTGGCCGACTTCAAGGACAAGCAGGCCGTGGTCGTCGTCTTCGTCGGCACCGAGTGTCCGCTGAATAATCTCTACCTTTCTCGGCTCGCGGAGTTGCACAAGGAGTTCGCCGACAAGGGCGTTGCTTTCGTTGCTGTCAACGCCAACAGCCAGGATTCACCCGAACGGGTTGCCGAGCACGCACGCAAGCACGCTATTCCGTTTCCGGTCCTCAAGGACGTCGGCAACAAGGTCGCCGATTCATTCGCTGCGCAGCGCACGCCTGAAGTGTTCCTTCTGGATGCCAAGGCAACGGTCCGCTACCAGGGCCGCATCGATGACCAGTATGGCATCGGCTTCCAGCGCCCGAAACCGACGCGGCGCGATCTTGCGGAAGCGATCGACGAACTACTTGCCGGCAAGGACGTCTCAAAACCGACGCTGCCGGTCCAGGGCTGTGTCATCGGTCGGCTGCCGCAACCCAAGGCGGACGGCAAGGTGACCTTTACACAGCATGTCGCGCCCATTCTGCAGAAGCATTGCCAGGAGTGCCACCGGGCCGGCCAGATCGGACCGATGGCGCTGATGACTTATGACGACGCGAGCGCCTGGTCCGAAACGATCCGGGAAGTAGTTGCCGAGCGACGCATGCCCCCGTGGTTCGCCGATCCTCGGCACGGCAAGTTCACCAACGACCGCCGCCTCTCCGACGCCGAGCGCGAGACGCTGTTGGCCTGGATCGAGCAGGGCTGTGCGCAAGGCGAAGCCAAGTATCTAACACCGCCGCGCCAGTTTTCGGATGGCTGGCGGATCGACAAGCCGGACCTGATCCTGGAAATGCCGGACGAATTCGACGTGCCCGCCAAGATGCCGCGCAATGGCATCCCGTACAAGCACTTCACTCTCGATCCCGGCTTCAAGGAAGACCGCTGGGTCGTCCAGGCCGAAGCCCGGCCCGGCTCACCAGGCGTCGTTCATCACATCCTCACGTTTGTCCTGCCGCTGGGCAAGAAGTTCAACAAGGACGATCCGTCCAATCCGGTGCTGTGCGGCACCGCACCGGGCGATTCACCGATGATGATGCGGCCCGGAATGGCCAAGCGCATCCCCGCGGGATCGAAGCTCGTGCTGCAGATGCACTACACACCCAACGGCACCGCGCAGAAGGACCGCTCGCGCATCGGCCTGGTTTTCGCCAAGGAAAACCCGGTGCAGGAAGTGCACACGATGCCGGTGTTCAATGCGTTCTTCCGCATTCCGCCCGGCGCCGAGAACCATACCGTCGTGTCGTCCTTCACGTTCGAGAAGGACGGCCACATCCTTGGGATGATGCCGCACATGCACGTGCGCGGCAAAGACTTCCTGTACGAAGCAATCTATCCCGACGGCAAACGGGAGACCCTGCTGTCGGTGCCGCAGTTCAGCTTCCTGTGGCAGAGCTCCTATCGGTTGGAAAAGCCGGTGGCGATGCCAAAGGGCAGTGTCCTTCGCTGCACCGCCCACTTCGACAACTCGGCCAAGAACCCAAGCAATCCCGACCCAACCAAGGCCGTCTTCTGGGGCGATCAAACCTGGCAAGAGATGATGATCGGTTGGACGGAGTACACCTATGACCTGCCGATGAAACGGTGAAGTCGGCCTAGCGTCCCAGGCGAAGGTCGAGGAAGGGAATATTGCCAGCAAGTCAGCGGTAGGATGAGCAGGAGACGGAACATCGGTGACTCGGTAACAAGCTTGATAGGATTCCACTCTAAGTGGGGTGAAACCAAAGTCAATCGGGAATTCGGACGAGCACTGCCGAAAGCTCCCGGCGGCCAGGGCATCCGTGCGGCAGTTTTCAGGCATCCGTCTGATGTAAAATGGGTGAATTGAAAATGGTTCGCTGCTCCGCTCGGACGGGAGAAACCGATGAAATCGACCGTCGATGAAATCCGACAGCGATTTGACGCGGACGTCGAGCGGTTCTCGAACCTCGAGACCGGCCAGTCGGCCACGGTCGACGCGCCGCTGGCGATGGCACTGATCGCGCAGGCAGCCGCAGCCACGACCCCGCATGCCCGCCATGTCCTCGACGTGGGCTGCGGCGCCGGCAACTACACTCTCAAGCTCCTGGAGCGACTACCCAACCTCGATGCCACCTTGATCGATCTGAGCCAGCCGATGCTCGAGCGGGCGAGGGAGCGCGTCGGCCCAGCGACGACGGGACGCGTCACCACCATTCAGAGCGACATCCGGGAGATCGAGCTTGGCGAGGGCGAATTCGACATCGTGTTGGCCGCCGCGGTGCTGCACCATTTGCGCGCCGACGACGAGTGGCGAGCCGTCTTCGCCGCCTTCCACCGGGCATTGCGGCCGGGCGGCTCGGTGTGGGTCTTCGATCTGGTCGAGAGCTCGATCGCCGCAATCCAACAACTCATGCGGCAGCGGTACGGCGACTACCTGACCCGGTTCAAGGACGAAGCTTACCGGGACCACGTATTTGCCTACATCGACAAGGAAGACACTCCGCGTCCCCTGCTGTTTCAACTGGACCTGTTGCGCCAGGTCGGCTTCGCCGGAGTGGACGTGCTGCACAAGAGCGTCTGCTTTGCCGCATTCGGCGCGGTGAAACTTTAGCCGGCCTCGGTGAGGCCGGCAGAGCGGGCGACGGGTTACGCCGAATCAATTGTAATGGAGCATTGGTCCGTGCTCGCTCACGTGCAGCAACGCTTGCAAAAGGCCCAACTTCGCCCCGAAGTGCTTGACCACCAGCAGGGGATGCCGCGTGTCGACGATTACGTCTTCGGTGACGCTTCCCAGCAGCACGGATGCCGAACGACTACGGCCGCGTGTGGACAGGACCAGCAGGTCCACGCCATGGTTCTCCGCCGTGCGCGTCACCACCTGCGCCACGTTCGCTCCCTGCTCCACCAGCGGTCGAATCGGCACGTCCAGGCCCCCGAGGCGGTCGTCGAACTTGCGGAGCAACAGCTCCTCGCGGCCCCGGAGCACCTCGGTGTACTCCGCGAAGGAGGTGATCGTGTCATTGAAGTAGACGTGCAAGGTCAACAGCTCGCCCGCACCCTGCAAGCGGAGCAGTTCCGCCGCGATGGACAGGGCGTCGGCGGATGGCTCGGAGAAGTCCACCGGAACCAGCACGCGCCTCATGACGGCCGGCGAACCATCAGGCACCAGCCAGATTGAGCAGGGCGCCTTCATCGCCAAGCGCCGCGCCAGCGACTTGCGGCCGGTCCGACCCTGGCCGTGGCCGACCAGCATCAGGTCGGATTTCCGTTCCAACGCGCAGGACAGCAGCCGGTCTTCCAGCGGTCCCTCCAGGATGGCACAGCTTACCTGGGCGTCCGTGCCCTGGAAGTGCGCGCGGACCCGACCTTCGGCCTGTTCGAGGGCGGCGCCACGCGCCTCGCTCCCGTGCCCGTCAAGGACGTGGATGAAATGCGCGGCACGCACCGTGCCCAGGCGGACCACGGCGGCGGCGTAGCGGATCAAGCCGACGTCGGCGTCCCGGTTCGCCAAACCCACCAGCAGATTTTGAAAGCGATGCATGACGGCCTCCTCAATTTCGAAGATCACCTCTCCCCGACGCCAACTTCCGACGGATCGACATGGGCGCGCACGGTGATTCCCGGCGGAGCGACAACCGTACTTGCGCTCTCCTGCTCCTCGGGAGCCGAGACGGGTCGGTCGAAGTAGCGGGCCAGCAGACCGTAGAGAATGAGCGCGGACAGCACGCCGGTCAGGAAATCGGTGAGCGGCACCATGGCGGCGGTGAAGACCATGAGTAACCCATGGAACCAGTTGTGATTCCAGACGTGTTTCACTTCGGCGGGCTTCACCATGTTGCTGGCGACCCAGAGCAAGATGCCGCCAATGCATGCCATCGGCACCAGGTCGAGGTAAGCGGCCATGTAGTACGCCATGGTCAGCTTGAGCACGCCCTTGAAGTAGCCGGCAAATGGTGTGACGGCGCCGGCCTGGATGCTGGTGGCCGTCCGCGCCAGGGCGCCCGTGCATGGGAATCCATTGAGCAACGGGGTGATGATCTGCACCATGCCCTGGCCCCAGAATTCCTTGTCCGGATTGAACGGGGCGCCCCGATTGTCGGCCAGGCGGTCGGCCATCGACGAGCACAACAGACTCTCCACCGCCGACACGAACACGATGGCCGCCACGAAATAAACCAGGTCCATGACAACGGTCGGCGACATCTCGGGCAGCGTCGGCGGGGTGAAGGCGAAGAAGTTGCTGGGCACTTCGCCGTAGCGCGTGCGGACCAGGATCAAGCCCGAGCTGCCCAGCACCGTCGCGGCCAGCAGCGTGCAGACGCCGATGGCGATGAGCGGCGCCGGAATGTAGATCGAGACCCGGAGGAGGTAGCGCGTCAGGGCAAAGGTCGTCAGCGCAAGGACCAACGCCCAGACGTTGAATTCGCCCATGTGCTCCCAGATGGCGCCGAGCTTCTCGATCAGGCCGCCGGAAACCGGTGACCGGTACCCAAGCACCTCGCCGACGTTGCTCAGTGCGATGGTGACGGCGATGCCGATGGTGAAGCCGACGACGATCGACGCCGGCACGCGCTGGAGGACTTTGCCCATTCCGGCGAGGCCCATGACCATGAGGACCGGGCCGGCAATCAGGGACACCAGCACGAGGAAGCCGTGGTCATAGGTCGCCATCAAGCCGGCGATGATTGGGATGAAGGCGGCCGTCGGTCCGTAGACCTGGTACTTCGACCCGCCCCAGGTTCGTCCGATCAAGCAGGCCACCGCACCGGCGATGATGCCCTGCTCGGGCCGTAAACCCATCGCCATCGCAAAGCCCATGGCCATGGGAATCGCGGTCATGGCCGTGATGAGGCCCGCACTGAAATCGCGATAGACCACGCTTTTCCAAGTCCGGGCGTTCAAGTCCTCGAAGCGGCAATCCCAGAACGTCAGGAAGAGCTTCAAGCGATCCCACATAGCAAGACCTTTCAACGAAAAGGGGTCATTCAAGCCAGGTAAGGCGTCCCGGTTCCGCTTGGCGCGGATCGGCGGCGCAGGAGTACGCATTCGCGGCGTAGGGTGCGGTTCTGATCGGGGTGAAGCGCTACAGGGCGGCTGAATGAAAATGGATCGGTGCCCGGGCCGAGCAGTTCGCCGGCGTGGAGCCAGCCCCAGAGCTCGAGTCGGCCCTGAGCCTGCGCGGCGGCAACCGCCGGATGGGTGCGCAGGTTTGCCAGCTGGGCGAGGACATTATGAGTCGCTGCAGTCCGATCCCGGCCCGCATCGTTCAACCCGCGTACGACGCGTCGGGCAGCTTCCGCGTGCGAGAGCCAGTCGCGCAAGACGAAGTCGTCGTGCGGCGCGCCGTCCACGAGGAGATGCGCGACGACACCGCAGGGATGATGGCCACATACCACCACCGTGCGCACGCGGAAGTCGGTCACGGCCCGTTCGAGGATTTCCTCCTCAGCGACATGACCGGCTCCGAAAGTCGGAACAATGTTGCCGGGCGTCCGATGGACCAGCCAGGCGCCCGGGGAAAGCTTGGCCTCCAGTGCCTCGGCGGCGAAGCATTCCGTCGAGCAGGCAATCAGCAGTCCGGCAACGGGCACCTCGAGGCGGTGGCCGCCGACGGGATGGAGTTCGAAATCCAGCTGTTTTGCCTCGAAATCGTCGCGTCTCAGGCGGTTCACGAATGTAGCCCTTTCGACCAGGGAACGAAAAAAGGCCGGAAAGCCATCTCCAATGGATGGCTTTCCGGCCTAGTCCTCGCGAGCACGTCGACCCGCGAGACATACCGGGGTGCCTGCCCGCGGTCACGTCCCGGCCAGCGCTTGCGGCGCCCTCCGGTCCATTGCCGACGGGAAGCTATTTCTACTACGCTACGTTGCAGTGCAAGCGGCCGCGGAATGACGAATGACGAAGCCCGAATGACGAATCAATGACCAAACCCCAATGACCAAGGGGCCAGGCGCCGAAGACAACCGTTGGAGCTTCGTCATTGGTGATTGATTCGTCATTCGGTTTTCGTCATTCGTCATTGCTCCCAACGCGGGGGGAGCGAAGTAGTGTTGTAGAACTATGTCCCTTCACACTTTCGTTGCGCAGGCAGGCCTTTCACTCCAGCGTGCGCGTCGGAACCACTTTGGCCCGTCAACGAGACCGGCTCGATTCAATCGTTGGACAATTCGGGGCGTCGATCGAGGCTCATGACGATGACCCGCTCGCCCGTCCGCGTGCTGATGTCCGTGTGCAAGCTGCGCAGCTTGACGCCGAGCAGCTCGGCAACCAGGGCCTCCAGCTGGGGACGCTTGACGTTGGTCAACTCGAGGCGCGTTTGCTTGATCAAGTAGGCGCCGCGGTGCTCCGCGCTGGCCAGCTTGATCTCGGCAGGAGTCAAGACCCCCCGGAGGCGGACCAGCACCAGGTCCTCGATCAGGAAGGTGCGCGTCTCCAGGGGACCGCGGCCAGTACACTCTTTCTCCATTTGGATGAAGGCCCGACTGATGGCTGCCTCCAGCTCTCCCCGAGTTCTGGGGCGGCGATTGGTGGAGGCAGTCGAAGCGCCGTTCGTGGAAACGGGGGATGAAATGCTTGGATTCATGGTCGGTCTCTGGGTCGGAAAACAAAAAAAGCCTGGCGAGTCCACGCAAGGACTCGTGCCCGGCTTCATTCCTCCGGGCAGTGGTTATCCCGGAGAACGGACCGCCGTGATGTGTGGTGCCAGGGCTTGGGTCGGCGAGCGTTTCCGCGGTCCGCACCGAGCTCTGTGCAAGCGACGACGTTGTAGTTGGAGGTAGGGATGGGGAGATCGGCTAGCAGCGCAAGGGCATGTCTCGTCCGAGAAACACGTCATGGTGGCTCGGATTACGAAGGCAGCCTGCGGGGAACACACTGTCATGGCGAAGCGAGAGCCGGACTGAAGGGCTGGGGACGCGAGCGGACCGCACGGCGAGCTGGCAACAGAGGCGCTGGCGCGGTGTTGACGCCAGGACTTCATCGGAGTTCTCTTCGCTCTCCTCGACGGGAGACCGATCACCGGTGGAGGCATCGAGAAACACCCACGAGAGCGACGGCTGCCGCGTCATGTCGCCGACAAGCAGGACCATGACCAAGGCGCCAACAGCGCACCAAGTCAAAGTCCGATACCAGTCGAGTAATGAACGGCCCATCCGGCCTTTCCCCGCTTGGGAGCGCAACATTTTGGGTGGGGCGAATCCAACGCCTGGGGCGAGAGAGGTAGCTCATTGTTAATTTTGCATCGTGGCATTGTCAATAGGAAATTGACGGCAGAGGCCACGTCCAAACCCAAGGCGATCACACGGGAAAGGCATTTTCCTGCTGACCTCACGATCGGAGCACTGCTCCCGGTGATGGCACGAACGGTGCCTCCCGACAAAGCCGATCCACCCGTTTGAGCTGCGTGGGAATACGAAATTGCCCGTGCATGATCTGAACGTGCCGCGCCGCTTCCTCGACAGCCATTCCGACAGCTGTCACGTACAGTGGCCGACGGCTGCTCCCGCGCGTCACCGCGATCGCCGCTGCACTCCGATAGCAGGTCTTGGCCACGCCAACGACCGGGATGCTGCGGCCGAGCGCCTCGAAGAGGTGGGCGCCGAGTCCCGGCGTCTGCTCGTCGCGCAGCCAGACATAGCCGTCCACGACGACGGCGTCCGCGGCTGCACGCACCCGGTCCAGCACGGCAAGGAGACACGGCAATTCGCGGCGATAGAATTGGCCGGGTTCGTACGGCTCAATGGGGGCGACGCGAATGACCTTTTCATCCGTGCTGACCGCAGCGCCCCAGGAGTGAAACAGGACACAGGCAGCCAACGCTTCCCGGTCTCGGTAATCGACGTCAACGCACGCGATCATGGGCATCCTCACTGCGCGGCATGGATGCATGGACGACACAAGCGGAACGGCACAGGTTCAGCGAAGCCGCCATCCATCACTACCAGGTTTTCTCGCATGCGGTAAGGAGAATGTAGGGCAGGCTCGTAACATGCCGGGCCAATGGCAAACGGGTCGACGGCGGGCTCCACCACAGGCCATTGGCGCGGATGCTTTGCAAAGAAACTTCGCTCACGTTCGTTTTACGAAACCTTCTCACCCGTCCGGGGTTACTATTTCTGACTCGTTCTCTCGGCCCTTTTCGGCCTTCACCATTCGTGCTCGATTTCGCTGTCGACCCCACATCTGTGGTTCGGGCGGGGCAGGCAGCGAATGTTCGTATTTGGAGGAGTCTCCCCGATGACACATCTTGGCGGAACCGCTCGCCAGCGCTGCTGTATGGCGCTGGGAATCGTCGGGCTGGCGGCCTTACTGCTTGTCGGCGACCCGTCCGCACAGGCGCAGTTCAAGAAAGGGGCGGCGAATTCAACGGAAGTCGCGCCGCCGGCGCCCAAGTCGGCGCTGCTGACCAGTCAGGCGTGGAAAGACGCGCCGATGAAGCCGGTCAGTGCGACGGAGATCGACCAGCTCATCGCCAAGGAACTCCAGCAGGGCAAGCTTGCCGTCGCGCCGCTGACGACCGATGAGCAGTTCAT
Organism: Gemmataceae bacterium; assembly: GCA_019752375.1. Taxonomy (GTDB): domain Bacteria; phylum Planctomycetota; class Planctomycetia; order Gemmatales; family Gemmataceae; genus JAIEMG01. Next base: position 2,842 of record JAIEMG010000057.1, on the reverse strand, counting down.
CCGCCGCGTCACGCTCGACCTCACCGGCAAGCTGCCCTCGCCGGCCGACATCAGTGATTTCAGCGCCAACAAGGATAGCGAAAAGCGCGCCAAGCTCATCGACAAGCTGCTCGACAGCGAGGACTACGCCAAGCACTGGGCCAAGTACTGGCGCTATGTGATCTCGTCGCGCGTCGTCGATCGCCGGGGCCAGATCTTGGCCCGCGCCTTCGACCAGTGGATGACGGAGCAACTCAAGGAAAACAAGAACTGGGCCGAGATCACCCGTGGCATCCTGACTGCTGGCGGACAGGCCCGCTTCGACAAGCCGACCGAGAACGGTGCCGCGTTCTTCCTGCTGTCCTATACCGGGACGGAAGGGCCGAATGATCGCGCTGCCGAGACGTCGCGCATTTTCCTCGGCATCCAGATCCGCTGTGCCCAGTGCCACGATCATCCGTTCGATCAGTGGAAGCAGGTCCAATTTCACGAGATGGCCGGCTACTACGCCCGGCTGCGCGACCGCTTCCTTTTCGAAGAGCAACGGATCGTCGGCTTCGAGCTGACCTCGGTCCCGAACCGCGAGCAGCAGATGCCCGGCAAGGACGACCCGCGCAAGACGCTGACCACCCATCCGCGCTTCCTCGACGGCAAGGCGCCCGACAAGGGGTTGGCCGACAAGGATCGCCGCAAGGCGCTGACCGATGCCATCGTGGATAAGGAAAACTACTGGTTCGCCGGCGCTTACGTCAACCGCATGTGGGGCGAGCTGATGGGCCAATCCTTCTACCAGCCCGTCGACGAGATGGGGCCTTTGAAAGAAGCCATCTACCCCAGCGTGCTGACGCGTCTGGCTTCCAGCTTCCGTGCCACCGACTACGACATGAAGGGCCTACTGCGCGTCGTGATGAACACGCAGACGTATCAACGCCAGATTCGCCTCGGCGGTTCTTCCGACGAGCACTTGCGCTTCGCCGCTTCGTATCCGAAGCAGCTGGGGGCGGATGCACTGTACGAGTCTCTCCAGTCAGCGCTCGGTACTTTCGGCCGGGGTGGCGCCCAGGGCCCGCGTCCGGGCGGCGGCTTTGGCTTCGGCGGGCGGTTGGGTTTCGAGTTCGAGTTCAAGCGCCTCTTCGAGTTCGATCCCTCGCTCAAGCCGGACGAGGTCGAAGCCAGCATCGCTCAGGCGCTCATGATGATGAACAACCCGCAGATCAATGGCCGCATCAGCGCCAAGGGCGAGACGCCGCTGGCCAAGATCCTGAGCGACCACGAAAAGGACGAGGACGCCATCGAGGCAGTCTACCTCCGCACCCTGGCCCGCAAGCCAACCGCACGCGAACTGGACAAGTGCAAGGCCTATGTCAAGAACGTCGGCAACCGTGCCGAAGCGTTCGAGGACATCCTGTGGGCGCTGATTAACTCGACCGAGTTCCAGACCAAGCGGTAACAAGACGGAGCTCGGGAGCGAACTGACAGACGAGGAGTATTGGACCATGTTGCAATCGCTGATGCACATCCAGACCGGCCGTGACGGCGTCCTCAATCGCCGGTCGTTCCTGCGAAATGTCACCCTGGGCGCCGCGGGCCTCGGCGTCCTCGGTTTCAAGGACGCGCTCACGCTGCAAGCCGACGAGCTTCGCAAGCAGGGTATGGCCTGCATCCTGCTCTTCATGCGTGGCGGTCCCAGCCAGATGGAGACGTTCGATCCCAAGCCGGGCACGACCAACGGCGGCGCGACCAAGGCCATCGACACCGCTGTCGAAGGCATCAAGATTGCCGAGCCGTGGACCAACGTCGCCAAGCAGATGAAGGAGATCGCCCTCATCCGCTCGATGACCAATCGCGAAGGCGAACACCAGCGGGCGACTTATCAACTCCACACCGGCTATGTGCCGGCCGGCGGGCTCAAGCACCCGAGCATCGGCTCACTGGTGGCCGCGGAAATCGGTCCCAAGGACTTTGACCTCCCGCACTTCGTCAGCATCGGTGGCCGCCAGGCGGCCGTGGGCTCCGGGTTCCTTGGCATGCACGTCGCGCCCTTTGCCGTTCCCGATCCGACGAAGATGCCCGGCAACGTGGAATTGCCGCAAGGCATCACCGACAAGCGGCTCAACCGGCGCATCGAGTTGCTCGAAGACCTCGAAGAGGACTTCAGTGAAGCCGGCGGCAAGCTGCGCGTCAAGGAACACCTGGCCGTCATGATGAACGCGCAGCAGATGGTCCTCAGCCCGCGTGTGAAGGCCTTCGACATCGCGCAGGAGAAGGACACTGTCCGCGAGCGCTACGGCAAGAGCGCCTTCGGTCAGGGCTGTCTCCTGGCCCGGCGGTTGGTCGAAGCCGGCGTCACCTTCATCGAAGTGGAAAGCAACGGCTGGGACACGCACAACGACAACTTCAACCGCGTCAAGACGCTGAGCGAAGGCGTCGACCCCGGCTTCGGCGCCCTGGTGGGAGACCTGAAGGAACGCGGCATGCTCGACCGCACGCTGGTCGTGTGGATGGGCGAGTTTGGCCGCACGCCGCGCATCAACGCCCAGACCGGCCGCGACCACTTCCCGCGTGCTTTCAGCGCGGCCCTGGCCGGCGGCGGCGTCAAGGGCGGCCAGGTGATCGGCTCCACCAGCGCCGACGGTACCGACGTGACCAAGCGCCCGGTGACCGTCCCCGACCTGTTCTGTAGCTTCTGCCAGGCGCTCAAGGTCGACGCCCGCAAGGAAAACGTCGCGACCGGCGGCCGGCCGCTCAAGATCGTCGAAGGCGGCAACCCGGTGAAAGAATTGTTCGCGTAAGGAGCCGCGTAACAATAAGTTGAACAATTGCACGTAGGACGGATTTCCAATCCGTCCCTAGAAAACCGGAC
>JAIEMG010000226.1 GCA_019752375.1 Gemmataceae bacterium | reverse complement strand
CGACGTTCCGTTACCGGGCAGCTGCCTAACAGCTGGCCAAACCCGAAAAACCCGAAGGTTCTTTCCGGATAGTCTCTAAGTACTCAGAGACCTTGACGTGCATTTCCCTCCAGCGTTGGGACGGCGAGCGGACCTCCGCGGCAAGGTCAGGGGGCTCGGCACTGTAGACTTCGGGCAGCGTGCCGTCGGCTCGACGGGGGGTCAGGAAGACGGCGACATCGATTCCCCGCACGGTGTCGGGATTCTGCTGGGTAACCACGCCAGAGTCATTGCACACAAGCTCTCCGGAGCCACGCTGCTTGAGATAGGACTTCAACACGAAGACTAGGTTGCCGCAAATCCGGCCGTGCTCTCTGGACGGCGGGGGCATGCGCACCACCTCCCCTCGAACGAGCTCGCAGCCATCGGTTTCCGGGCCTGTTTGGAAGAACTCGGCTGCGGTCATGATCGTCCTTGTCGTCATGAATGCTCCTCCTTAGATGCTGTAAAGCGGAGCGTACTTGCCGCGGAGATAATTCACCAGCGGCTTGTGGCTGAGCGGACGGCCGGTCACGCGCTGGCACAGGTCGGCAGCGCGGTAGCGCTGGCCCGGACGGTGCAGCTTCTCGTTCAGCCAGCCCTTCATGCGGCCAAACTCGCCGCGGCGGAAGTCGCCGTCCACGTCGCCCAGGTCCTGCCGTGCCTGCTCCATGAACTGGGCCGCATACAGGTTGCCGAGCGTGTAGGTCGGGAAGTAGCCGATGCCGCCCATGCTCCAGTGGATGTCCTGCAAGCAGCCCTGGCGAGCGCTTGGCGGCGCCAGCTGGAACGATTGCTTGAACTTCTCGTTCCAGGCGCCGGGCACGTCGGCGGGCTCAAGGTCGCCGCTGACCAGGGCCTGTTCCAACTCGTAGCGCAGGATGATGTGCATGTTGTACGTTGCTTCGTCGGCTTCCACGCGAATGAACGACGGCTGCACGTCGTTGACGGCAAAGACCCAGTCGTCGAGCGACACGTCCTGGAGGCTGCCGGCAAAGGTCTGCTTGGCCCGCGGGAAGAAGTGCTCCCAGAAGGGCCGGCTGCGGCCGACCAGGTTCTCCCAGGTGCGCGACTGCGATTCATTAATGCCCAGTGAGGCTGCACTGCCGCGCGGCGTGCCAAAGTGCTGCGGCTCGAGGCCCTGCTCGTAAATGCCGTGGCCTGCTTCGTGGAGCGTGCCGAAGAACGCCTCGTTGAAGCGATTCGGATGGTAACGGGTGGTCAACCGCACATCGCCGGGCCCGATGCCGCTGCAAAACGGATGCGTGGTCACGTCCAGCCGCCCGGCGTCGAAATCGAAGCCGATCGCCGCCGCCGCTTCCTGACCGAACGCCTTCTGTTGCTCGACCGCAAACTCCCGTTCGAGGACATCGCGTCGCGGCTTCTTGCTGGACTGGGCAATGGCCGCGACCAACGGCACCAGCTCTTGCCGCAGCTCGGCGAACAGCTTGGTGACTTCCGGCACGGTGGCGCCGGGTTCGTACTCGTCGAGTAGCGCGTTGTACGGAGCACCCTGGTAGCCGACGGCCTGGGCTTCCTGGCGTTTCAGATGAACAATTTTCTCCAGCCACGGCTGAAACGCGGCAAAGTCATCGCTCTGCCTTGCTTCCTGCCAGACCTGCTGGGCGCGCGTCGTGATCCGTGCCAGTTCCTCGACCAGCTCCTTCGGCAACTTGACGGCCCGGTCGTAATGGCGACGGATCTCGCGCAAATTGGCGGCATGATCGTTGTTGGGCGCCTTCGCGAGTGGCGAATCCTCGACTTCCGCGAGCAGCTCGCCGATGCGCGGCGATGTCAGCATTTCGTGGCTCAGACGTGCCAGCAGCGCCATCTGCTCCGCGCGATGGGACGACCCGGCATGCGGCATGTAGGTCCGCTCGTCCCAGCCGAGAACGCTGGCGCAGGAACCGAGCAGGGACTGTTCCTTGACGCGCTGGATGAGTTCGGCATAGGCCTGGTCTTTGTTCATCCGAAAAGTCTCTCAAAACTTGGGCGGCAGACCCGCCTGTCTGCACAAGCCATTGGCGGTGATACGGTCGATGACTCGATGACGCTTGATGGGAACAGTGAGCGGGCCGTTCGTGTAAACTGAATGCTTGCCCCCTCGCGGAGCAGAGAAAACCCATGCTGTTCCAGATACTTGATCAGGTCCCGCCGTTTAACGGACATGCTACATCTCGACGGGGATCTGCTCGAATAGCGCTGCGCCGCTTGGTATCTCCCTTTCCTGCTGCCGGTACGCGAGGATCATTTCCCGCATCGCATCGCGCAGCATTTCCCGGCATTCCTCAATGGTGCGCCCCTCAGTGATAACCTCTGGCCAGTCCACCAGCTGGCCCATGTAGCCACTGTCGATCCTCGTGTACTTGGCCGTATACATCGGAATCATTCCCTGGCCTTTTTTGGTCATCGGTGCATCCTCCGCTCCTTCGGTGCATTAAGCAAATCAATCAAAACAACCTCGGCCACCCTAAAGGCGGAAATGCCGTAGGTTGCTCCGCGCCCCCTGTCAGGCAAAGAACGACTGCACTGGCACCGACCACTCATGCAGCGGCCCTGGCAATTCCAGTATCTCGTCGGAGCGAAATACGCGGACCGGTACATCGGGTTGGTAAACGTGGATGCTCTCGGTGATCTGGTCCAGGATGCACACGACGGAGACGCCGGCACTCAGGTATTCCGCCATCTTGGTCAGGATTTTCGGCCAGCGATCGCTCGTCGAACGCACCTCGAAGATTACATCAGGCACCACCTTGAGGTACCCCTGAGGCAAAGGCCCCTTGGGAATCTGAGCGTAGCTATAAAACGCGACGTCCATCCCGCGCACCGAGTCGGGATCGCGCTCCGTGATCACGCCGGAATCATTGCAGATGATCCGCCCCAGATCGTGAACATCCAGAAAACTGCGGCCGAGGTGAACGATGTTGCTGCATATCTCCCCGTGGCGCGGAAAGGGCATGTTCAAGACAACAATCCTCCCCCGCACCAGCTCCATCTTTCGCCCGTCGTCCGGCAATTCGGCGAATTCCTCCGCCGTCAGCAGCCGAACCTCGGCAACGGTGTTCATGCTTGATTCCCTCCGGATGCCGCTGGCGTCGGCGGCACGATCGGCTCCATGCCGGTCACGTGGAGCAGTGAAACAGTCGCGGACGTTTCGTAGAAGTCTTCATGCCCGGACGGGTTGGGCAACCCAACGAGCAAATAATGACGGGTGACCATCACCATATCGGGATGGCGGATGTCATACGAGCGGCCATCAGTGACATAAATGCGGAACGGCTGGAACGGCCGCACGCGCAGGGCAGCGGTCACTTGTTCTGGACGCATTCCAAGCCTCCTACAGCCGACTCACGCCATGTTCATGCTCATCAGGAACTCCGCGTTCGACTTGGTCTTCTTTAGCCGCGACGTCAGCAGTTCCATCGCCTCGGTCGGGTGCATGTCGGCCAGCACACGGCGGAGGATGCGGACGCGGTCTACCTCCTCGGGGTGAAGCAGCAGTTCTTCCTTGCGCGTACCGGAGCGGTTGATGTCGATGGCGGGCCAGACGCGCTTGTCCACCAGGCGCCGATCGAGGTGCAGCTCCATGTTGCCGGTGCCCTTGAACTCCTCGAAGATAACTTCGTCCATACGGCTGCCGGTGTCGATCAGGGCCGTGGCCAGGATCGTCAGGCTGCCGCCTTCCTCGACGCTGCGGGCGGCGCCGAAAAAGCGCTTCGGTCGCTGCATGGCGTTGGAATCGAGACCGCCGGACAGCAGCTTGCCGCCTGACGGGGCCTCGGTGTTGTGGGCGCGCGCCAGACGTGTGATCGAGTCGAGCAGGATGACGACGTTGCGGCCGTCCTCGACCATGCGCTTGGCCTTTTCCAGCGCGATCTCGGCGACGTGGACGTGCTCGGAGGAAGGCTCGTCGAACGTGCTGGCGACGACCTCGGCGGTCGGGCCTGCCACGTTGCGGAGCATGTCGGTCACTTCCTCGGGCCGCTCATCGACGAGCAGCACGATGATGTAGACGTCCGGATGGTTGTTGCGGATGGCGAGTGCCATCTTCTGAAGCAAGACGGTCTTGCCGGCGCGCGGCGGCGACACGATCAGGGCGCGCTGGCCCATGCCGATGGGCGTCACCAGGTCGATCACGCGGGTCGCGAGCTCGTCGGCGTTGGTTTCCAGGACGAGCCGGCGATTGGGATGGAGCGGCGTGAGGTCTTCGAAGACCGTGTTGGAGGTCTTCTCTTCCGGCGACCGGCTGTTGACCAGCTCGACCTGCATCAAGGCGAAGTTGTCCTGGCCTTCGACCGGCAAGCGGATGGGGCCTTCGACGATCAAGCCGGTGCGCAAGCCGAGGCGGCGGATCTGGCTGGGAGAGACGTAGATGTCCTCGGGGGAAGCCAGATAGTTGTGAGCCACGCTGCGCAGAAAGCCGTAGCCATCGGGCAGCACTTCGAGCGTGCCGCTGCCGCGAACGACTTCGCCGCGCTGGATCTGCAAGCGCACCACGGCGGAGATCAGCTGGCCGCGGTTCATGCCGGTGTGCTCGGCCACGCCTTCCTTTTCGGCAAAGGCAAACAGGCGCGGCATCGGCAAGCGATACAGGTCGTCCAGACGGGTCGGAGTGGGCAAGGTGGGAACGCCGGCCTCGACGACCGGCGGCTTGCGCGGAAGGCGCTTGCGTGCCACGTTGCCTTCGTCGCCTCGAGCGACGGACATGATGTTCTCCCTCTGCGGAAAATACGGGCAGGACGTGCCGCCGGGCTTACCTCGCCCAACGGACGCCCAACTCGGAAATGGAAAGTGGTCCTAGTCAACAATCACAAGGTGGTCTCAAGATTCGCGAAATAGTTTCGCGGGTCGTTGGGAAGGAGCGCCGTGGTCTGGGCGACTACGGTGGCGCCAAATTCCCCGTCGATGGCCTTCGGTCCAGCAGGATTGACTTCCCGGTGGGAAGTACAAGACGCGCCAACGCGCGCGAAAAAGTGAAGCAAGGCCGTTAGAGCCGCTCCCTGGAGAGGAGTGAACCCGGAAGTATTCTAACAGCTCCCGGCGCGGTTTCCAGCGGCAACCTGGACAATTTTGGCACAATCCCGCCGCCGGAGCCCAGGATTGCCGAATGGACACGGCTCATTTCCGTTCGTTGATCGCTTTGATCGCCTCTTCCGCCGCGGTTTTCACGCGGCCTCATTAATTAATGAATGTGTCAGTATCGGGGCGGATGCGGTTCGTTCAGTTATCGACATGGCGCAAACGGAGCCGGTGCCACTGAGGATCGGCGAATCAACAACACAAGCGAACCGCTTGCGCTACAGATGTAGCACAAGCGGTTCGCTTGTGACATTCCCGGACGGTGGCTACAGTCGTGTTGTTTACTTGCCGAAGCCACCGAAACCACCGCCCAGACCACCCCCGAAGCCGCCACCTGGTGCTCCGAAGCCGGCGAAGCTGCCCGCAGGTCCCTGGAACGAGTTACTGCCGCCGAAACCTTGCGCTCGACCGTAACCACCGAAGCCGCCGCCACCAAAGCTGCCACCGCCCATGCCCCCGAAGCTCGCGCCGCCAAAGCCACTCATGCCACTCATGCTGACGCCGCCCGTGCCGCCATAACTGCCTCCCGCCATCCCAGCGCCGCCCGTGCCCATGCCGCCGTAACCGCCACCCATGCCGGCGCCGCCCATGCGTCCGCCGGAGTTGGAGGAGTAACCGCCGCCGCCCACGCTGCCGTAGGTGGTGTAGCGACCGCGATTTTGTGCGGAGGCCCGATCCGGCAAGGCGAGCAACGCCAGCGGGGCCAGGGCCACGACCGAGAGACGCAGAAACGCCGAAGAGCGCGCAGACATGGCATACCTCGATGGAACAAGGGAGATGAAGAGCGAAAGACAGGACAGCGTTTCCGTGTAGTGTCGGCTGGAGCGCACGCAGGTACAAGTTTTTGGGAAAATTGCAGAACTTTCCCGCTGATACCCTTCTCTAATAGGCGTCCAGGATGGAGGTACGCGCGGAGCCAGGGTGCCGATGCGGACGGCTCGTCCAAACGACGCAGCGCTCGGCGAACTCATCCGTTTTTTGTACATCGAAGAAATCGGTCGGTGTACAATCGCCTCCGGCCAGCCGCGGTCCTCGTTTTCACCCGTTACACAAGGAGCGGAAGCATGAATCGGCTCGTAGTCCTGGGCCTGGGATGCCTGTTTGTGACGTTCGGCGCCGTCGAGGCGCAGGGCCCCAAGAAAGATGATGTACCGAAATTCATCAAGAGCCTGACCGCCAAGGACGCCAAGGAGCGCCTGGAGGCCGTCGAGGGCATCGCGAAGATCGGCGAGTTGAAGAAGGTCTACGCCAAGGAAGCCTACACGCCGCTGGCCAACGTCGTACGCAAGGACGACGACGGCAAGGTGCGCGAAGCCGCCGCTCAGGCCCTGGGACGGATCGACGCGGATGCCAGCATCGCCACGCCCGCCCTGATTGAGGGACTCAAGGACAAGGAGCGGGCCGTGCAGATCGCGTCCGCCAATTCGCTGGGCGCGCTCGGGAAGGGTGCGGCCGATGCCATCCCGGCATTGAAGGAACTGGCCGACAAGGCCAAGGAAGAACTGGCCAAGGCCAAGGAAGATCAGGCCAAAGCCAAGGCAGGCGAAGACAAGGAAAAGGAAAAACTCGCCCGGGCGCGAGCACAGCAGGCGCAGCAGATGCTCCAGGCCGTCGGCGGCGCCCTGAAGAGCATTGCACAGTAATGACGAAGGACGAAGCCCGAATGTCGAATCAATGACCAAGCCCCAATGACCAATATCAGGGACGCTGGTTCTCTCAAATTGGAGCTTCGGCATTGGTCATTGATTCGACATTCGGGCTTCGTCCTTCGTCATTTCTCTCCACGTTACCATCCGTTTGAGGGAGCTTGTTCATGAAAAGACTGGTCGTTCTCGGCGTGGCATGTCTGTTCCTGGGCCTGGGCGTCACCGAGGCGCAGGGTCAGAAGAAGGATGATCTTCCCAAGTTCCTCAAGGGCTTGATGGCCAAGGATGCCAAGGAGCGGATCGAGGCGTGCCAGGGGCTGGGCAAGCTCGGCGCCCTGAAAAAGGCCTACGGCAAGGACGGCTGGGCGCCGCTTGCCGAGATCCTGGGCAAGGACGAAGACCCCAAGGTGCGGACCGAGGCGGCCAAGGCGATTGGCCAGATGGACGCCGACGCGGAAGTCGTGGTGCCGGCCCTCAAGAAAGCCGTCGAATCGGACAAGGACCGCGGCGTGCAGATCGCATCCGCCAACGCCCTGGCCGCGATCGGGCCCGCGGCCAAGGACGCCCTTTCTGCCTTGAGAGAGGCGGCCGACAAGGCCAAGAAGGATTTGGCTGATGCCGGCGACGACAAGGCCAAAGCCAATGCGGCCAAACAGATGTTAAAAGCTCTCACCGCCGCCATCAAAGCGGTCGGCGGAGGTAAGTGAATCCGGGGCGAGCGGGGCGCAACGTCTCGCTCGCCCTCTCTTTCCCGATAAGGGGTGCCTCGATGAAGAACCTGGTCATTTTCAGCCTGATTGTCTCGTTTCTGACGGTCCACTACGTGGGCGAGTTGACCGCCCAGGCACCAAGCAAGGCCGACGTGCCGAAGTTCATGGAGCTGCTCAAGGACAAGGAAGCGAAGAAACGCGTCGAAGGAGTCAACGGCATCGCGGCCATCGGCAAGCTGAAGGCCTCGTATGCCGCCGACGCGGTCAAGCCGCTCATGGAGATGGTGAAGAAGGACTCCGACGCCAAGGTGCGTGCGGCCTCTGCCATCGCCCTCGGCTCGATCGATCCCGAGGATGCCACCGTCGTGGACCTCCTGATTGAGGTCCTGAAGGAAGACAAGGACAAGGACGTGCGTTCCGGCGCGGCGCAGGGGCTCGGTCAGCTTGGCTCCCGCGCGAAAAAGGCCCTGCCGGCCTTGAAGGAAGCTGCAGCCAAGGCCAAGGAAGACCAGGACAAGAAGATGACCAAGATTGTTGGCGCCGCCACCAAGGCCATCCAGGCCAAGTGACCCGGCGCCTTCCGACAAAGCGTTGCGGGCAGCATCGCCAGCCTGGATGCTGCCCGCTTTTGCATTTCGCCGAGTCAAATTCAGGCGGTTTTGACGATGAATCAACAGGGGGAATCATTCCATGAACCGATGGCTCATCTTGGTCCTGGCGCTGGGCTTTCTTGGCTTGAGCTCCGGTGAGGCCGCGGCCCAGAAGAAAAAGAAGGAAGTGGATGCCGCCATCGCGGCGCTGGCCGACAAGGACCCGAAGAAACGCGCCGAGGCTGCCCAGCAGTTGCAGCGCATCGGCGAGGTCCGCGCGTCCGACGCCCGTCCCGCGACCGAAGCGCTCGTCAAGGCGCTCAAGAGCGATGCCGACGGCAACGTCCGCGTCGCCGCCGGCAATGCCCTGCGCGTCGTCGAAGCGGACCCCAAGCTGGTCCTGCCCACGGTCTTTGAGGTCCTGAAAGACCTGAACCAACCCAACGGCGTCCTCGCCGTGACGGCGCTTCTCGCCGCGGAATTCGGCGGCATGGCGAAGGAGGCCGTCGAGTCGCTCAAGGCCATCCAGGCCCGCGAGAATGCCAAGGACGAGAAGCAACGCGATGGCAACCTGCTCCAGGCCGTCAACACCGCCTTGCAATACGTCACCAAGTAGCCGGGCCGCACGAAGTCGAGTATGTTCGCCAAGGGCCGCTGGTCTCCCGACCAGCGGCCCTTGGCATTTTTCAAATGGCGGCGTTCTGGCGGCGAACTAGGCGGTAAGATCGCCAGTGTCACATCTTTGCCCTCGAGGAGAACGGTTATGTCGGATGGTGGGTTTACAGAGGTCACGTCCAAGGGTTGGTTCCAGCGGCTGGGCGAAGCGATCGTCGGCGTGCTCATCGGGATACTACTCTTCGTTATCTCATTCCCCCTCCTCTTCTGGAACGAGGGCCGCGCCGTCCACACCGTTCAGGGATTGGCGGAAGGCGAAAAGAGCATCGTCATTCTTCCCGACGACAAGGTGAACCCGGCCAACGACGGCAAGCTGGTACACGTCACGGGATTGGCCACCACGACCGAAACACTCTCGGACGCTCAGTTCGACGTCGCGGAGAAGGCGATCCGCCTGGAGCGGGTGGTTCAGATGTACCAGTACAAGCAGGAAGAGAAGAAAGAGTCACGCAAGAAGCTCGGCGGCGGCGAGGAGACCGTCACGACCTACACCTATCCCAAGGTCTGGTCCAGCGAGACGATCAACTCCGCCAACTTCAAGGATTCACAGTTCCAGAACCTGAACCCAGCGTCGATGAAGTTCAGCAGCAAGACTGAGTCGGCCCAGAAGGTGACGCTGGGTGGGTTTACCCTTCCGGCGGGCCTGGTCGGCAAGATTGACAAGACCGACAAGGTTCCCCTGACTACCGCCTCGCTGGACAAGCTGCCGTCGGACATGAAAGCACAGCTCAAGGTCTCCGACAGCATGTACTACGTGGGAAAAGACCCCACCAACCCGGCCATCGGCGACTTGAAGATCGAGTTCAAAGTCGTCAAGCCGACGACGGTCAGTGTGGTCGCGAAGCAGGTCAAGGACTCGTTCGAGCCGTATCGCACCAAGGCCGACACCACGCTCAACATGCTCAGCGTGGGAACAGTGAGCGCCGATCAGATGTTCGAGCAGGCGAAGGCCGCCAACACCTTCATGACCTGGATCCTGCGCCTGGTCGGCTTCATCCTGATGGCGATCGGCATCGCCCTGGTTTTCCGGCCGCTGGTCGTGATGGCGGACGTGCTGCCGTTCCTCGGCGACATGCTCGGCATGGGCGTCGCGTTCTTCGCGTGCGTGATTGCCTTGCCGCTGTCGCTCTTCACGATCGCGCTGGGCTGGGTCTTCTACCGGCCCCTGGTCGGCATCCCGCTGCTACTGGCCTCGGTCGGCATCCTGGTAGGCGGAATCATGCTGGCACGCGGCCGGCGCAAGAGCTTTTCCGACGCGAAGTCAAAATAGGTGTTATCACGCCACCACCCGCGGCTTGGCGGAGAGTCGTTATCGTTGTAGGAATGCGGACGCGCCGGAATGTCGGATTTTGTAGGGTGCGTCAAGCGTACTCGCGCGGACGCACCGGAATGCAGACGCGTCGGTATGCCATCCGGCAAGCGTCGCTTGCGGTGCGTCCGCGCGAGTATGCTTGACGCACCCTACAAGCTACAGGCTGAAGTAACGCGCCGCCTTGCGGAAGCCATCGCTTCCGCAAGGCGGCGTTTCGTTTTCGAATTAATGGGCCGCAGCGGTCGTGGTCGTCCCACCGTGCAGGTGCTCGGCGATGCGGAGCTGAATGCGCGCCCGTTGCTGGGCTTTCGCCTTGGCGTCCTGCGTTTCGCCGGCGGCGCGGGGCGATGCAATCGTCGTCCGGGCAGCCTGTGTGTTGATGTCTTCAGCCTTCTGAGCTCGCGGCGTCAGCACGGTGACGACGTTTGCCCTCACCTGGGCGAAGCCGCCGTCCACGAACAGGCGCTTGACCTGGCCGTCATGCTTGGTGCGCAACTCCCCCGGTCCGAGCCGGCCGATGAGCGGCGCCCGGCCAGGTAACACGCCCAGCTCCCCGTCCGCCATGGGCAGGGCGACGAACTCGACCTTCTCGTCCAGGACCGTGCGCTCGGGTGTGACGACGACACACTGGAGCGACCGGGTCGGAGCGTCGGAGTGCGTGGTCATTTCGATTCTCCCGCCAGCCGCTTGGCAGCCGCGGCGACTTCATCGATGCCGCCGACGTACATGAAGGCACTTTCGTTGGTCGTGTCCCACTTGCCGTCGCAGATTTCTTCGAAGCTGCGGATGGTGTCTTCCAGCTTCGTGATCTTGCCTTCCTTACCGGTGAAGGCCTCGGCCACGAGGAACGGCTGCGAGAGGAACTTCTCGATGCGGCGGGCGCGGGCCACCACCTGCTTGTCTTCCTCGCTCAGTTCGTCGACGCCGAGGATGGCGATGATGTCTTGCAGCTCGCGGTAGCGCTGGAGGGTCATCTGCACCCGACGGGCAACGGCATAATGCCGTTCGCCGACGATCTGCGGATCGAGGATACGGCTATTCGACGCCAGCGGATCGATGGCGGGATAGATGCCCTTCTCCGCGATGCGCCGTTCCAGGTAGATGTAGGCGTCCAGGTGCTGGAACGCGTTGGCCGGCGCGGGGTCGGTCGGATCGTCGGCCGGCACGTACACGGCCTGCACGCTGGTGACGGCACCGCGATTGGTGCTGGTGATGCGTTCCTGCAATTCGCCCATTTCGGTGGCCAGCGTCGGCTGGTAACCGACGGCACTCGGCATGCGGCCGAGAAGGGCGGACACTTCGGAGCCCGCTTGCGAGAAGCGGAAGATGTTGTCGACGAAGAGCAGCGTGTCGGCACCGGTCGAGTCGCGGAACCACTCGGCCATTGTCAGGGCCGACAGGGCGACGCGCAGACGGGCGCCGGGCGGCTCGTTCATCTGGCCGAAGACCATGGCGGTCTGCTCGATGACCTTGCGGCCGGTCTTGCCGATCTCCATCTCCTGCATTTCGAGCCAGAGATCGTTGCCTTCGCGCGTGCGCTCGCCAACGCCGGCGAACACCGAATATCCGCCGTGCTCGCTGGCGATGCGCGCGATCAACTCGGTGAGGATGACGGTCTTGCCCAGACCGGCGCCGCCGAACAGGCCGGCCTTGCCGCCGCGAACGAGCGGCGTCAGCAAGTCAATGACCTTGATGCCGGTCGCGAACACTTCCGTCTTGGACGACAGCTCGGACAACGGCGGCGGATCGCGGTGGATCGACCGCTTTTCCGTCGCGTTGACCGGACCACGGTTGTCGATCGGCTCGCCCAGCAGGTTGAACACCCGTCCGAGCGTCTCCTTGCCGACCGGCACGCTGACCGGAGCGCCGGTATCGACGGCTTTCATGCCGCGCACCAGGCCGTCGGTCGATCCCAGCGCCACGCAGCGAACGCGGTTGCCGCCCAGGTGCTGCTGCACTTCGCCCGTCAAGTGAATGGCGACGCCCTTGTAATCGGCATCCACGCGCAGGGCGTTGTAGATCTCGGGCAAGTGGCCTTCCTCGAACTCCGCGTCGAAGGTCGAGCCGATCACCTGCACGATGCTGCCGCTATGCACTGCTTTGTCGTCGATAACTGTGGCCATGGACACTCCGTGAATGAAATATGTCAAAAGCGAATGGGGCGACTGGCGTCAATGTCCTCTACGGTGCGAAGAATCCTCGCCCCGTTTTGAGGTTGGATTCTACTGGCCAGTCGCTGGAGCTTTTCGAGGTCCAGTGTCGCGCGATTGTGCTCGACTATGTCTACAAAATCGCCCATATCTACCAACCGCTTGGCCGGACGTCGTGTCGGCGATGTGATTGCCAGGAACTTGGAGACGAGCGCCATCTCAAGCGTTGGAACGCGATGCGTCTTTCCGACGATCAGCGTATTGCGAAAGACTACTCGCATCGACTCATAGTCCGGCTTCATCACGTCCAGCACGGTTTTCTGCGTGGCCGCGTTGCGGAAACGGGTCACCACTGCAGTATCGATGATCTCCAGATACGGAAACTCCTGCTCCAGGACACGAACCGCTTTGCGCACGTCCCGCTTGGTCACCAGCACATCCACGTCTTCGGTCGCCCGCGCTTCGCTACGGTAGCCACCGATGCCGTAGGTCCCCATCAGCACGGGGCGAATGCCGGCTCGATTCAGCGCCGCGATCACGTTCTCGGGAGTGACATCGAGTACCTCAGGCTCCCGGTCCTTGCGAAACCACCCCGTCAATTTGCTGCTGGTATGCAATGCCTCCAGGTGGTCCCGCACCGCGTGCTTGGGACGGCTTGCCAGGGCAGCGGCATAGGCCTTGTCTCCCCAGGGATCGTCCAGGGCCGCCGCACGGCTCATTTCAGCGCCTCGGCACCGCCGATGACTTCCATGATTTCCTTGGTAATGTTCGCCTGCCGAGCCCGGTTGTACTGCTGCGTCAGGTCCTTGATCATTTCTCCCGCGTTCTCGGTCGCGGACGACATGGCCACGCGCCGAGCGATCTGCTCGCTCACCGCTGCGTCAAGGAATGCCTTGAAGAGCCGCACCTTGAAGGACTCGGGCAGGATCTCCTGCAGGATGTCGGCCGCGTTGGGATAGAACTCGTACTGCACCTTGCCCACGTGCGGGGCCGCTGCACGAGCCTCGGCGCGGCGTTCCAGACTGCTACCTGTTTTCTGCGGCACGGCGCCACTCAAAGGCAGCAGCGTCTCGGTGACCGGAATCTGTCGGGCCGCGTTCAGGAACTTCATGTAGACGACTTCGACGCGATCGAGCTTGCCGCTGATGAAGTCGGCGATGTAACGCTTGGCCAGCTCGTCCACTTCGTCGAAGCGCGGCTTGTCTTCAAAGTGCGTGTAGGTCTGCTCCGCGGGAATGCCCTGAAAGCGGAAGTACTGGATGGCACGGCGCCCTGACAGCTCCAGGTGCAACGTGACGCCTTCGCTTTGCGTCTTGCGGACGCAGCCAATCGCCTCGCGCATAATGCTGGCGTTGTAGCCGCCGCACAGCCCGCGATTGGAGGCGATGACCAGCACCAGGCTGTTGGTGATCTTCTCGCGCACCTGGAGCAACGGGTGGCTGATGTTCGTGGCATTGGCGCTCAGGTCGGCAGCCAGCTCGCCAATCTTTCGCGTGTACGCTTCGGCCTCGACGGCGCGATCCAGCGCCTTCTTGAAGCGTGCCGTCGCGATCAGCTCCATGGTCCGCGTGATCTTGCGGATGTTGCGGACCGCCTTGCGGCGTTTGACGAGGGCACGAGTTTGGGCCATAGCTGGAACCTAGAATTTCAGTTTCTCGCCTGCGCGAGCTTGGCGTACCAATTCGACGACTTCGGCCCCGCCGCCGAGATAGACGCGGTCGCCGAGTTCGGACAGTTTCGCCAGGTCGATTTCCTTATTCGCGTCAATGATGGCTAGAAAGTCGTGGGCGTCCTGATACTTCTCTTTTTCAGGGCGATTCAGGCTGATCATCGGCGCAAACTTCATGACGATCGCCATTTCAAGGGTAGGTATCCGGCAGGGTTCCCCCTCGACCACTAGGGCATGCGTGTGTTTGAACACATCACGATGCGGCGACTCCATCGGCTTCATAACATCAATCGCGACATCCTTGCTTTCCTTCTGCCGAAGCTGAACGACGACCGGTAAATCGACCGCCTCAAGGTGGGGAAATGCGGCGAGAAGCGTTTTCGTGGCCTTCTTCACATGTTTGGCGGCCACGATAACATCCACATCCTCAGTCGCCCTGGGCTTTCCCCTCCAACTGGCCAGCCCATGAGCTCCAACCAGCACAAAATTGATTTTGGCCCGATTCAGCACGCGAAGCACGTCAAGTAGTGGAATGACTTCGGGCATTTGATATTGGGAAAGGATCGCCGACTTCGCGACATTCCTTTCCAGCACTTCTTCTGCTGGCATGGCTCGGTCTCCCAGGCGAACGGCTACAGACCACAGCCATCATTCTACCTCACGCCGGCGCCTTGAACTGCGGCTGGAACGCGGCGATCGCGGCATTCAGGCGGTCGTCGTCGACCGCACCATCCTTGGTGCGCAGCTTCTTTTCCTTCAGAAGCGCATCGCGAACGTCGGACTTCTGCTCCTTCATGAAGCGGAGGAACTGCGCTTCCCAGGCAGCCACGTGCTTGATCGGCACCTTGTCGAGGAAGCCCTTGCTGCCCGCATAGATCGCCATGACCTGGTCGATCACGTGCAGGGGGCGGTACTGGCCCTGCTTGAGCAATTCGACCATGCGATAGCCGCGGTCGAGCTGCGATTGCGTCGCCTTGTCGAGTTCGGTACCGAGCTGGGCAAACGCTTCCAGCTCGCGGAAGGCTGCCAGGTCGAGACGCAAGCTGCCGGCAATCTGCTTCATGGCCGGGATCTGGGCCTTGCCGCCGACGCGCGACACCGAGATGCCGACGTCCACGGCCGGACGCACACCGGCGAAGAACAGGTCAGGCTGCAGGTAGATCTGGCCGTCGGTGATCGAGATCACGTTGGTCGGGATATAGGCCGACACTTCGCCTTCAAGCGTTTCGATGATTGGCAAGGCCGTCAGCGAACCGCCGGAGTTCCAGACCTTGGCCAGCTTGTGGCCGGGATACTTGGGCAGTACGTTTTTCTCGGCAGTGTGCTTGTCGGTCTGGCCGTAATAGACCACGGGCTTGTTGTCTGGCGTGCGGTTGACGGCCCAATCGTCGGTGACCTTGGCGGGATCGGCGTCCTGCGGCACGATCACGTACCGCTCGGCCGACTTGGCGGACCGTTCCAGCAAGCGGGAGTGGGCGTAAAACACGTCGCCGGGGTAGGCCTCGCGGCCGGGAGGACGCCGCATCAGCAGCGAAAGCTGACGGTAAGCGGCGGCCTGCTTGGTCAAGTCGTCGTAGATGCAGAGCGTGTCCTTGCCGCGCTCGTACATGAAGTACTCGGCCATGGCGCAGCCCGCGTATGGCGCGATGTACTGCAAGGGGGCCGCGTCGCCGGCCGAGGTGACCACGACGATCGTGTAGTCCATGGCGCCAGCTTCGCGCAGCTTCTCGATAACCTGGGCGACCGTGGATTCCTTCTGACCGATGGCGACGTAGACGCAGATCACGTTCTGGTCGCGCTGGTTGATGATCGTATCGATGGCAATGGCGGTCTTGCCCGTCTTGCGGTCGCCGATGATCAGCTCGCGCTGGCCGCGGCCGACGGGCGTCATGGCATCGATGGCCTTGATGCCGGTCTGCATCGGCTGGTCGACCGGCTGGCGACCTGCGATGCCGGGAGCGATCGATTCGACCGCACGCCGCTCCTCGGTGACGACCGGCCCCTTGCCGTCGAGGGGAACGCCGAGGGGATTGACGACGCGGCCAATCATCGCGTCGCCGACCGGCACCCGCAGCAGTTCGCCGGTGGTGCGCACCTCGTCGCCCTCGGTGATGTGCAGGTAGTCGCCGAGGATGATGACGCCGACCGAGTTTTCTTCGAGGTTGAAGGCGACGCCGCGCGCGCCGGTGCGGATGAACTCGACCATTTCGCCGGCCATGGCGCCGGCCAGGCCGTAGATGCGGGCAATGCCGTCGCCCACTTCCAGGACACGGCCGATTTCGTCTACCGTTATCCGGGTCTTGTACTTGACGATCTCATTTTCAAGAACGGAAACGATCTCGTCGGCTTTGAATCTCATGGCTCATTCTCTCGATTAGCTCTTTGCGGAAGGTTGCGAGCTGCGTCCGCACCGAGTGGTCGTAGACGTAATCGCCAGCCCGGACCACCATGCCTCCCAACAGGTCGGGATCGACTTGCAAGTCGAGCGTGACCTCGGCCTGCAGGTCGCGACCCAGCTGCGTCGTCAGTCGTTCGCGCTGATCGTCGGCCAGGGGAGTCGCTGTCTGGACGTGGACTCGAATTCGATTGTTTCGCTCATTATCGATCTGGTGCAGGGCCGAATGGATCGTTCGCAACAGATCGAGTCGGTCATGGTGATTCAACACGTAGAGGAAGTGCAGGAAGGTGTCGCTGGCACGTCCCGCAAAGGCGCTCTTGATGACGTCTTCCTTGGCAGTGCGCCCGATGGCGCTGCCGGTGATCAGCAGTTCCAGTTGCGGTCGGCCCCGAAAAACGTCGCGGATGAGGGAATCGACCTCTTCGAGGACTTCGGCCGCCTGGCCTTGCTTACTGGCGACACTGTAGAGCGATTCCGCGTAGACGCGGGCGATGCGCTGCGCGCCGACGTCGGACGTGCCCTTCAAGGGTTCCTCGCCCAGGATCGGCGGCTGATCGGGTCCGCGCGTTTGTGTCATGCCTGGGTGCCCCACACTTCCTGGCGCCGACCGGTGATGGTCTTGTCCAGCTCGGCCAGTGCATCATCCACCAGGCGGCGATGGTCGTCCACGCCCAGGTCGCGCTTGATTGCCTTCGCCGACACCAGCGTCGCCAGTTCGGCGGCATGCTCCGTCAATTGCTTGAGCGCCTGGTCGGACGCCATCTCGATTTCGCGACGCTTGCGATCGCCTTCGGCTTGCACTTCGGCACGCCCCTTGGCAATGACGTCCGCCGCGGTCTTCTCGCCGTCCCGGCGGGCTTCATCGAGCATCTCGCGTACCTTCTCGCTCGCCTTGTCCAGCTCCTTCTGGAGTTGCTCGCGAATGGCCTTGGCTTCGTCGCGTGCCTTCTGAGCGTCCGCCAGGGCGCCGAAGATACTGTCCTCGCGCTTCTTCAGGCCCTCCAGCATCGGCCCCCAAGCGGCTCGCTTGAGGATGAGATACAGCAGGATGAAGACGACGACGGTCCAGAGACCAACTTCCCAGCGCAGCTCCATGAGGTTGACCGACCGTTCGGCAAGTACCTCCTCCATCTCGCCCATCGCCAGGCTTTCCTGCACCTTGCGCAGCTTTTCAACATCGTCCTTGGACTTCGGATTGAAGACGATGGTCTCCTTCGTCCCATCCTTGCGATGAATGACTGCCTTGAGCTTGGTCTCGTGGAGTTTGTCCTCGCCCCTGGCCGCACCACAACCCAGGCCGGTCATGACCATCAGGCCGCAAAGCAGCGCGAGGCATCGCGTCAGAGAAGCACGGAGCATCGGAAGACCTCGAAAGTGCGAGCGATCGTGCGTTACTTGAGGGCCAGCAGGATGCAGATGATCAGGCCGAAGAACGTGGCACCTTCGAGAAGGGCCGCGATGATCAGCATGGCGGTCTGCACCTGGCCGGCGGTCTCGGGCTGCCGGGCCATGCTCTCCAGGGCCGCCGAGCCGATGCGGCCGAAGCCGAGCGCGGCGCCGATGATGGCGAGGCCGGCGCCGATACCAGCGGCGAAGTGCGGGCCATAGAACGGGGCCGAGCCTTCGCCCGCCTTTGTTTGCGCCAGGGCCGAACTGGAGCCAATCAGCAACACGAACACGACGAGGGCCGCCAGACGAAGCATTCTCATGGGACTACCTTCTCCTAACGATTAAGCAACTCCAACCGTATATGTGTCCTCAACCGCACCCTTGGCTGTCGTGCCTCGTCTCCTAGTGCTGCGGGTGCAGGGTGGAACCCAGGAACAGTGCAGTCAGGAACGTAAAGATAAACGCCTGCAAGAAGGCGACAAACAACTCCAGCAAGCTCAGCGCCGTCACGCCCAGCACGCTGCCGATCGTGATGGGCCCGGAAATGTACCAGGCCGCCTCCTTGGCCATGACGATGAACAGCAAGATCACCGCCAGCACCGTGTGGCCGGCGAACATGTTGGCGAAAAGTCGCACGGCCAGGACGAAGGCCTTGATGAACTGCCCCATGATCTCGATGGCCACGATCATCGGAATCAGGAAGATCGCCATCACAAAGGGCAATTCCATGTGCGGCACGTAGGACAAGAAGTAGTGAACCGGCCCCATCTTGGCAATCGCGCTGCCATGAATGACGAGGAAAGTGCACAGCGCCAACGCCGCGGTCACGCTGATGCTGGCCGTCGGCGAACCCATGAACGGGAACATGCCGAGCAGGTTGCAGAACAAGATGAACAGGAACTGCGTCCACAGGAATGGCACGTAGTGATCGGCATCGTGCTCGCCGACGTAGGGTTTGGCGACGTTGTCGCGGATGAAGGTCAGCAGCGCCTCGAAGGCATTCCAGAATGGCCCGCGCAGCGGCTCGCCGGTCCGCGAACGCCTTGCCAATGGGATGAAGATCAGCAGGATCAAGACGGCGGCGATCACTTCCAGGACCATGAACTTCGTCAGGCCATAGGGAAGGTGAAAGCCGATTCCCGGACCTTCGACGATGTGCCAATGGCTCGTGTCGAGCACGTGCTCAAAAGGATCGGGGCCTGCCGCAAAGAGACGCATCTCGGTTATCCTGTGCGGACGTTCTAGTCAGCGTCGATCGATCGCGAGTTCTTGGCCGCGGATTGGCCTACCAACAGGAGTACGACTTCGAGTGCCAGGGTGAAGAGGTAAAAGACCAGGATCCAGCCCCAGAACGCGTACGGCCCCTGCTCCTGCAGATAATCCACCGTCTGGTACAATCCCAGACCGACACCCAGCACGATGAACATACGGATGCCCGTGCCGCCCACCACCAGCAACAGCTGCTGGTTCGGTTGCTGGTCGCGTGCCCAGGACGCCCAGATCAACGTGAGCGTGGTCGGCACGAGGCAAAGCAGGGCGGCCACTCCGCTGAGGAGCAGGGCCGAATCGCCCCACTTCATACGAGCGGGGAAAGCCAGCGCGGCCCACATGGCCGCCGAAATCGCCAGCAGCGTTCCCACACGCGTGATCACGGCTCATCTCGCGGCTGCCGGCGCGATGGATCGCGCCGATTCATCAGCACGACCAGATGCATCACGCCCCCCACCAGCCCCACCAGCGCGCCGGAGACGGTTAGCCACGGCATCCATTCCAACCAGTGATCGAGGAGCAGCCCCAACACCACCGGTGCAACCATCTCCAGCCCGACCTGGCCGAGCACGACATAGACGCCCAGTTGCTTGGGGTCCGGCAAGTCGCTCGCCACGATATTCTCCGCGGGGCGCAAGCTTCGTTCGGCTCGCCGTGCGGGGGTATTCTCAGAAGCGGCAGGGGAAAGTCAATTGAAAAAGTGATGAGGGACGGGTGCGGTGGGAACTGTAACACAAGCTGTTATACTGCACGCGGGCCAATTTGATGCCTGGCAAGGTGGGCCAGACACTCTTGTCTGGCCGGCCAGACAAGAGTGTCTGGCCCACCGAACACAACCATTCTCTACCGCGCGAAGTATAGCTTGTGCGCATTGGCCAGCCCCCGAATCAGCGCGGACCGAACAGCGGCAGCACGTATGCACGCATGAATTCTGGCCGATACGATCCGGTGTGCCCGCCGGTGTGCCCGGTCCAGCTCTGCGACGAGTCCCACGGATGCTGATGCAGCTTGCGGTACAGGCATTCGTCGTCGGCCGTGGCGATCACCGGGCGGAAGCCGACACGTCCGGCCGGCGCGGTCCATTCGCGGTCGGTGGTGCCGACGATGCCTGCACCAATCCCCAGGTAGTAGCGGTCGCGATCGCTGTAGAAGTTGTCGATGCCGCAACGACAACAGCGGAGCGCCGGGCGCAGGTCGTAGTCGGCGGACACGGCCGCTGCCAGCAAGACGATGCGGTCGATGCTCCCTGGCGGCAGCGACTCGGCGGCTGACAGGGCCACGGCGCTGCCGGCGCTGTGGGCCACGATGAACACCTGACCGCACGGATTGCGCTGCTTGTAAGCCGCGATCTTCTCCGCGAGCTGGCGCCCCTCCGCGCGAGCGTGATCGTAGTCCATCTGGTCGGCCAGGAACCGGCCGGCGCCATGCGACCACGGCACCACCTCGACCGTGTAAGGCAGTCGTTCCTCGCCAACCACCTTGCACAGGGCGGCCGAACTGCCTTGAAAACTGCCTGCCCCATTGACGGCGTAGATCGTGCCGCGCGACGGCCCCGGCGGCGACTGGACCGTCACTTGCTGTACACGCGTGCTGGCGCAGCCGCACACTGTCGAGCAGAGCACCAGGGTCAGCAGCAGCGGGGATCGCATTGGATTGGGCATGGTTCCGTCCACGCGAAGAAGGGTGGTGAATTCCCGATCCCATCCTACGGCGAAGCCAGGTGTCCGCGCTGGGTCGCTGCGGGGATTTTTGCCCGGAATCCGAGCTCTGCGGCTGCGCAGGCGGAAAAGATTCCCTCGGTTACCCACACCGACGGGTCTTCGGATCCGGCGGGCGCGGACTCGATTCCCACGCCGCTTGCCGGCCCCGCCGCATTGCACCATTGTCCGCATTTGCGATCCGGATTACGATACCTTAGACAAGTTCATCGCCATGGAGTGGAGGTTTACCGATGCATCGCCTTTTGTTGTGCTTGCCCCTGTGCCTGATCCTTGGATCGGATCGGCATCAGGAGCCTCCGACCAGTCAGCCCGACCGGCCGACCTTGGTGCTCAAAGACGATGGCGGCGCATTGCCCAAGCCCGCCGAGATGGAAAAGCTGGCCAAGAACGACCCGCTGGCGTTCCTCGAAAACTGCCTGAAGCGCTACGATCGCGAAGTCAAGGGCTTCACCTGTGTCATGCAGAAGCAGGAGTTGATTGACGGCAAGCTACATCCCACGGAAGTGATGGACGTCGCCTTCCGCAACAGCCCGCACGCTGTCTACATGGAGTGGCAGCAGGGCGTTCGCCGCGCCGAGCGTGTTCTGTTCGTGGTGGGCGAGAACGACGACAAGATGCTCTGCCGTCCCGCCGGCAAGCTCGCCCGCGCCGTCGCCGGCGACGTGGTCAGCCGCGACGTGGACGGCCCCGACGCACGCTCTGCCGGCCGTTACAGCCTCAAGGAGTTTGGGCTGCGCAAGGCCCTCGAACGCGTGATCGTCGAATGGAAGGCTGCCCGTGAAGAGGGCACGCTGCAAGTGGAATATCTGGGCATCAAGAAGGTCAAGGAAGCCGGCGATCGGCCTTGCTACACCCTGCGACGAACGTCCAAGAAGCCCGACCGCGACGGCATCTCCGAGTGCGTCCTGCACATCGACACGGAAACGTGGTTGCAAGACGGCTGCGTCCTCAAGGATGAGAAGGGGAACCTGCTGGGTGCCTACTACTGGCGCGACATCAAGGTGAACCCGCAGTTCAAGGAGAACCAGTTCAAACGCGCCGCACTGATTCCGTGAGTGTAGATCTGCGATCCAAGCCCCAGCCTGTGGCCCGTGACCGTTTCTGTAGGCTTTAACGCGGACGTTAGCCCGACGCGCAAGCGAGGAAGAATTCATCCCTCTCCCTCGCTTGCCCGTCGGGCGAACGACCGAATGTCGGGCGAACGAGCGCGCTTCGAGTTCCTTTCCTCCCCGCCCGCTTGACAGGCGCCAAGCGTCGTGAATATGCTGATACAGCGTTGACGACGCCACCGAGAAGCGCGCATGACCCGGCCGCAATCCACTTCTGCCGACAGCAATTCCGCACTTGTGGTCCTTGTGGCGGCGTCGCGCCCCTATCCTCATCTCGGCTTCACCTGACCGGCCGCCCACTCGCATCGGCGTGACCGGGCCTGATCCTCTTCTGATTGTCATCGATCACTCCCGCACGCCATTTCATCGCTTCGGATGAACCTCACACAAGGAGTGCAATCGATGATTCTCACCACCATGCGGTGCTTCAAGGCGGTGCTCGCCCTGACGGCACTGGGTTCCCTGCTGCTACCGGCCCAGGCTCAACCGGTGCCGGATGGTCGGGCCATGCTGACGGTTCGACTGCCCGCCAGTGCCGTCCTGACGATTGATGAAGGCGCCACCCGGCAAACCGGTCCCGAACGGACCTTCATCTCGCCGCCATTGCCGGCCGGCAAGAGCTATCGCTACACCCTGACTGCCACCTGGGATGACAATGGCGAGCAGCGCAACGTGACCCGCAAGGTGGTCGTGCGCGGCGGCGAGCACACGCAGGTCGATCTCACCAAGGCGGACGTCGCCAAGGTCGAGGACGCCAAGCCGAAGGAAAAGGACCCGCCCAAGACCGCGGCGAAATCGCGCACCTTCCTCTTCACCTACGGCACGACCGTGACCGGGCTGTCGGAAGGCAAGACGGCCAAGATCTGGCTGCCGGTGCCGACCTCCAGCGAGGACCAAGAGGTCAGCATCGAAAACGACAAGGGACTGCCGGAAGGCTACAAGATCTCCAAGGACAAAAAGACGGGGAACAGCTACCTGTTCGTGGACGGCAAACCGAACAAGGACGGCGAGGTGCCGCTGTCGATCACGTACAAAGTGACGCGTCGCGAGGTGAAGGGCGATGCAAAGGAGGACGGAACGACCGCCGAGCAACTCGAACGCTTCCTGGAAGCGGACAAGCTGGTGCCGATCCAGGGCAAACCGCTCGAACTGCTCAAAGGTAAGAAGCTGCCCAAGGATCAGCTGGCCGCGGCCAAGGTGATGTACGACGTGGTCAACGGCCACATGAAGTACGACAAGCCCAAGGACAAGCCGTGGGGCCGTGGCGATTCCGTCTACGCTTGCGACAATGGCGTCGGCAACTGCACCGACTTCCACAGCCTCTTCATCACGTTTGCCCGGGCCAACAAGATTCCGGCCAAGTTCGAGATCGGCTTCTCCATCCCGCTCAACAAGGGCGAAGGCGACATTCCCGGCTACCACTGCTGGGCCAAGTTCAAGCCGGAAGGTAAAGGCTGGGTTCCGGTAGACATTTCCGAAGCCAACAAAGACCCGAAGATGAAGGAATACTACTTCGGCAATCTGACCGAGGACCGCGTCACCTTCAGCAGCGGCCGCGACCTGGAATTGATCCCGAAGCAGGAAGGCGAGCCGGTCAACTTCCTCATCTATCCCTATGTCGAAGTGGACGGCAAGGTCTACCCAGGGGACAAGGTGAAGCGCAAGTTCGAGTACAAGGACGTTGCCGAGTAACGCGCCACCCACGCTAACCCGACGCGCCAGCGAGGGCGCCCCTCGCTGGCGCGTCAGGTTAATGTGGGAATCCGGTTTGCCTCACTCGCTGAATCCCTCAAGCCCACAGGCCCGCCCCCGTGGGCTCAGTTTCTTCAGACTCCCCACATTCACATCCAGAATTTGTCGCCTTGCCGTGCCTGCGCGAACGGTTAAAATCTCAGGCCGCACCGCGTGGTCGAACATTCCGGAACGCTGCATGGAGGCAGCCCATCATGAGCATGACGCTCAACCTCGCCGATCTCCTTCTGGCCCAAGGTCGTAACTACCAGGAACTGCACCGTCCCGCCGAGGCGCTCGCCGTGCTGGGCCGCCTGGCCGGTCTGGCCCACGTTCCCGCCGCCGCGGCCGAGGAAGCACAAGCACGCCTGGCCGAGATTTGTCTCAAACGCAAGAAGTACCGCAAAGCGCGACGCCACCTCGCCGCAGCGCTCGCCTACCAGCCCGAAAGCGCTCGCTATCATCACCTCATGGCGACCGCACTCGATACACGAACCAACGCCGATGTCGAACGTGCTGCCGAGCACTTCCGCAAGTCGCTGGAGCTCGATCCAAAGCAACCGCACTGCCTTCGCGACTACGGCCAGCTGCTGCTCCGCACCGGCCAGGTCGATGCCGCCTTGCAGACGCTGCGTAGCGCCCTGGAACTGGCGCCGGACGATCCGACGATTGTCGGCAAACTGGTCCGCGGCCTGCGCCGGGCCAAGCTGGGCGATGAAGCCCGTGCGATCCTGCTGGCGGCACGCTTCCGCAATCCGCGCGATGGCCGATTCGTCCGGCTGTACAATGATTTCATGTTCCGTCAGCTGCGAAACCGGCAGACGAAAGCTCGCCGGGCCGTCGCCGCCCAGACGGACGAAGGTCCGGTGCTGTTGCCGTTTGTCCGTGCACGGGACACGGCACCGCTGGTGGTGGACGACAAGGTGATTCGCCTGGACCAGGCCGAGGCGACCTCGGCGCCGCACACGCCGCCGCGCTCGGTCCGGCGTTCCGACTGGAAACATGGTTGATCGCGTCTTCTCCGCATGGTTTCGCTGGCTTGGCGGCGCGCCTTGCTTTCGCATCTACGGCAAGGCGCGCCCCGAAGCTGACTGGCACATCATCGACGTCTTCGCCACCCACCGCCGCAACTCCGGCAGTTCCTGGCCCGCTCCCTTCTTCCGCGGCACCTGCATCACGTGGACGTCGCAAGTGATCGCCGTCGGCTGGGACTTCGCGGAAAGCGTCCTGCGCGAGCAGGCCGACGATCCCGCATCGCGCGACCGCCCCGTGGCAGTCGCCGGCGGCCGCATCGGCGACTGGAAACGCCGGGTCGCCGCCGGTGCATCAAGCCAGACCAGCGCCTGCGAAGTGCTGGCCCACGAATGCGGCCACACCGGCCAGGTCCGCCGTCTCGGCGTCGCCTACTGGCCTATCGGCGGCACGCTGACGCTCTTCCGCGAGGGACCGCACTGGTACAACCGCTTCGAGAATCAGGCGAGTGAAGAGGGGTTGTTTGGCGGGATCGTGAACGGGTCGGTGTGTGCGGAATTGATGGAGCGGCTTCAACGGCCGGCAACAGAAGAATGACGTCCGTATGCCGGTATCACCCGGGCTTGATCTCCAGCAAGTAGCGCCACATATCGCGCCGGCCGCGCTGCCTCACCAGCCGGAAGCTACGTCCGAACACTCTCGATTTCTGCCAGCCTCCCCGGCGGGCCACGGCCACGTAATCGGTTGGCCGGTGGCTCAGGATTTGAAACACGATTTCCTCACCACGAGCGTCGATCAACCAGTACTCGGAGATGCCGGCGCGGTGATAGCGACGCCTCATGTCCACCATGTCGTCGTGCACGGTGCTGTCGCTGATCACCTCGAGCACCCAGTCCGGCGCGCCGCGGACCTCGACATAGTCCTGCTCATCCACACGGCACGGCACCAGGGTGGCTCGACCTGAATCGAGGCTTGCCCACAAAACGAACGCACCATCGGGTTCGGTGGACAGATCGACCTCGGCATTGGTAAGCAGCGTGCGATCGGGCAGGAATTCGCCCAGGTCTTCCTCGATGTTGAGAGTCATGATGACTCGAGCGATTTCGGCCCGGACCTTGCCATGCGCCTGGAACCGTTCGGGACTCATGTCGATCACGATCTCCTTGCCGAGAAAAGAGATTCGTCCTTGCCTGGGGAAGTCTTCGGATGTCGCCCACGCGCTGAAGCCCTCCAGCGTGCATGCGCTCACCGGGACGACGACGGCCGGGAAATCCAGCCAATCCGTGATCCAGATGCTGGTTTCAATGAATGAAAGGCGAGCGCAATCGGGAAAGGCGCGCGACCTTGCCCAGTCGCAAAAGCCATCGATGTCCATGGCGCTGACGGGAATGCGGATCGCCTCGGCGTCAGGCACGGGCACTTTCCGCCGTGCGTTGCCTTTTGTCGGTCGATCTGGCTTGCGTTGTGCGGAAGCCATCGCTTTTCCTCCTGCCCCGCTCCTGCCGTCATTTTCCTCACCGGCTCGTCACGTGCGACGATCAGGGCAGTTCGTGCTCGATTGCTCCGACGCTTACGGCATCTTGACGTGCAGCGTGTACAGCCACGGACCCAGCGGGTGGGCCGTTCGTTCCAGCTTGAAGCGGCGCTGAAAGACGCGCGATTGTTGCCATGGACCCCGGCGCGGAGCGGGGATGTATTCATTCTCTCCGGCGAGGAAAATCGTGAAGTGGATTTGCTCTCCGCGAGCGTCGATCAGCCAGTATTCTGGAATTCCGGCGAGATAGTACCTGGTCCAGAGTGTTTCAGTGTCTTTCTTCACCGACTTGTCGCTCACGACTTCCAATACCCAGTCGGGAGCACCGAACAGGTGGTTGACGAAGCCTTGCTTGCGCTTACGCGGAACGACGCGCACCCGGCCGGCCTGCAGGGACGCCCAGGAAACCAAGGATGCGTCGGGCTCATTGGAGAGGTTGGCTGCATCATTTTTCACGAGGGCGCGGTCGCCATAGAAGACGCCCAGGTCCAATTTCTTGTTGAGGCCATAGAGGACGTAGCTTACCTCCCCCTTGACTGGATTGTGCGTATTCAGTTCCTCGGGGCTCATGTCAACGATGATCTCCCCATCGATGTAGCTGATGCGACCCCGGCCCGGAAATGCCGGGGAGATCGCCCATTGGGTAAATCCGTCCACGGTGGCGGCGGTTTTTGGGATGCGAATCGGCGAAGCATGGTCCGGCACATCGACGATTTGAAGGTGGCCGCGCTCCAGCGTGATCGTACAGAAGTCAGGACAGCCACCCGACTTTTTCCAGGCCACAAAGCCCTCGCGCGTCAGTGCGGAAGCGGGGACCGAAATCAACTCGTCGCTGTCGTTCCGAGCAAGCTCACGGTCGATTTTCGATTGTACGGAAGCCATCGCTTTCCCCTCCTGCCCCCCATTCTACCTTCATTCCCCTTCCAAATCCGCATCGCGCAGGTCGGTCAGGAACATGTGTCCCGGCATGTGCGCCAGCATGAAGGATGGTCGTACTTCCATCGCCACCGCCTGGGGCGTCACACCGCAGGCCCAGAAGACCGGGACCTCGCCGGGGCGGACCGGCACCGCATCGCCGAAGTCAGGCCGGTCGATGTCGCGGATGCCAATGGCGGCGGGATCGCCAATGTGCAGCGGTGCGCCGTGCGCTCGCGGGAAGCGGCCGCAGATACGCGTCGCCGCGATGGCCTGCGCCGGCGTCATCGGCCGCATCGACACCACGGTCGGCCCGCGAAAGACGCCTGCCGGCCGGCACGCGATGTTGGTGCGATACATCGGCACGTTGCAGCCCGCTTCGATATGGCGTACAGGCAGCCCGGCTTGCTGCAGCGCATTCTCGAACGTGTACGAACAGCCGATGACGAACGCGACCAGGTCCTCGCGCCAGACGGAGTTCAGGTCGGTCGGCTCCTCGACGAGTACGCCGTCGCGGTAGATGCGATAGCGCGGCAAGTCGGTGCGCAGGTCGGCCCCCGCGGCCACCAGCCGCGGCTCGGCGCTGCCGGGTTCGGTCACGTCCAGCAGGGGACAGGGCTTCGGATTACGCTGGCAAAAGAGCAGAAAGTCGAACGCCAGCTCGCGCGGCAGCACCACGAGGTTCGCCTGCACATACCCCATCGCCATTCCTGCCGTCATGCCCTGCAACTCGCCGGACCGTGCCCGGCGGCGCACCTCGGCCCCCGTCGCGGAGCGCAGCCCCGCATCTGAGCATTGGCTCTGGGCTCTCGACTCTCGACTCTCGACTCCTGTGGGCTCTCGACTCTCGACTCCGACAGCGGCAATCTTCTGTAGCGGCACTGCATACTTCTCAAAGGTCAGGCCGTCGACCGTTGCCGTCTCCTCGCCGCTGACGCCGTCGACCAGCGGGCCGCGTTGCACCATCCATTCCAGCAACTTGAGCTCCTGGTGCGGGTCAAACAGGTCTTTGGGCGCCTGGCCGCGAAGGAGGCGGACGCCGGCGGCCAGTGCATACGCGCCCCAGTTGCTGATGCCGCAGACGATCAGGTGATCGGTCGGCACCCGGCAAGCGACGATGCCACCGCCCGGGATGTTGTTGCGAATCATCCGCCAGGGTAGCTTGCCCATGCCGATCTCGTTGCCGCCGTCGCCGATGCCAATGGTCACGATCCGCGCTGCCTGCCGGGCCGAAGCTTCAAAGAGCAGGTGCGCCGGACTCATGTTGCTGGTGATGTCCCGGCCGCGCATGGTATGGCAGCGGTCGAAGTGCTCGGGCGTCACGGCCTGGCAGAACTGGGTTCGGTCTTCCGCCGTGGCATCCGGATGGGCTTGCAGCGACTCGGGCGTATGACTCGGCCCGACGCGTTCCAGGGCAATCAGGTGCGTCAGGCTGCCCATGCGCTCGGAGACCGTTTCCCAGTACGTTTCCGGCGAAAGCGATTCGAATTCCGTTGCTGCGGGCAATTTGACGATCGGAACGCTCTTGCGAAGGCCCGCCATGGCAACGCCCGCTTCGAGCGCGGCCACGCAGAAGCCGTCGGTCAGCAGGACCACCCGGATTCCCAACGGCGCCAGGGCGCGGGCCAGGAAGACGGCGCCAAGCGGGCCATCCGTCTCACCGCAGGGCGGATGCGCGTGCGGGATATAGAAGCCCGTGACGATGCCGAGGACCGCATTCTCGGTCTGCGCAATGCTCCGGCAGGCGGCGGCAAAATCGTCGGCGGTCGCACTGACCAGGTTCGCCGATGGATCGGTGCGCAGGCCGCGGTTGCAGACGTCTTCCTGAACAATGTCGCGGATTCGGGTCAGCAGCGGCTCGGTCACTGCGGCGCCTCCTGAAGCAAATGAGCAAAACGTCCGCGCCAGACGCGCGGCACCTCGGCCTTGAGCGTGATCGGTTCGTAGCGGATCGGGTGCAAGAACGTCAGCGAGCGGGCGTGCAGGCCGATGGCATGGTCCATTGTGTGAATGGAGCCGTACTTCGCGTCGCCAAAGATCGGATGGCCGTGATGGGCCATCTGCACGCGCAGCTGATGCGTGCGTCCCGTCTGTGGCCGGACTTCCACCCAGCTCAGCCCATCGTGCGTGGCGCGGACCTGGTAGTGAAGCAGCGCTTGCCGGGCGCCGCGCGCCCGCGGTTCGACCACTTCGACCCGGCCGCGCTCGGTGTCCTTTTTGAGCCAGTCTTCCAGCGTGCCGGCCGACCGCGCCAGCTCGCCTTCCACCATCGCCCAGTAGGTCTTTTCGATGCTGCCCTTGCGAAACTGCTCCGCCAGGCGAGCGGCAGCCTTGCTGGTGCGGGCAAAGATCAGCACGCCGGAAGTCAGACGGTCGAGTCGATGCACGATGCCGAGGTAGACGTTGCCGGGCTTGTCGTACTTCTCTTTCAGGTAGCGCTTGACGACGCGGTCGAGCGTCTCTTCACTACCTTGAAAATGCGTGCTGAGGCGGCCGCTTGGCTTGTCGATGGCAAGGCAGTGGTTATCTTCGTACAGGATTTCCGGCAGCGATTGCGACGGGTCCATGATCCACGCCCCCTCGTCAGTTCGGTGCATTTTACCAACGAATTGACGAGTGGACGTGACTCATATTCACCACAAAAAGCTCGTTAGCCCGACGCGGTCGTTAGCCCGACGCGCAAGCGAGGGATAAATTGTCCCTCGCTTGCGCGTCGGGCTAACGACC
>JAIEMG010000064.1 GCA_019752375.1 Gemmataceae bacterium | reverse complement strand
ACGCAAATGTCTGGCGGGCGATCGCCTGAACCACGGCCAGCAGATTGCCCATGCGATGCTGTAATTCCTGCGAGATCAGCTCACGCCGCACCCCCGCCCCTTCGGACTTGGCAAGCGCCGCGCGCAGGAGCGCGTTGGTCTTGTCGTCCGGGTCGCGGAAACTTTGGCAGCGGCAGCGTTCCATCCCGGCCCGGCAGGGTCTGCCAGCCGCCGCGCGCGACGGAACCCATCCAACGCTGCAAACGACGGACCGGCTTCTATCTCGTATACGCAGCACGAGACGTGGCATTTCAGGGGAAAAGGAGAATCTGCGGGACCGGGGCAACGCGCAGTGCAATCGCCGCTGTCTCGGATAGGGGCGTTGGCTATAATGCCCCGCCCGATCGCTTCGTCACCGGGAAAGGAGGCCCCGTGTCGCGTTTCCCTCGCTGGTTGATCTTGCTGTGCCTGGCCAGTCTGCTCTGGTCGTTCAGCTTCGGCCTTGGGGCGCCGCTGGCTTCGCTGTGGCTCAAGGACGCCGGCGCCAGCGCCACCGTTATCGGCCTGAACACGGCAACCTACTACCTCGGCATCGCCCTGGCGGCCAGCTTTGTCCCGGCTCTGATGCGGCGCGGCAGCACGACGTTCCTGTTCCTGGCCATGATCGCGTCGGGCGTCACGATCGCGCTCTTTCCCTGGGGCGGCTCGATGTCCGAATGGTTCGTGCTGCGCATGCTCAACGGCTTTGCCGCCGCACTTAGCCTCATTCCACTCGAGACGTATGTCAATCGCCACTCGGCCCCGGAACGGCGTGCGGAGATGTTCGCCTATTACGCCTTGAGCATCGCCCTGGGCATGGCGCTCGGCACGCTGACCGGCTTGCAACTCTACGCGCAGTTGCCTTTCCTGGCGTTCTACCTTGGCGGGACTGCTGCCATCCTCGGCGGTGGCGTGATCCTGCTCTGGAAGCCGACGTTTGACGTGGAAGAAGCCGTGGGGGCGGAACGCACGTCCCTCGGACTGAAGAAGAACTTCCTGAGCTACGGCAGCGCCTGGAGTCAGGGGTTCCTCGAAGGCGGCATGGTCGCGCTGCTGCCGGTCTATCTCAAGTCCGTGGGCTTGAGCGAAGAAGGCGTCGGTTTGCTGATGGGCGGCCTGATGATCGGCGTCATCAGCTTCCAGGTGCCAGCCGCGTGGCTGGCCGATCGCCTGGGGCGCACCCCGGTGCTGCTCGGATGCTACGTCGTTACCTTGCTCGGCGCCGGCTGCCTGTGCTGGACGCTGGGCGTCGCCTGGCTGGCGGTCTGGCTGTTCGCCGTGGGGGCTTGCTCGGGAGCGTTCTACCCGCTTGGCCTGGCGCTGCTCGGCGAGCGCTTACCCGCCTCCGGCGTGGCGCGGGCCACGGCATGGTTCCTGGCGATCAACTGCGCGGGCAGCTTGACCGGACCGGTAATCGCCGGCGCCGCGATCGACTTGTGGGGTTATGGCAGCCTGTTCCTGGTCGGCGGCGGCGCCGTGCTGCTGGTGCTGTGCACCTGGACGGTCTTGCAATTCCGCGATGCTGGCACCGCGCAATCCGATGAACAAGCGGACGTCGACGATGAAACATCGCGCGAAGCGGCCTGACGCATGCTGGTAAGGACCAAACCGACAGACCTGGAGGTCTGTCGCCACAACTGCTCCGCATATGCATGGAAGTTCAGACGGTAGAGAAGAGGCGATCCGGATGCGTGTGGTGATCCATCAGAGCGTGGCGCTCGGTCCGCGGACCGGTATCGGCCATTACACGGCAGAGCTGCTGCGGAGCCTGCGCGAGCTTCAGCACGACGTGGCTGCCTTTCCCACCGGCCTGCTGCGTACGGTCGCTCGAACCTGCCTGTACGCGCGGAATCGGAAATCGAAGCCGGCTCCCCAGGCTGCGGGGCGGCCGGGCATGACGACACGGCTGCGCCCGTGGGTGCGCTCCGTCGGTCGCGCGGCGCTGGGAGCAGGCTTTCGCCTGCACTGCATGGGGCGCGGCTACCAGCTCTATCACGAGCCGAACTACATCCCTTTGCCCTGCGATCTGCCGACCGTGGCCACCATTCACGACCTCTCCGTGCTTCATAACCCGCGCTGGCACCCGGTTGGCCGCGTGCGCGAGTATGAAGAGCGTTTTCAGCGTGGGCTATCCCAGTGCCAGCACTTCTTTGCCGTGTCCGAGTTCACGCGGCAAGAGATGATTCGGCACCTGCAAATCCCGGCCGATCGCATCACGCGGACGTACAACGGCGTGCGCTCCGGGATGGTCCCCATGGCTTCGGATGGCGTCGCTGCGGTGCTGCGGCGACTTGGCCTGCCGCCTCGGTATCTGCTCTACCTGGGTACGCTTGAGCCGCGCAAGAACATTGGCCTGCTGCTTCGGGCCTACTGCGCGCTTCCCGACCATCTGCGTCGCCAGTGGCCGTTGCTTCTCGTTGGCAACTGGGGCTGGAATACAGGAGAGCTGGCGGGCTACCTTCAGGACGAGGCTCGGCATCGCGGCGTCATCCACGTCGGCTATGTGGACGATCAGCATCTTGCCGCCATCTACAATGGCGCCCGCGCGCTGGTCTATCCGTCGCTCTACGAAGGATTCGGCTTGCCGCCGGTTGAAATGATGGCCTGTGGCGGTGCGGTGCTTGCCTCGACCGCGGGCGCCCTGATGGAAACGGTAGGCAGCCAGGGACACCTGATTCCCGCCGAGGACGTGGACGGTTGGCGCGACGCGATGGCGCGAATCGTCAGCGACGACGACTGGTGGCAAGCGCTGCGCCTGGGTGCCACTGAAGCGGCCCGGCGATACACCTGGGAGCGCTGCGCTCTGGACACACTGCGCGTCTATCGCCGGCTCTGTGGCGTGTGCGGCGACGACGTCTTACCGATGGATGTCGATCCAGAGCGGCGACGCGCGGCCGGATGACCTTTCCTGAAGCGAACATGGCCGGGAGTTGCCGACAGGCAACTCCCGGCCATGCTTGCACAGATCCCAGCGCCTCTTCTTCCATTCCGAGTGGAAAACTCACAGCCTGCCTGAAACACTACCCGTTGGGCCGCCCCTGCGTCGGATGGTAGACGCGTCGGCCATTCAGTCCGTAATCGGACACAAACCCGTTGCCATCGGTCTGTCCCAGGTGTTGATCGCCCGCCTCTGGTCGCCTCGTCGCCAGGGCACGATACAGTTCCGACGTGCCCAGCCCTGATTTCCGGCCCCGATCGATCAGTGTGCGATAATCGATGCGTGACATTGGTTGCTGCTCCCCTGTCTTCGGTGCCTCGACTCTGTTTCTACTTCCTCCCAAACTGCTCCGTGTGACCACATGTCAACCTTAGCTCACGTTAGTCGCACTCTTCATGCCAATGTCCACGAATTTTCCAAGTCGTCCGTCGAAGGCAACGAGCGCACGCTCTGGCGAAGCCATTTAGGGCATGACGGTTCTGATCCACAGCAAAGATTTGCGCGTCGGCGAAGCGAGGCGGACCTTGCGGATGATTGCAACATGTCGCGACAGTGTGCAGTTTCCGAACACTTGCGCTCTATTCGCGCAGGTTCGGTTGGGCACTCGGCGTGGCGGCGGCGAGTTGCGCGATGGTCCGACGCGTGGCAGCTTCGACTGCCATTTCCCACGCCGCATTATCGGGGGAGAAGGAAAATATGATGCCCCGGGAACTGTTGATGACGGCACCCAGACCATCGGGACGAAACGCAGGTGCGGTATCCGCGACGCTGCCGCCCTGCGCACCGAAGCCGGGGACAAGAAAGATGGCTTCCGGCAACGCAGCGCGAACCTGACCCAACTCTGCCGGATGCGTGGCGCCAACGACCGCACCGACGTCTCCCAGGCCGCACTTGCCCAGGTTCTCGCGTGCCCAGGCGCCGACGGCCGCCGCGACATGGAGATACAATGGCCGGCCGTCGCAGACGAGGTCCTGA
Organism: Gemmataceae bacterium; assembly: GCA_019752375.1. GTDB lineage: Bacteria > Planctomycetota > Planctomycetia > Gemmatales > Gemmataceae > JAIEMG01. The sequence goes on along the minus strand of JAIEMG010000064.1, from coordinate 25,890 downwards.
AACTGACCCGCGCCGGGATTGCTGGTCCGCACGAGCACGAAGAGGCCCCGCCCCGCGCGGCGTGCGCTCTCGAGGAACGGTTCCATCGCGTCGCGGCCGAGATAGGGATTCGCCGTCAACGCGTCGGCGTCCCACACGAGGTGGTCTTTCCCTTCCAGCGTGATGCCGCCAAACGCTGCATCGGCGTACGCGGTTGCCGTGGAGGCGATGTCATTGCGTTTGCCGTCGAGAATGGTGAGCAGCCCGCGCTGTCGGGCCCGGCGCTGGATGCGCAGCAGCGCCTGAAAGCCCGCGGGACCACAGGCTTCAAAAAACGCGCTCTGCGGCTTCACGACCGGCACGAGCGGTGCGACCACGTCGATGATCCGGTTACAGAACTCCTCGAACGCATTGGCCACCGCTTCCAGCGTGCTGCTTCCGTGGCGCTTGCGTAACTCCAAAGGCAACGAATCCCAGCGCGGATCGAGTCCGACGCAAACGGCATTGCCCTTGGCGCGCACGGCAGCGGCCAGGCGGTCGGCGAAATGATCGAGCGGTTCGAGAGACGGCATCAGTTCTTCTTCGGTTCGAGGGTGATTTCACTGACGGGCAGCGGCTTCAACGACGCGGGCAGGGCGCCGGCACGCAAGATCGTCACCAGTTGCCGCGCTTCCTTCTCGGTGAAGTGTCCGGTGATAACACCCTGGTCGCGGATGGCCGATTGCAGGCGCGGCGCCGACATGACCTGGTCGTCGAGGATGATGGCGAGGAAGCGATGCTTTCGATTGCCTTCGCTGCCGGTGGGCACGTTGGCAGACGTCAGATCGTAGAACCGGTTGCCGCCCTCGGCATTGAACGTGAATTCCACGGACGGTTTTTGCGTCACGTCCTTTCGGTACCGGATGTTGGAGAAATACGCGCCGGTCGCTTCCTTGCCTGGCAGGGGATCGCGCAGCAGCAGGAAGTACTCGTATTTCTTGGCGTCTCTCTCCGCCTTGCCGAGTCGCTGGCTGACGCAGTTGCGGCTATAGATCAGCCCAGGACCGTACTCGGACAGCATCGTGCAATTGCCCGCTGCACGATCGGCTGCCACGCGTCGCCATACTTCCGCGTCTGGCCCTGTGCCTCCTTCCCGGCCGTTATCGAGGCCGAGACTGCGGCGCTCCGACGGGCCCAGTTCTACCCAGGAATAGGTGAACTTGCCCTTGGGCGTTTCGTACGGTCCGGACTCCGGCAGTGGCACCGATGGCGAATATCCAGCCTCGGCGTGCAGCGTAAGGACATCCTTGCGCACGGAACGAATTTCCTCAGGAAGCGTCGGGTCAAGCGGCGATTCGATCCATGCTCGTGCAGCCGCGATTGCTTCCTGATCATCTTCTTCATTGGCAACAATGCGGAACTCCAGGTGGCCCACCTGTGCGACGAGCTGCTTGACTGACGCAATTCGGTCGGCGTGATCGCCGTCGCGCGGAATGCCGATCTCCACGCGGCCAAACTCCAGCGGCTTGACCGTGATGCCGTGGTCCCCAGTCGGATCGAGGCGCCGCTTCAACGCGTCGGTTAGCTCCTCTGGCTTGAAACCCGAGTTGTCGATTCGGCCGGTGTCGTACTCGTAAACAAGAACCGTGCCGCCGTTCTTGTCCATTGTTGGCCGGTTGGCAATGCGATAGAGATACCACCCCGACCCCGCAAGGCAGGCCACCATCCCCACGACAAAGATGCCGGTGACCACCTTGATCATGCGCGGCCTCATGACGGAATTCTCCACGGCGGGCGTGAGCCCCGTTTTTCCTCGCACCCAAGCTCGGGCTTGGAGGCTCGCTTCCTGTAGCGGAACTCGCCAGAGTTCCGTGCGACGAGATCCTGTTCGGAACTCTGGCGAGTTCCGCTACAGGACATGAAGTGTGCCGTGTAGCGGAAGTCGCCAGAGTTCCGTGCGACAGGATCCCGTTCGGAACTCTGGCGAGTTCCGCTACGTACCCAAGCCAGAGCTTGGGTACGAGAGGCTACTGCATCATTCCCATTCACTTCTCGATGGTCAGCAAGATCGCCGGACTGGCGTAACTGACTTTCACGACGAAGTTGACGGATACGTGCGCCAGCACGCAGATCGGCACGTTCTCGATGGGTGCAGCGCCGGGCGCTGCCTTGATGACGATGTGTCCCTGCGTGCCGCCGCCCAGGAGCGTCTTGCTCTTGCCTGCTTCAATCGTCACGCCGGGCGGCAGCGGGTTGGCGAACGGCTGCTCCAGATGGCGGAGCAGGATATCGAGCGACACCCCCTTGTCGAAGTCGGCACGGCGTTGAATCGTCACGTCGATGCGTGCTTCCTGGCCGGGCTTCAGCACGATCACCTGCGGCTTGACTTCGACCTTGAGGATGTCGGACGGTTCAGTGACCGACACTGTCTGCAAGTTGACCTCGAAACGCCCGCGGCCGCCGCCGGGCAGGTAGATCTCCTGAATGGGCGTGACGGGTCGCACCAGGGTCTCCTCCTTGCCGTTGATCATTGCCGCCGCGGAGCCTTCCAGCGCCACGTTGACGGCATCGAGCGGCGCGTCGGGCGCCGCGGTCAGCACCAGCAGGCCCTCGTTCATGGTGGCGGGGATCGTCAACGCGTTGACGGTCACGCCCTTCGGCAAGCCCTTGACCTCGACCTTGATCGGTCCGGTGAAGCCGTTGCGGCGAGTGGCTTGCACATACCAGGCTGCACTGGAGCCGGGACCGATCATCGCCTTGTCGCAATCGACACGCAGGCTGTAATCCGGCAACGCCCAGTCGGCCTCGATGTAGTAGACGAACGTCGGCCCGCCCTTGCTGTTCAGGTCGCGGATGCGCAGGACATAATCCCCATCGGCCGGCGGCGTGAAGACCAGGGCCGAGTCCTTGCCGAACGCGTCATCGTTGCTGGCCAGCACGTCGCCCTTGGGCGTCATCACGTCGATGAATGAATCGAGACTGGAATTCAACACAGTGCCGAAACGGCGTGCCTTGACCTCGAAGCGGATCGCCTTGCCTTTGGTGGCCGTGAAGACGAAGTGATCGAGATCGCGCCTGGTGCCGATCCGGCCATTGATGCCGCACGGGATCGTTACGCGCGTCGCTTGCTCCGGCGTGTCGTTGGGTTCCACTTCCAGGACCTGCGGCAAGCGGCTGACGATGAACGTGGTGGGATTCGTCTTCATCCCCTTGACGTCGAGCTGAAACTGGCCAATGCCCAAGCTGTCCGGCACTTTGAAAGGCACTTTTGCTTGCAGCAGCGCTGCCGAGCCGACCGGTTCCACGTCGAGCGCCTGACCGGGATTGCCGGCGATCGGGAAGACGTGGGCGGCGCAGGGTCGGGGCGTCGCGATCAAGGCATAGACCCAACGCGGGTCGCCGTCGTACTTCGAGTCGCGCACCTGGATGTAGTAATCGCCAGTCTTCTGAATCGTGTAGCTCAGCAGCGGATCGGCGAAGTAGTAATCGTCATTGGCGGCCAGCTCTCGGCCGTCGGCATCGTAGAGCGTCAGCATCGGGTCGGCGTGCTTCTGCAGATCGTGAATGCGGTCCTGCAGGCGGGCGCAGAGCACTTCGAAGGTCAGCGTCTGTCCCGCTTCGGCGCGGAGCTTGAAGAAGTCCACGTCCTCGGCAGCCTCGATCCGGCCACAGACGACACAGGGCAGCGCGATCGGGTTGGCCTTCTCGCGCGTGTTGTTGTCGCCGGCCTCGACGACGACCGGATCATCGACGATGAGGAGTTGCCCGACGCTGGACACGCCCATCGGCGCCGCGACGCGGAAATCGCGCACGCCCAGAGCCGCATCGGCAGCAACGGTCAGCTTGAGCTTCACCGAGCGCAGGACAGGCTTCTGCGGCGGCACGACCTTGGGCGGCACCTGCGGCACAATCTCCGCGGTGATCCCGGTGCCTTCGAACAGCGCCTTGTAGACGCCGAGGAAGTTCATCTGGCCGTCGACGGCCACCTCGGTCGTCTTGCCCCGCTGCACGGCCACGGGGTGGACATGCGTTATCATCGGGTAGGATGTCTGAGCGCTGGCGGACGTGAGGACGGTAGCGGCCAGAGTAAGGCCCATGAAGACCGAGGCAGTGCGCATGTTGATGATTCCTCACCGCGATCTGATTATTCCCACGCGAGCCAGTCGGGCAAGCGCCCATGCTGAAAGCCGGAGACTGCGTCTACCGCATCCGCGACAGCTGCTTCCTCGCTCGTTGTCGTACGATTCTTCTAGACCAGCAATTCCCGGATCGGCTCACCGTGGGGCAGAAGCGGCATCGGCCGGCCGCGGTGGTCGAGGAAGAACGTGTTGTCGTGGTCGATGCCCAGGTGTTTGAACATCGTCGCCCAAAGGTCATTGGGCGACATCGGGCGGTCCTTGGGGTACTCGCCTTTCGCGGTGGTGGAGCCGATGATCTGCCCCATCCGCATGCCGGCGCCGGAAACCAGCAGCGACATTGACGATGGCCAGTGATCGCGGCCCGGCTGGCGGACGCCCGTCTGCGTGCCGTTGGCGTACTCGATCCGCGGCGTGCGGCCGAACTCGCCCGTCACGATCAGCATCACCTTCTTGTCGAGCCCGCGCGCGTAGAGGTCTTCGATCAGTGCGGTGATCGCGCAGTCGTAGTACGGAAGCCGGCGGCGGGTGTCGTTGAAGATGTGGCAATTGACGGAGTGCGAATCCCAGTTGTAGCAGCCGTCGCGCGGCATCTCGATGCCGTTCTGGTATGGGTTCTCCATCACCATCGTGACAAAGCTGGCGCCCGCCTCGACGAGCCGGCGAGCAAGCAAGGCCCGCTGTCCCCAGACGTGGTTGCCGAACCGCTCGCGAACCCGCGCGGGCTCGCGGTTCAGGTCGAATGCCTTCTGCGCGACGTCAGTGGTGAGAAGGTCCAGGCCGCGGCTCCGGAAATCGTCCATCGCAGTCATGTTGCCGGACGTGTCGGCGGCGCGATCCATCCGATCGACGGCTTCGAGCAGCCCGACGCGCTCGCGCGCTCGCACCACGGCCTCCGTCGTCATCGCCAGGTTCTGGACCTTGAAATCCCTGCGGCTGGGATCGCCGACCACGTTGAACGGATGCGTCGCCGGCCCGAGGTAGGCGGAGCCGAAGCTGAAGGTGTCGATGCCCTGCCGGCCGCCATCCACGCCTGCGATATAGTTCGGCACGCCGACGCGGATGTCCTGGCGGACCTTCGCCACCATGGACCCGACCATCGGGTAATCGTTGACGAAGCCAGCCGGTTCGAGAGGATCGCGGCCCGTGAGGAAACGCTTGTGCCCGCCGCCATGGTCCGCGAAGTTGTGTGCGATGGAGCGGATGACGGCGTACTTGTCGGCGCAACGCGCGTGCAGCGGCATGTGCTCGCAAACGTCGATGCCGGGCACGTTGGTTTGGATGGGCCGGAAGTCGCCGCGGTACTCGGCCGGCGCCTCCGGCTTCATGTCGTACATTTCGAGGTGCGGCGGCCCGCCCGGCAGCCAGATGAAAATGACGGACGTATCCGGCACGCTTCGACCGGCGGCCTTTGCCTGCGCCCGCAGCAAGGGCAGGTTGCCCAGCCCGAGCCCGCCAAGTGCCGAGGCTCCGAGCTTCAGAAACTGTCGACGCGAGAGGGGGCCGGCGCATCGGTTCATCGTCAAGAAACTCCGTCAGGCAGAAGGCACGATTTCCACCTGCCGACATTAACCGATGAAAATGAAGTAGGCAATGATTCTCATCACCAGACCGAACGCCGGCTGATGGTTACGAGTTTGCCGCCAGGATGGATTGCACGCACCGCGCCTGCCACCCGGAAGCCGGTGGTGGTCCAACCGACCGCTTCGATGCCTTTTCCGCGTGGTGCTCCCGCGAGCCGGACGATGCTAATGTGCGCGGGCGATTGTCGATGAGCCCAACACCGGCGAAGGCGATGAATACGTTCTTGACGACCGTGGATGCGTGGGTGACGGCCCTGTTGCTGGCCACCGCGATGCTGGGAGCGTGGGGGCTCGGCTGGTGGCGCGGGCATCGGCTGGGACAGGATGGGCGGAAGGAAACGACGAGCAAGCTGAATGACGCGAGCATGGCACTGCTCGGTCTGTTACTGGCATTCACGTTCTCGATGTCCCTGTCGCGACACGAGCAGCGTCGACAGATGGTGGTCGCCGACAGCAACGCGATCGGCGACTTTTACACGGCCGCCAGCTTCACCAATCAGCCGGTGCGGGGACAACTGCAGAACGCCATCCGGCAATACGTCGACCATCGCTTGGACATCGTGAAGCAACGCCTGGACGAAGCGGCGATGGAGAAAAAGCTGATCGAGACCGAGGAAATGCAGGGCCGGATGCAAGACCTGGTGGGTAAAGCGGTGGATGGCGGTACTTCAGTCGTCGTCCCGCTGGTGAACACGCTCAATGGACTCACCAGCGCCCATACCGCACGCCTCTCGGCGTCACACGACCGGCTGCCTCCAAGCATCGTGCTTCTCTTGTTCCTGGCGACCATTGTCTCCATGGCGCTGGCCGGAAGCCAGGAAGGCCGGTCGGGCGAACTGCATCTCGGGGCGACCCTGGGGTTCGTCATCCTCGTCAGCATGGCGGTGTGGGTGACGCTGGACTTGAATCAACCACAGCGCGGCTTGATCATGGTGAGCCAGGAATCGATGGAACGGCTCCGATCGTCCTTGAATCGCTGATCGTCTGCCCGAAAAGGGATCAGGCATGCCTGTAGAAAGCCACGCTTTGTACGATTGCGGCCGGCACAGCCGGCCCTACAAATGTTTCTGTAGGGCCGGCTGTGCCGGCCGCAACCGCCGCGAAATGGGGGCTTTCTACCTCGCTTACCCTACACGTCTGACAGGCAATCAGGTCAGCGGCTTCTTTTCATAGCAGCATGCCTGCCCCCTTTTCGGACAGACTTTGAATCGGCGCATGAAAAACCCCAGGGGCACGTTGCCGTGCCCCTGGGGTGGAATCAGTCGAGTGACGACGAACTTACTTAGGAGAGCAGTTCGGCGATCGGCTTGGCGTTTTCCTTCTCGCCCGCGATGTAGTAGCGGCGGCCGAGGTTGTCGTGCAGGTCCAGGTCGCGGTTGCCCAGGTCAATACCGAGGGCCGTGTACATGGTGGCGTACAGCTGGTTGACGCTGACGGGCTTGTCCTTGATCGACATGCCGTCCTTGTCGGTTTCGCCGTAGGACTGGCCGCCCTTGATGCTGCCACCGCCGAGGACCACGGTCCAACCATTGCCCCAGTGATCGCGACCCGCACCCTGATTGATGCGCGGCGTACGACCGAAGTCACCCATCCACACCACGACCGTGTCCTTGAGCAGACCGCGCTGGGACAGGTCCTTGACCAGGGTGCCCATGGCGGGGTCGAGGACGCCGGAAGCCGTCCGACGGACGCCGTCCGCGATGTTGCCGTGCATATCCCAGCCGCCCAGGTCGACTTCAACGGCGGAGACGCCGCTCTCGACCAGCTTGCGGGCCAGCAGCAGACCACGGCCGAAACCGTTGTTGCCGTACTCGGCCAGGCTCTTGTTGTCTTCGGTGCCGAACTCGAACATCTTGGAGCCGGCGCGGAGGGACACGTCGAGGGCCTTGTTGACCAGCTCGCTGTGTGCCTGAGCGGAGTCGGCGAAAGCCTTGCGGTCGGCTTCCTTGGTGATGTGCGGGGTCAGGCCGAACTTGAAGTTGTTTTCCAGGGTGGTCAGGATGTCCTTGCGACGCATGCCGCGAGCGGCCGTCAACTTGTCGTCGCCCATCTGGGGCATCTTGATGTTTTCGGGCACCTGGCCGGGGTTCTGGACCGTGAAGGGGGCCAGAGCGTTGCCGAGGAAGCCAGCACCGATGCGGGTCGCCGTGCCGCCGACCGACACGAACTGGAGGGCCGAGTCCTTGTCGCCGACATAGTGCGACACGATCGAGCCAAGGTGGGGGATGTTGACGCCCAGCGTGCTCGGCGGGAAGCCGGTGTTCATGCGGATGGTGCCACGGTTGTGGTCACCTTCCTGGCTGTTGAGGCTCTCGATCTTGACCAGGTGCTTGAACTGCTCGGCGACCTTCGGCATCGCTTCGGAAATCTCGACGCCTTCGGCCGAGGTCTTCAGGGCTTCGAACGAACCCTGGTTCGCGGAGCCGGTCTTGATCGTCCAGGTATCCATGTGGGTCGGGCCGCCGCCCATCCACAGGATGATGATGTGCTTGTTCTGCTTCTTGAGCGACGGGGCAGCCGCCGTCAGGTTCTGCACGAACTGGGCTCCCGGCAGCGTCATGGCGGCAGCGCCGGCCATGTGCTTCAGGAAGTGGCGACGATTCAGGTGCGGGAAGTTGCTCAGCATCTAAGGTACCTCTGCCTTTCGTGAGGGTTCCCCCAGCTCTCCCAGTGTGCAGCGTGGGGACAGGTTGAAGTTTCTCGCCAATCACTTGACCCAATGTCAAGGGGCTGAACGGTTTGTTACAAGCTTTGGATCGCGAGTTCTTTGTCCTTACGCCTTCTTGGACGCGACCCTCTTCCGCCTAGTTCCCAAATTCCGAAAAATTGCCGTGATGCCTTTCTCCCCGAAGGATGCGCGCCCTTCCCGAGCGAACGCTCCCAGCCGGGGGATTGCACGATTCGTCTCACGGGGATGTTAGGGGTAACGTTGATGCAAGCTTATGAAATATAAATGTTTACAGTCAAGAATGTCGGTTTCGTTCCATCGTCTTGCGCCACCCGTATCCCGTGATCGACTCCTGCTTCCACCGTGAGACGAACCCCACAAATCTCGCCGACAGCTGACAGGATTCCCTGGGCTCAGCTGATGGAACCTGATCGCTGTAAACTGCCTTCTGCGTGAAGGATAGCATATCCTTCGGAACGTGATTTCGACCCCGAATGATGCCGAGCCCCTGCCCGAGCCGCTGCCGCTGCCCCTGCCCGAGCCCGAGCCCGGACGATCGTGGGCTGGGGTAGCCAATTCTCGGCAAGATTCGGGCTCGGGCTCGGAAGAAAACCATGGGACGCATTCGGTTCGGGATTCGGAAGTTCCATTGTTCCACGAAATACTTGCAGCGCCGCCCACGTCGGATAGACTGAGCCGAAATCCCGTCACCTTTCGCTGGTCGTGGCCCTATATGCGGAGGTCCTCTCCCATCATGTTGCGATCCCTCACCGCGCTTTGCTTGACCCTCTGTTTCATTGGCCTGCTGGGTTGCAGCAGCTCCACGCCCAGTCAGCGCGCCATCGTTGAAGGCGAGAACCCCACCGAACCGGGGAAACTTCCGCCGGGCCGCGGCAAGCCCGTCAGTGAATGGATCGTCGCCATGCGCGACCCGAGCACCCTCGTCAACAGCGACGCAACCACTGAACTAGTCCGCATCGGTCAGCCCGCGGTCTCCGCACTCGTCGAAGTCCTCAAAGACCCCGATGAGATCATTCGCCGACGGGCCCAGACCACGCTTGGCCGCATCGGCGCTCCGGCGGTGCCCGAAGTCATCAATGGCCTGGCGGACGCAAGCACTGCACCGGCAGCCATGGTCGTCCTCGCCGACATGCGCGATACCGCACTGCCGGGCATGACCAAGGCGCTGACGCACGAGGATCCCAAGGTCCGCGCCCAGGTCTGCCTGGTGATGCGTGACATCGCCGATCGGGACAACAATCCGCAAGGCGAAAAGGACGAGCGCTCCTCGGTGCGCGAGTCCGCACCCGCGGTGGCCAAGCTGCTCAAGGACAAGGACCCGGCCGTGCGTGGCGCCGCTGCGGCCGCGCTGTCTCAGATTGGCGGCGAAGTCGGCATCATTCCCGACCTGACCGAAGCGCTCAAGGACGCGAACAACCCCGCCGACGTTCGAGCCGCCGCGGCCCGGGCACTGCGCCGCATGGGCCCCGACGCCCGCGATGCCGCACCGGTGCTGATCGAAGGGCTCAAGGACGGCGACGAGAAGGTCCGCGCCGCCTCGGCCGGGGCACTGGGCAAGGTCGCCTATGGCCGCGAGGAGACGATGCCCAAAGGTACCGTCGGCGGTTTGCGTCAGGCCCTCGCGGACGGCAAAGCACCCGTACGCGGCGAGGCGGCAAAGTCCCTTGGCGAACTCGGAGTGCAGCCCAAGACCGTCGTTCCCGAATTGATCACTGCACTGAAGAAGGAGAAGGACCCGCGGGCACAGGCTCAGATGGCCACCGCACTGGGCCGGTTCGGCGACGACGCGGAGTCGGCAATCCCTACACTGGCCGGTCTCCTCAAGGACAAGGAACCTGGCACCGCGGAGGCCGCCGCGCTCGCGCTCGAGAAGCTGGGTGAGCCCGGTCAGGTGGAGTTGGCCAAGGCCGTCAACAGTCCCACCGAAAAGGTGCGCAAGGCCGCGATGAATGCGGTGGCCAAGGTCGGCCGTGGTCCGGTGGCAACCGCGGCAGTGCCGGGGCTGGCCGAGCTGCTCAAGGACAAGGACGACAAGAAACGTGTTGAAGCAGCGACGATCCTGGCCCAGCTGGGCGCCAGCGCCAAGGGCGCGGTGCCTGCCCTGGGTGAGGCGCTGTCGGACCCGGACCCGACCGTGCGGACCAAGTCCGCCGAAGCGTTGGGCAAGATCGGCAAGTCCGCGGTGCCCGTGCTCGCCAAGGCGCTAAAGAGCGAAAGCGACGACGCGCGGAGCCTGGCAGCGCACGGCCTGGCCGAGGCCGGACCGGAAGCAGCAAGTGCCGTTCCCGAGCTAGGAGCGCTGCTCAAGGACAAGAAAGCCAGCGTCAAGGCGCGCGAGAACGCGGCCTATGCCCTCGCGCAGGTGGGGCCTGCCGCCAAGGGTGCGATGGACGACCTGATCGCCGCCTTGCAGGAGAAGGAAGGCGACATCCGTCGTCATTCCTCCACGGCACTGGGCAATATTGGCGAACCGGCGGCCAAGCCGCTGATGGGCACGCTGGAGGACAAGAACCCCAATGTCGCGTTCGCCGCACGCGAGGCGATCAAGCGCATCGGCAAGGCCGCGGTGCCCGAGTTGACCGACATGGTGAAGAACGGCAAGACGAATCACGGCCGCGAACGCGCCATCATCATGCTTGGAGACATGGGCACCGACGCCAAGTCCGCCGCAGCCGCGATCGAAGCTGCGACCAAGGACCCCGACGCGGGCGTTGCCAAGGCGGCCAAGGCGGCCTTGAAGAAAATCAAGTAACAAGCTCTGTCGCCGTCGTCTATACTCACGCTAGTGCGCCGTCAGAGCTTGGATCTCGGGTTCGGCCGGCACAGCCGGCCCTACATGGGGCTTACTTGTAGGGCCGGCTGTGCCGGCCACACCACCAGCACGCCTCTTTTCGAGGCACAAGCCGCTCTCGCTCCCAAGCTCGGGAACGAGGAAATCCGCGCCCGACCTGCCGCTTGCCAACCTGCGCCCGTTGAGGATTTCATGTTCCCCATTCCCCTGCCCTGGCCGCTGCGCAACTGGGAGTTGCTCCTCAGCTTTCGCTGGACCGAGTTGCCGCCGCCGGCGGTTGTCGGCGTCGTCCTGCTTTGCTTGCTGCCGCCGGTCCTGGTGGTTTGCCTCTATATCTACGAGATGCGCCTGGTGCGCACCTCCACCGCCGTGATGCTCCTCGGCCTGCGGCTGTTTGTGCTCGCCTTCCTGGTTTTCATTGCCATGCTGCAGCCGATCCTGCGACGCACCACGACTGAAGAGCTTCCCGGCCGCGTCATGGTCGCCGTCGACCGTTCCGACAGCATCGACGTGACCGATCCGCAACGGCCGCCGGTGGAGAAGCTGCGCCTGGCCCGCGCTCTCAAGATCGGCGGCGACATCTGCCCCGAAAGCCAGCTCGACGCCTGGATCAAGCAGTACCAGGACAAGGGCCAGCTTCAACTGGTGGCCGCGGACGAGTTCCCCGATGATCCGACGCGCCGCCGCCAGCTGGGCGAACAGCGCCGCGCCCAGCATGACCTGGTCTGTCGACGCATCGACGAACTGACGCGCACCCAGGTCGCGGAACGCGTGCTGGATAAGTCCGGCGTCGGCCTGTTGCCCGCCATCACGGCGAAGCACGGCGTGGAATTGAACGGCTTCGCCCAGGAGCTCTGGGACGTCAAGCCCGACCAGGTCAATGAACTCTTTCAGAAGCGCAGCGCCATCGGCTCCGCCACGGACCTGCGCCTGCCGTTGATTCGTGCCCTGGAACGATCCACGGTGGACGAGAGCAAACTCGTGGGCATCGTCGTGTTCACCGATGGCCAGCACAACTGGGGGCCGTCGCCGGTTGCCAAGGCGGCGGAGCTGGGCGATCATCGCTTGCCGATCTATCCCGTCGCACTTGGCTCGCGCCAGGCGCCGCCCAGCATCGCCATCGCTTCGATCAAGTCCCCGCCCGCCGTCTTCAAGGACGTGGATGCGGACGTCCATGCCCGCGTGCAGGTGACGGGTCTGCCGGCCCAGGAAATCACCGTCGAGCTGACGCGGCCCGGCCAGGATCCGCTCAAGGAAACCATCAAGCACGACGGCACCGATCGCGTGTACCTGGTTCCGTTCCAGGTGCGGCTCGAAAAAGTCGGCACGCAGACGCTGACGATGACCGCCAAGCAGCAGCCCGGCGAAGTGCGTCCGACGACCAAGGTGCGCACCGAGAACAGCTCGCGGCCGGTCGTCATCAACGTCGCCGACGACAAGGCCAAGGTGCTGCTGATCGACGGCGAAGCGCGTTACGAATTTCACTACCTGGCCAGCGCCCTGACGCGCGACCGCACCATGCAGGTGAAGAAGGTGGTGTTCGATCAACCGCGATTGGGCAAGCTGCCGGAGGCGGAGCTGGAAAAGCTCGGCAACCCGTCGCGTCAACTGCCGGTGGAGCCTGAAGCGCTGGCAGGCTACGACTGCATCGTCCTCGGCGACGTTTCGCCGGCCCAGCTGCCGCTGTCGGACCGCGTGCGGCTGGAAAAGTACGTCGCCGACCGCGGCGGCACCCTGGTAATGCTCGCCGGCAAGCGCTACATGCCGATGGCCTACGCGAAGGACTACAATCCCGCATCCGAGCAGATGGACCCGCTGCTCAAGCTGCTGCCCATCGTCAACGAACGGCCCTTCGACGCGCACGACGGCTTTCAGGTGACACTGACCGATGAAGGCAAGCGCGTCCCGTTCCTGCAGATGGAAGCGACGCCGGACAAGAGCCGGGAGCGCTGGGCCGCCCTGCCGCCGCACTTCTGGGCGGTCATCGGCGAGGCCAAGCCCGGTGCGGTGGCGCTGGCGTCGTTCACGCGCGAGGACCGCGGCCGCAAGCCCATCGGCCTCGATACCGAGCCCCTGGTGCCAAACAAGCCTGCCACGGCCAATGACCCATCCGACAAGCGCTGCCTGATCGCCCGCCAGAATTACGGGTTCGGCCGCGTGCTCTACGTTGGCATCGACAGCACCTGGCGCTGGCGCTTCAAGGTCGGCGACACCTACCATCACAAGTTCTGGGGTCAGGTGATCCGCTGGGCGGCGTCGGACAAGCCGCTCATCACCGGCAACGACATGGTGCGTTTCGGCACGCGCGATCCCGTCTATCAGCAAGGCCAGGAAGTGGACGTGATCGTGCGCCTGAGCGACGACGTGACGCCGCCGCGTCCCGACAGCCTGGCCGCCGCCCGCATCGTCCGCGCCGACGACAAGAACGGGTCGGAAGACGCGGTGGCCCTGGTGCCATTGACCCCGCAGCAGGCGCAGCCGCGCCTGCTCGAAGGCCGTGTGCGCGACCTGCCGCCGGGCAAGTACAACATTGAATTGGCGATTCCCGAGCTGGCCGACAAGTTGATGGGCGCTGCGGGCTCCGATGGCCAGCCGATGAAGTTCAAGGCCCCGTTCACGATCACCCCGCGCGACAACTCCGAGATGATCGACCTGGCGACCAACTGGCCTCTGCTGGAAGAAATCGCCTCCAAGAGCGGCGGCAAGGTCTTCACGCCGGAAACGGCCCACGAGCTGGGTGAGTTGCTGAATTCACAGGTGGTGACCCGCACCGTCCCCGTGGAGCGCAAGCTCTGGCAGGAATGGCTGACGCTGGTGCTGTTCCTGGGTTTGCTGACCGCCGAATGGGTCGGCCGCAAGATGGCGGGGTTGCCGTAAGACAGGCCGCCAGAAATAAAACCCCCGATCCGAGCGACCGCATGCGGGGCACGTTTTCAACGTGCCTGAATAAAGGCACGTTGAAAACGTGCCCCGCATGCGGTCGGCCCGCCATCCGCCTTGGGTAGAAATGACGAGTCACGAATCAAGGACCAATTCCCAAGGACCAAAGGTCCACGCGCCATTCTGCTCCTTGGGGCTTCGACCTTGGTCATTGATTCGTCATTCGGGCTTCGTCATTCGTCATTTCAGCGGCGGCTTCAACTTCAAAGTGCTCCAGTAGAACCACGTCCCGCCGTTCCCCTTACTGCCAGGGGCCGACGAGCGGAACATCGCCGCTAAAGCCGAAGCCGAAATCGAAGACCGTCGCCGCGTTATAGTCGGCATGAACCTTGTTGAGGATCCAGCGGCTCGGCAAGCCGCCGCTGCTGCCGCCGGTGAAACCCACCGCGGAGCCCGGCACGCCCCACAGCCCGTCGCTGGGTCCGAGCGTTTCCCGGTAAACGCCGATGTAGGTAACGCCGTCGCCCAACCAGCGGCCGACCTCGGGGACGTCGGTCGGAAGGCCAAACAGGATCTTGATAGTGCTGGATTCGTTGAATGCCGCCTGCACCGTGTTCAAGAACCACTGAGTCGTCTCGGGTCGGAAAACGCCGACGTAATCGACGCTTCCTCCCAGCCACTTGCCCACGACAGGCTTGTCGCCTGCCTTGCCGAAATTGAACGGCGCGATGATGGGGTTGCCGCTCGCCGGATAGCTGACGTTGCCCTGGTCGAGGAACCACGTGCCGCCGCGGAAGACGCCCACGTCGGTCGTGCCGTCACCGTTCCAGTCACCTGCCACCGGCACGTCGCCATTGGTGCCCCACGAGAAGACCAGGTGGTTGGCACTGTCGTCGGGACCAGCGACCCAGCTGGTGTTGGTCTTGCTGAGGAAGAACTGGCCGGTGCTGGGCCGGAACACGCCCACGTAGTCGACCGTTCCGCCGAGCCACTTGCCGATGATCGGAATATCGCCGTTGGCGCCAAACGAGAACACCAGGTGGTTGGCCGTGTCATCGGGTCCATCGACCCAGCTGGTGTTGGTCTTGCTGAGGAAGAACTGGCCGGTGCTGGGCCGGAACACGCCGACCAGCTCCGTGCCGGTGCCGAACCAGTCACCGTGGATCGGGATATCGGTGCCGGTCCCGAAGTTGAACTGCCGCGTGGTGGCCGCGTTGTAGTCGGCCTGCACCAGGTCCAGGAACCAGGTGCCATTGCGGAAGACGGCCACGTAGTCGGTGGCAGGAGCCACCTGAACCTCGAAGGCGCCGATGTCGGTCCCCCCGCCGGAGGTGCGCAGGAAGGGGCTGCCGCGCTGGTCGAAGTCGAGGCCGAGTGGATTGACACCCGTATCGAGGGCTGGGCTGTCCGGTTGCAGGCGGTGGACAAGTTTGCCCGGTCCGGTGGCGCCATAGAACCCCAACGGATCGAGCTTCGGGTCGAGGCCGACGATGTTGCCGTCGCTGATCGGGAACGAGCCGATGTTCGTGCCGCTGCCTTCCTCGACCAGGTTGTTCTGGGCCGTGGTGAAATCGCCGAAGACGTCGTCATTGACCGGACCGCTGCCGGAATCCGAGGTGTTGTCGCCGATGATGGTGCTGACGGCGTTGAGGATGTCGGTCACCTCCAAGCTACCGGTGGCAACACCGCCGCCGCGGGCGACGCCGTCCGTGCCGCTGGCATTGCCGGCGCTGTCCAGGCCGCCCGGGCCAGACAGGACCGTGTTTTCGGCGATGGTGCTGTTGAAAAGGTCGAGTTCGCTTCCCGTGGGAATCTCGCCACCGATGTAAATGCCGCCGCCCTGTGCGCTGCCGCCGTTGCCGCCGGCACCAGTCCCGCTGCCACCGTTGCCACCGGTGCCCCCGTCCCCTCCGGCGCCCCAGGCCGGCTGATCCAGCGGTACTTCACGATTGTTGACGCCGTTGCCCGAGACGGTGGAGTTGACGACTTTCAGCTTGCTGCCGTTACCGGCATAGATGCCGCCGCCGCTGCCGTCGCCGCCACGACCGCCGAGATAAAGACCGCCGCCGCTCGAACCCTGGAAATTGCCGGCATCACCTCCCGCCCCGGCGTTGGCCGAGTTCCGGACAATGCTGGAGCTGAAGATATCCAGGACGGCGGATTCGAGATAGATGCCGCCGCCCTCGGCATTGCCGCCGTTGCCGCCCGTTCCAGGGGTACTGTTCGAGCCGTCGCCGCCGCGTCCGCCCTGTCCCGCGACCGCAATGTTATCGCCGATCGTGGATGCGGTGACGGTCGAATTCGACGCGAACTCCAAGTACATGCCGGCGCCCTCGGCATCGCCGCCGTCGCCGCCACGGCCGGCCTTGCCGCCGTCGCCGCCATTGCCGACGCCGTCCGGATTCGGCCCGGGTTGCGAAGGCTGGATAGGGGCATGGGGTTCATTGAGGAGATTATTGACGATGAACGAGTCGCTGATGGTGAGACTGGATCCCTCGCGATCAAGGGAAGCGAAAAGACCGCCGCCCTCCGCGTTGCCGCCATGGCCGCCGTTGGCGAATTTACCGCCGTCGCCGCCGTCCCCGGCGTTGGCTCGATTTCCGTCCTCGCTGGCGAGACCACCGATGCTGCTGCCATTCCGGATAATCAGCGTGGAGCCCGTGAAGAAAATGCCGGCGCCCCGGGCGCTGCCGCCGTCGCCGCCCGTGCTAAACCCGAAGTCGCCCCGGCCCCCATTGCCGGCCGACGCGATATTGGCCTCAATCGTGCTAGCATCGATGGTGAGCGACCCGCTGAGGCCATAGATCCCACCGCCCTCCGCATCGCCACCGTGGCCGCCATTGCCGCTGGTGTTGCCACCAGTTCGTCCGCTGCCTCCGTTGCCCCCCGATACCTGGTTGCCTTGGACCGTACTGCTGGTAAGAACCAACGTCCCGTCCGTGAAGTAGATGGCGCCGCCCTGGGCAAAGCCGCCGTTGCCTCCGGATTGCCCTGGGTCGGCTGGGGTGCCGCCGTGGCCGCCCTGCGCGATGTTCCCGGTAAATGAAGCACCCTGAATCGTAAGGAGGCCGCCGCTGCCGAAGTAGATGCCGCCGCCCTGGGCGGTGCCACCCTGGCCGCCGTCCACGAAGTTGCTACTCCTTTCGGTCCCGCCGGCGCCGCCGATGGCCATGTTGCCGAGGAGCGCGCTGCCGGACACCGTCAAATCACCCGAGTTCATTAAGACGCCGCCGCCCAAGGCATTTCCACCCGGTCCGCCTTCGGCGCCAGCGCCACCTGCTGCCTCATTGTTCCGAATGTCGACGAAGGCGTTCAGGGTCAGAACGCCGGCGTGAGTATTGATGAATAGGCCGCCACCCGCTCCTTCGCCCCCCGCGGCGCTAAAGGGAGAGGAGTTGAAGGCATCACCGCCGCGGGCAGTGTTTCGGGTAAAGGTCGTCGTGCCACCGGAGAACGTCAGCGCCCCGGCCAAGGAGTAGATGCCGCCACCCTGGGCGTCCTGGCCGTCGATGCCGCCGGTTTTGCGGAAGTTGTTCGTGCGGCCGGCGACGTTGTCCTCAATGACGACATTGTCTAGCGTAAGCGTGCCACCGCCGTTGTAAATGCCACCGCCCTGCGCGACGCTAAAGACCGTCGCCCCACTTGAGTAAAGACCGGAAGCACCGTCGTCGAGAGCCAGTCCGCCTCGAATGGTCAGGTTCTGGAACGTAACGGTTGTCCCTGAGTTGACAATCTGGAATACCCGGTCGATCGTGTCGGCGTCGATCACGGTGTCCGCCGGGGTCGCACCTGTCCCACGGATCAGAAGTGGCACACCAGTTCGGGTGATATCTAGGTCACCGGTCATGGCGGCATTCTCGCCGCGGCCCGTGATTGTCAGCGTGTAGGGGTTTATGTTGGCGGGAATGATGATCTCAGTATCCGTGCCGGCGTTTATCGCGATGACCGCATCCCGCAAGCTAGTAGAACCCATGACGCCGATCGTGTCGTTGAGGGTATCCACAGTGATGGCAGGAACGAGGCGATTTTCGAGCAACTCGATCCCAAGCCGGGTGCGCCGAGATCCCAGCATTTGGAAAGGTCGTGTCCGATCGAGAACCCGAAACAGCTTGCGCCACAGACGGCGGTAGAAACACATGAAAAAACCTCATCCGGGGGCGGGAACGCCTGTCTTCTAAGGGGACCGTGCGTCGTGACAAACATGCAATGCGACGACGACGGGTAGGAAAATCACACCTGCGGTTGATTCCGGACACTCCACGAAGAGCGCTACGGTTGCTTTGAAAGTGTAACCCAGGCAGGCGAGGGTGCTAGGAAAATCTACCCATCTTACCCGCTTCATCCGCGGCGAACCGTGCGCATCCGATCAATGGTAACGATTGCCACCGCGTGGATGTTCAGCGCGGCGGACACGACATGCTTCGGCGTTCCCAACGGCTCGAAAAGTGTCGGTCCGCCGCAGCCGGCAACACGCCAACGAGAACCTGCCGGAAACGTCACAGCCGCTTCCTTCCTTTCGTCCGGAATATGTCCCCTGGGCGGTTCGCCCGGTGCGTTCGCGAGACTCGTCGCGCCGGACGACCGATTCTCGGAGTCGGCGGTAGTGATCGCGTGCCGCGATGCCGATGGGAGGGATGTGCATCCGATTCACCCGACAGCGACGGCTGCGCGTGCGCCGAAACTTCCGGGGTTGCTGACGGATCAGCTCCCAGGCCACCGGCCCAACGTCGTTGAGGAACTGACGATGAAAAGACGAATCTTCGCGTGCCTGGGCAGCGCCCTGGTCGGCGCCGGCGTGTCGTTGGCGCAAGCCCCTTCCAACTCGCCTCCGCCCGCTGGAAACGGCGGGCTGGCACAGGCAGACAAGGCGGACGCTCCCGCGCGGCCGGCCATTCCGGTCATCGCTCCGCCCGCCGGCGTGTTGAACGCCGCCGCGAGCGGTTGTCCCTGCGCTTCCTGCTGCGAGGCGTCCTGCGGCGAGTCGAGCCCGCGCTTTTGGAGCAGCGTCGAGTACCTGCTCTGGTGGGTCAAGGACGCACCAATGCCTGTGTCGATGGTCACGACCAGTGCACCCGGCGATCGCGGCGTCCTGGGTGCGCCGACCACGCGCGTCCTGTTCGGCGGCGGGGACCAGGATTTCGGCACGTTTTCCGGACTGCGTTTGATCGTGGGCAGCTGGCTCGATCGAGAAGGCACCGTTGGCGTCGAGGTCGGCGGTTTCTTGCTCGAGCAGCGGTCGGCGCCGTTCTACGTCGCGTCCAATCCAGGCAACGGCAATCCGCTGCTGGCCTTCGCCAATTTCAACTCGGCCCCGAACGTCAATCGCGAGGACGGCTTCATCGGACCGCATCCCTTCGGCACGCCCGGCTTCAGCGACGCGGCGTCGGGCAGTATCGCCATTTCGTCGTTCAGTCGGCTGTGGGGGCTGGAAGTCAACGGCGTCTCCAGCGCCAGCCGGGGCGACGGCTTCCACGCCGAAACGCTGCTGGGCCTGCGCTACCTGGACCTGGAAGAAAACCTGCGTATTGCCGGCGCCGCCCGCTTTCAGTCGTCGCCGCAGGGGCTGTTCGTTTCCGATCATTTCCAGAGCCGGACGCAGTTCTACGGCGCCCAGCTCGGCTTCAAGGCGGGTGTGCAACGCGGCGCTCTGTCGGCGGACCTGGTGGCCAAGCTGGCGTTGGGCTGGTCCCATGAAGTGGTGACCATCAACGGCGCCTCCACCTCGGACACCATCACCGGCCCGCGGAACTTTCAGGGCGGCGTCTACGCGGTGCCGTCCAACATCGGCCGGCAGACGCACGACATTTTCGCCGTGGTGCCGGACGTGCAGCTGAAAGTCGGCTATGACGTGACCGACGGGGTGCGCACCTTCATCGGCTACAACTTCCTGTACCTGACCAGCGTGGTGCGGCCGGGAGACCAGGTCGATCGGATCGTGAACAACACGCAACGCCTGGGTCTGCCGCTGGTTGGTCTCGCCCAGCCAACGCCCCAGTTCAACAAGACCGACTTCTGGGCGCAGGGGATCAGCTTTGGTCTTGAGGTGCGCTACTAATCCTCCAGGGCTCCAGTCCAGGGAAGGATCCGCGCACCGTCTGTAGCCGCAGGCTTCAGCCTGCGGTGGGGCGTCGCAGGTGCCGTACACTCCCCCCGCAGGCTGAAGCCTGCGGCTACGGACGGTTCCCGTGACTCGTGCTTTCAAACGAGCGCTGTAGTACTAATCACTTTTTTTGCCAGGAGGCTCAGGGGCACAGCGAACAAGCCAGCCCCTTTTTTTCGCCTCCGTGGCAAAATTCAATTCGCCCTCAACCTACTTGCCCCCACGCAGGACGTGGAGCG
Source organism: Gemmataceae bacterium (assembly GCA_019752375.1). Taxonomy (GTDB): domain Bacteria; phylum Planctomycetota; class Planctomycetia; order Gemmatales; family Gemmataceae; genus JAIEMG01. The sequence continues at coordinate 5,514 of JAIEMG010000064.1, read as the reverse complement.
GCAGCGTCTTCGCGGACGGGGTGGCGTACGGAACGCGCCGCACGGCGCGAATGGTGTCCGCTTGCAGCCACCGATCCGTCATCATCGGGCCGTCCGGACAGGCGCGTAGCGCGGCGAGGACCGTGGCCCGGACTTCGGCCTCGTCCACGTTCCCCAGTCGTGGGTGAACGACGACGCTCACCCTGGGGAGTCCGCCCTCGTCGCTCTCGACGAACTGGTAATCGGTCGATTGCCCGCCGAAACGCGCCGGCAGCACCTCCTCGATGACGTGGAACAGGTCACTGCCGTAGAAAGTCATGCCCTCGCTGGTCAGCTTTTCGTAACTGCGGATTGTGTGCAGGTGCTGCGTCAGCCCGAGGCGGCCGAGGGGGCAGCCGCAGTCGCGTCGCTCCAGGACGCCGTAGTCGTCGGTTTCGACGTTGAGCATGATGAACGGCGAGCTGGGGTGCAGCGTGGTGAAGACGAAGGCGGGCAACACCGTTCCACCCCGGCCGACGCGCTTGTCCACCTGGATGACCGCGAGCTTGTCGGTGAGCAAATGCACGTCATCGAGGGCGGCCGGAGCTGCACAAGCAACGCCAATCCGGCCGATCTCCGCCATCGAGTAGTGCGATGCCACCGAGCAACCAGCTTGGGCGAAGGCCTGGGCCTTGGCGGCGGTATAAGGCTCTCCGCCCAGCCGAAACAGGGTGCCCGCGATGTCGAGGCCCTTTTCGCGCGCGGCCAGGCAGACGCGGACGCCGGAACTGCCGTTCGTGTCGAGGAAGGCCGGGTTTCCTTGTCGGCATTTGGACGCCAGCCAGCGCGCCACGCGGTGGGCCTGACCGAGGGGCACGGGCTCGGGGACCGGTAGACGCTGGGCCGAGAACCGGCTGCCATGCACCGTGAAAAGGGTGAGCAGCACGTCCTTCCACTCGTCCGAACCCCACGCCACCTCACTTTGGGTGAACCAGCGCTCGACCCGCTTGGCCAGCTTGGCATGGCGCAACACGTTGAACAGTCCGGAAACGCCGGGCGGGAGCGGCCGCCACAGGCCGAACGGCCGCTCCGTCAACCCGAAGGCGGTCAGGAAAAGCGAGTGGGCCGCTGCCTCATGGGTCATCAGGTCGAAATCGACGAACAGCCGCGTGCCGGCACCGCGCGAGGCCCCGGTGCGGGCCTCGTAGTGGCGAAGCAGATGCGGGTTCTCGAAATCCCGGGAGCAGACGTGCCAGACCTGTCCGCCGCGATCGATGCGATAGCGGCCCTTGAACTCCTCGAAACGGACGTGGACCCCACCTTGATGCAACGCCCGCAGCGTGGCTTCGAGCCCTTGCCGACGGACCATCTCGCGGATGTCGCCGAACTCGCAGCCGGCCATGCGCAGCAACGGCAGGTAGGGACTGGTGGCGTGGCCGTAGATGCCGCGCTCGACCATGCACAGGAAATGGGCCTCGCGCTCGGCGAGGCTCCGCCGCATCGCCGCTTCGGCTTGTGCAGGCGAAATCGTGTCGCGAAGGAAAGCCCGAAGCCCCCGCGCGTACCGTGCAAACGAATGCAGTCCGGAGACGACGCCCATGGTGCAGGATCGCGGGTCTTCTGACTCGTGCACGCCCAGTACGTCCAGTGTGCGAACCGCGAGCAGGACCGGTCAAGAGCAGTGTCCGGCATTTCCGCCGGCCCCGCTTTTGTCCGCCAAACGCGCTGGTGGCGTGATGAGTCGGGTCACTCCGCCAAGCCGCGGGTGGTGGCGTGATGACTGTTTCCCGATCTCCCGGACAGTCAGGAGCCCAGTTCCACGACCCAGGGACGCGGAAGGTCAAAGACTTCACGAATGCAGCCGTACTGGTCGCCGGCCAGGCGCGCCAGCGGCTTGAGGGCCGCCACGTCGATCACGCCGTCTCGATGGTAGGCATCGCCAACGTGAACCAACACGACCGTGCCGATGACCAGGCGATGCCGCGATTGTCCCAGCTCGAGGATGCGCTCGACTCTGCACTCCATCGACACGGGGCTATCCGCGATTCGAGGCGCCTGGACCGACTCGCTGGCAGTCGCCGCCAGGCCCACCTCATTCAATTCGCTCACGTCCGCCGGAAAGGGAGCCGCGCTGGCGTTCACGGCCTGCGCCAGGTCTTCCGTGGCCAGGTTGACCACAAAGTCTCCGGTGCGTTCGAGGTTGACGAGCGTGTCCTTCTTTCCGTTGCCCTTCGGCTCGATGGCGAAGCCCAGCATGGGCGGGCGCGTCGACAGGAACGTGAAGCAGCTGAACGGAGCTGCATTGACGATCCCGCTGGGACCGAGCGTGGAGACCCAGGCGATCGGTCGCGGAACGACACAGCTTTTCAAGAGTTGGTGGACTGTCGCCTCGCTCAACTCCGACGGGTCGATTCGCATGGTGCTACTCTCTGATCGCGAGCAATCGTTTCGGCGTAGCGCTCGACTTGCGGTCCCAGCTCGGCATCGGCCGCGATGACCAATTCCGGCGCCGCGGGTTCTCGAGGGGCCGGCCCCGCTCCCCCCGTGAAGGCGCAAATGGCGGCCTCTCCGGGGTGGATTCGTCCATCGTCAATGGATTTGAGCGTGGCGACCCCGGCCAGCAAGCCGGCCTTCTCCTGATACGTGGATTGGCCGCCCATGCAGACCTGGGTCGGTACGATGCCCACCTCGAGCAGAAGACGGACGAAGCCGTCAAGGCGTTGGCGGAATTCAACGGCCTTGACCGCCATCAGGTCGCCGCCCGATCGATTCAGGACATCGCAGAGGGAAGGATAGGTTTCGGCCGGGTGCATGTTGTACAGCGTCGGTTCGATCGCTTCTTCCATCCAGGCAGAAGAGGTCATTGGCGGCAGCACCGTCTGTCGGACGGCCCACGCATCGACCAGCGGTGACAGCCCGGCCTGCTGAACGCCGAGGAACCGAGGAATGGCAGCGGGATCGAGCCACCCTTTCGCCGCCCGGTCGTGAAGCGTCCGGTAAATGCCGATGGGGCCGTAAGCGGCACACACCGTCTGGACGAACCAGGAGAACCGGCGAACCGTGGCGCGAATCTGCTCCGCGAGGAACAGGCCCCGGCACGATGCGGAGATCATGCGCCACTCGAGCGATGGAATGACCGGCACTTGAAGAAGCCCGGCAAAGTGGCGCGCCGCCTCCTTGACACAGCGGTCCGGCCCATCCACGGCGATCAGATGAGCGGACGGACGACGGCACAGGTCCGCATCCAGCTTGTAAAGGGTGCTGGCGGGGCAGAAGAAGAACGTCTCCAACCCGGTCCGGGCCGCGTAATCGGTCAGCGCGATCCCGGCGTTGGCGCCGGAGGAAAACACCGCCCGGCGGACGCCCTGCCGGCGACACATCGCCGTGCCAATACAGCCGTCCAGCGACTTGTACGTTCCCGTCCGCATCCCGGTGCTTTCATCGAGAACGAAAAGCTGGACCCCGCGATAGCTCGGCAACTCGATGAGGCGGGCGCCCTCGCGCTGGCTGGTGGCAGCCAGGTCTTCCTGACTGAGCTGGTCCGACGCAATGGCAGGCGCGTAGCGCAGCACCACGCTCTGTTCGGCCGAGACGTGTGCATCGATCGCCAGTCTGGGTGGCAGCGAACTGATCATGGTTTCCCGGCGATGGTGCGCGTGAGCTGGAGGATTTCCTGCTCGGACCAGCCGGTACGGCCTTCCCGCGCCTGGAGCTGAGCGAGCAGGCGCTCCACCGCCGGCCGCTCGAGGGCGCAGCCGCTCTTGCGAATAAAGGGCTCGACGGCAGTGCTGTAGTCGACCGGCAGGGAGAAATCGAACTTCCGCTCGGCGCCGACTTGCCGGGGATCGTACGGCTCGAAGGCGGAGGGATTGCCGCCCGCGATGCAGCGGATGTGCATCACCGGCACGTGCGCGAAGCAGAAATCGCCGACCACCGGCTTGAGCGGCCAGTTGGCAAGGCCGGTCATGCGTTCGGCAAGCTCCGAAAGCTGCTTGAGCAACTCGGTCCGGATACCGGTGCGCATCTGGTAGAGGTTCTCCAAAGCCAGGGCCACTTCTTCCAGCGCTGCATTGCCGGCCCGGCCACCCAGCCCATTGACGGCCACGTCCATCGCTTCGGCGCCGCCTTCCACGGCGGCCAGCGTGTTGGCGGTCGCCATGCCATAGTCGTTGTGGCAATGCACCAGGATCGGCAGCCCTGCCGCGTCGCGCACTTCGCGCACCAGCGCGGTCATTCGCGACGCCACCATGCAGCCGATCGAATCGTAAACCGTCAGACGCGTTGCGCCTAGCCCACCCATCCGGCGAGCCAGCGCCAGAATGCGATCGCGTGGGGCACGCGTGGCGTCCATGAAAGCGACACTGAAAGCCAGGCGCGTTTTCCGGGTGTATTCCGCCACCTGGGCCACGCGGGAAAGGATGTCGGACGCTTGCATGCCGTAGTGAGACGGGTCGGCCAGGAGTTGGTCGGAGGTCGGCGTGAGGATGTCGATGCGATGGATCCCGGTTTCCGCCGCCATGTCCACCTGACGCTGCCAGCGCGATGTGTAACAGGGAACAAGGGCCGTCGGTCTGAGCGTGGGGCCATGGCCTCGGACCAGGTTGGCCACCTCCGCACATGCGCTGACGCTGTCCGGCAGCCCGATTTCGACCTCGGCGACTCCGACCGAGTCCAGCAAGGCGATAAACTCACGCTTCTGTTCGAGAGTGACGCGCGATCCTGGAATCTGGATCCCCTCGCGAAGGGTCGTGTCCCGAAACACCACGGGGCCAGGCGCGGCCGGGGAAGGGACCGATGGACGGTGCTGGTCGGCCATGCGTCTTCGTCCCTCGGCTGCATTGGATGGCATTGCGGTGTGCCACGCGCCCATCACCGCGCATCGCGCTGTTCCCTCCCAAACGATAAGGAGCTACCATAACCCCGTCAAGGGCGATGGCAGTCGCGGGGGACCCCCATCGAGTCCGCAGGCGGCGTCCCGCGGCGCCCCGATCGTTCACCGCGGGACACCCAATGATTGCCTGTTCAGTGAGGCTCCGGCATGGCGTTTTTTCACCTGCGGCGACCGCCCGGCTGCACCTGGCCCGCATTGCCGCCCGGGCCTTTGGCTCCCGTCTGGGCCGCCTACCTCGGGCTGGAACAAACGCAGTGGCTCGATCGCGGCGCGATCGAACGGCACCAGCTTGCCCAGGTGAGAACGCTCCTGAATCATTCCCTTGCCCATGTGCCATACTACCGGGAGCGGTTGACCGCAGCCGGCGTTGTTCCGGATGCCGTTCTCACGATGGACGATTTTCGCAAGGTGCCGATCCTGGAACGAACGACCTATCAGCAACGCCTGAGCGACTTCTGCGCGGAGAGCCTGCCCGCCGGCACCCGGTCCGCGGGGGAAGTCCGCACGTCCGGCACGAGTGGACTTCCGGTCAAGGTCTTCCAGACCGATGTGGTGCATCTCTGGTGGATGGCGTTCTGCCTCCGCGACCTGGAGTGGGCGGGGATTGATCCGCGCGGCTCCCTCGCGGGCGTGCGGACGGCGCCGTCGGCGACGACCGAGCAGCG
>JAIEMG010000033.1 GCA_019752375.1 Gemmataceae bacterium | reverse complement strand
CCTGACCTGACCAACCGCGCTGCGGTTCGCCTTCCTGCTCAGATTGCGCGCTGACCCAGGGTTATTGAGAAGTTACCCCTGCGGTTTCCTAGGCTGGCAAGAGTGGTTGGGATTTGCTTGAATAGGATGCGATTCTCCGCGGCGACTTGTGACGCATGTGGTTTTAGTCCTGAGACCGGGCCAAATGAGTCCTCTCGACAGCGATCGCTACGACTCGGACTTGCCAGTGGATGAATCCAAGCGGCGCAATTCGCCGCTCCGGCGGCTGATTGTCGAGGACAATGTGGATGCGGGCGAAAGCCTCGCTGCGTTGCTGCGCGCCGTGGGACACGAGGTGGTTTTTGCCAAGGACGGGCCGCAAGGGCTCGAACGGGCGCTGGCCGCCGTCCCGGACGCCGTGTTGCTGGACATTGGTTTGCCGGGTATGGACGGCTACGAGGTGGCACGGCAAATCCGCCAGCAATCGTTGCCGCGTCGCCCGCTCCTGATCGCCGTGACCGGCTACGGTTCGGAAGACGACCGACAACGATCCGCACGGGCTGGCATCGACCTCCACCTTACGAAGCCGGTCGACCCGGGCGCCCTGCTTCAGCTTTTGACACGATTCGCGTCGGTCATTCGCTAGTGCAAAGTCGACTCGCCGCCGGCGTCAGGCTTGGTCGGTCGCTGGACACGACCCGGTGAAAAGTCCATACTTGTGCAGCTTTTTGTAAAGCGACGTTCGGCTGATGCCGAGTTCGGCAGCGGCCCGGAGACGGTTGTTACTGTGGCGGTGCAGTGCCTCGGCGATGCGCTGCAGTTCGTCTTCGGGACGCGGCGGCGTCGGCCAGCCGGGTAGTACGGCAGCTCCCTTCCGAATCGGCGTACCGGCTTCGGACCCGGTGTGAGGGCAGCTCAGCGATTCGGGCAAGTCCTCCAACTCGATGTTCGGCCCGGACGCCAGAGCGACAGCGCGTTCGATGACGTTGCGCAACTGGCGAATATTGCCGGGCCAGGTGTATGACTCCAGGGCCTGGAGCGCGTCCTCGACAATACTGTCAATTTTTCGTCCGTTGCGCTGGTTGAACTCGGCGAGGAACTGGCAGGCGAAAGGCGCGACGGCTCGGCGGCTCTCGCGCAACGGCGGCAGGCGGAAGCCGACCACGTTGAGACGATAGTAAAGATCGGCCCGGAAACGACCCTGGAGCACCTCTTCGTCCAGGGACACGTTGGTGACCGCAATGATCCGGGCTTCCAGCGGCAGCACCTGGTTGGAGCCGACCGGCTCGAACACGCGCTCTTCGACCACGCGCAGCAGCTTGCTCTGCAGCGCGGCGGGCAGCGAGTTGATCTCGTCCAGGACCAGGGTACCGCGGCCCGCGGCCGCAAACTTTCCCGGCCGGTTGCGATCGGCGCCAGTGAAGGCCCCTTTGACGTGACCGAACATCTCACTCTCGATCAGGCTCGCCGACAGAGCACCGCAATCCACTACCAAGAAAGGATCCCGGCTGCGCGGCGACAGTTCGTGGATTCGACGGGCCAGGAGTGTCTTGCCCGTGCCGGTCTCGCCGGTGAGGAGCACAGTGGTTTCCTGGGTGGCCACGCGCCGCACCTGCTGCATCTGGTCCTCGCGTTCCGGCAACATAACGAACGACTGGCCGTGCATGGCAGGCGCCGATGGGGCGGGGCCCTTGGGAGACGGCAACGGCAAGACCGCGGCCCCGAGACCGGGCCCCTGCCGTGGAGCCTCGGACGGCAGGACGACCACATCGGAGGCTCCATCGCCGCGCAGTGTCGCCGCTTGCGCCTCCGGGCAATCGCCTCGGCGTGCCAGGATCACCACCCGCTTCTGCCGGCCAACCGCGCTCAGGAGGGGACGGGCAGCCCCCGCGTCGAGCCCGCCTTCGGCCAGGTGCAACAGGACCAGTCCGACGTCATCGCGTCGGATTTCGCCACGTGCTTTGTCGAGCAGCCCGCACACTTCCAGCCGCAGGTGCTCCTGGGCATCGTGTGCCCGCTGGACTTCGAGGATCAACGACGGGTCGGTACTGATGAGCAATGTCGTCGCGGCGAGCATGTACTGAGCCTCCCAGGGGTAAAGCAGTCGCAAACGGTCGCCTGCCCGGGATGCCCCGGACGAGCGTGCCACCATCCCCGGATTCCAAAACCCCTCCCAGCGATGGAGAGGATCGCGGACCTCGTGCAAAGTCCGCGAGCGGCTCGCTTCCGAACGAGCAGTCCCAAACCGGGGCGACGTCACCCCAGGCAGATTATTGGATGGTATGAAGGGCCAAATCCACGGGAAGTCCGTTTTGCAAAAACCAAGCCGAACTGCAAGGCAATCGCGGACCGAGAAAAGGAAGTTGCAAGAAATGATCAGTCGACGTATTCAATGCAGCACTTGCGCAGTTTGCAATTCATTCGTCCATCGGCGGAAACCGCTCCTCGAAACGCGCCTGAGAATTGGTTCGCGCGTTCGTGCGCAGCTGTAACTGATGAGATAGGACTTGAGGCATCATCCCCGCGGATGGTTCACGGGCTGCAAACGGAGACGCTCGCCGCGGGGGAAGCGATCGCGAGCGAAAGCGGCTTCTGCGTCGCCCAGCGCAGGAGCAGGCGTTTCACCTCGCTCTGCAACCGGCGCGTCTGGTCCCAGCACGCGCGGACGACGGGATCCCGCTCGGCAGGTGCGTGAAGATCGGCGTAATCGGCGATGATCCGACGGCCGCGCTCGTCGTCACGGGCCTTCGAGCGCTCCACCGCTTGGGCTTCCTGTTCGAGCAAATCGGGCAGCTCGCGCAGGGCTTCACCCACATCGGACACTGCCAACTCGTCGACAAGCAGGCGGCGCTGATGTTCCCAGCGTGCATCGTCCGTCACGACGTATAGAGCGGATTCGGCCAGGCGGGCGCGCTCCGCCTGTTGCAACAAGCCACGCAAGGCATAAGTGCGGATAAATGCTTGAAGCGTACGAACCGCGCGACGCCGGTGGCTTTCCGTGAGAAAATTCTTACCGATGCCCGGCAAGTCGCGCTCCGTGTAAATTTCCTGTGGAAGGGACCGGGCCTTGAGGTGAAGGCAGGCGGCGCGCATCCGGTCGACGACCTCCGGGCGAAACACGTCGAACTCAAAGGAAACGCGCCGTGCCTTGTTTCGTGCACGAAGCTTCGCCTCGGCCCGCTTCAGCAAGTACAGGTTATCCGTCAGCACCCACGCCGGAACGATCTCATTGAGTGCCGCGGAGACACCCGGCGGACGCTCGGTGGGTGCATGGATCAGGGAGAACGGGATGTCGAGCTTCTGGGGCGGCAGCGCCGTCCCCGCGGCGACAACACTATAGGGCGCCCCCCTCAGGTCGAGCGGATACTTGAGTTGCACGCCTAAACCGAGAAACGTCCCTTCGCCAAGCCAGCACTCCTGGTCTGGGGCCCGCGACGTGTGATTGCAGCCGGCACTGACGCCATGACTGATATTGCCCCTGCCTTCCGGCCAGATGACGGCAATGGCCAGAGCTTGATGGTGGAAACCGACAAACGGCCCCAGGAGCGCCGACGTGACTTCGCCTTCGGCCACGGCGGTGTTGGGGCCGAGGATGCTGGCGGACACCTTGGCGTGCCGCTCCGCGGCAGCGTGCTCGACGAGCACGGACTCGCGCACAATCGCCAGCTCGGCCACGCGGCTGCCCCATTGCAGCAAGGAGCTAGACACACAGGCGCCGCTCAGCACTTGCGTCGGCTCGTCGGCGCTGCTCAGGAGCGTGCAGTCGCGTACCAGCGTCGCTCCGTCCACCACGGCAAATGGTCCCACGTAGCTGTCCTGCAAATGGGGTGTACCGCGTACCACGGCGCCGCGCTCAATGATGCCGCGGTCGCAGGTGACGCGACCGACGTGCTTTTCCAGGAGGCGTTCATACTCCTCGAAGTGCGCGCGGCGCGACGGAGCGAGCATGAGGGCCTCTACAATCTCGACGGTGATCTCCGCGTAGACCCCCAGCGCCCGCTCCCCGGTCTCAGGGCCCAGGGGCAGGACCTGGCCATTGCCGAAGGTCGTGGGACCGGAGCAAACGACGCTTCCACAGTCCCAGACGATGGCCCCTTCGCCGACAATGTAATGGGCAAGCAGGCGCACGTCGCTGACAAAAGCCGCATGACCGACCACGCAGTTGACCAAAGTGCTGCGTGCGATCCCGCTGGGGAACTCAACTCCTTCGGCGAACCGAACGGTCCCGGCAAGGCGTCCCAGGAGCACGTCCCCCGAAAAGTGACAATGCCGCACGCGCTGACAGTTGAACCCGTCGGCTACCCGAACGCGCGACCAGTCGTCGGCCGTGTTCCCCAGCCGCTCCAATTCGATCGTCTCACCCCGAGTCAAGTGGCGCACCTCGGCGTCTCCCAGGGCGAGGGAGCGGCCGCCGTCCGCACGGACCGAATCGGCGGCCCATGCCAGCTCCGAACGGGCGAACGCGGCTGCCACTTTGTCATTGAGGCTTGCGATCATCGGGGGACCTCTCCTATCAGTTCCGCGCCCGCCTGCTTGAGACGGGCGTAGTAGTCGATGCAATGCCGAAGGCCCTGCTCCAGACTCGTGGCAGGGCTGAAGCCCAGTTCTGTCTCGGCCCGGGTGATGTCGGGCGTGAGTCCGGACGGCGCATCGCCCATCGGGGCGGCGACTGGCGCTAGCCCGGTCCCAAGAAGGGAATGGATCAGAGCGGCGACTTGACTCGGGTTCACCATGCGACCGCGCGCGATGTTGTAGACGCGTCCACTGGTATGCTCGCCATCGGCGGCAAGCAGGTGGGCGTGAACGGCATCGTCCACGTAGAGCAAATCCCACGCCCGTCCAGGACCATCCACCACGACAGGTGCCGTACCGGCGCTCAACCCTTCCAGGAGTCGGAAGACCTCGGTTGCGACGGGGCTGCCGTCGGCCTGACGCGGGCCGAAGACGTTGAACAATCGCAGCCGCACCGTGCTCAGCCCGTGGTCGCGCGTGTAAGCCACGCAGGCCTCCTCGCCCACCAGCTTGGCCCGGCCGTGGCGTGTGACCGGCTCACTGGGACCTTCTTCGCGCATCTTCGGCAAGCCATTCCACCCGTAAATCATGGCGCTGGAGGCATAGACCACGCGCCGGCAGCGCTCCTTGTGGGCCGCCCGCAAGACGTGCTCCGTGCCGATCGTGCATGCCAGGTGTCCGTCGGTCCCCCCCATCGGCGGCGCCGCCGCCTCATGGAAGATATACTCGACGTCGCGGACGGCACGGCGAACCAACTCGAAGCAGGTGAGGTCGCCCAGGACCAGCTCGACGCGCGAGCGCACGCCCGCCAGGTTTGCGAGTGTTCCCGTGCTGCAATTGTCCAACACACGGACCACATGGCCGCGCTTGACCAGGACTTCGACCAGGTACGAGCCGATGAAACCGGCGCCACCCGTCACGAGACTGACCGGCATGGGTCCCTCCAGGGCAGAACGCGCGAGGCCGCCTTGACCCCTGTCATTCCCTTGCCCCCTGTCATTCCACGGTGACGCTCTTGGCCAGATTGCGCGGCTTGTCCACGTCACAGTCGCGCAACAGGGCGATATGGTAGGCGAGAAGTTGCACGGGCACCGCCGACACCAGCGGCTGCAGATAGTCGGAGACTTCGGGCACGTACAAGATCTCGTCGGCGCGGGCCGCAGCTTCGTCGCAGCCGTTGCAGGCGACGGCAATGACCGGGCCGCCGCGGGCCTTGACTTCTTCCAGGTTGCTCATGACCTTGTCGTAGACGTGGCCGCGGGAGAGGAAGAACACCGAGGGGGTATCCGCATCGACCAGTGCAAGGGGGCCGTGCTTCATCTCGGCCGCCGGGTAGCCCTCCGCGTGGATGTAGCTGATTTCCTTCATCTTCAGCGCCCCTTCCAAGGCCAGCGGGTAGAGGTACTGGCGGCCGAGGTAAAGGAAGTTGTCCACCCTGCAGTAGCGCTCGGCGACCCGGCGGACGGCGTCCTGGCATTCCAGCGCGTCGCGGACGGCGTCGGGCAGGGTGGCGATCTCCTGGGCGATGCGCGCGGCATCGCGTTCCGAGAGCTGGCGCGTCCGGGCCATTTGCAGGGCCAGAGCGGTCAGGACCGCGACCTGGCAGGTGAAGGCCTTGGTGCTGGCAACGCCGATCTCTGGTCCAGCGCGGAGGGGAACCATGCCATCGGCCTCGCGGGCCAAGGTGCTGTTGGTCACGTTGCAGACCGCGAGGGTCGGGTGGCCGCGCAACTTCGCCTGGCGCAGCGCTGCCAGCGTGTCGGCCGTCTCCCCCGACTGGCTGATGGCCACGACGAGGGTCCGCGGGTCTGTCGGCGGGTTGCGATAGCGGAATTCGCTCGCATATTCGACTTCAACAGGGATGCGGGCGAGCTCCTCGAACAGATACTTGCCAAGAAGGGCCGCATGGTAACTGGTACCGCACGCCGTCAGCAGCAGGCGATCCGCGCGGAGCAGGGACTCGTCGCCCTCCATGCCCGCGAAGCCGTGGGTTCCCGGATCGAGTCGCATGTGCAGCGCGCTTTTCAAGGCCAGCGGCTGCTCGTAAATCTCTTTGAGCATGTAGTGCTCGAAGTCGCCCTTCTCGGTGACGATGGCGGTGCTGCTGATGGCCTCGATGTTAACCGGGACATGTTGGCGCGCATCATCGAACATCTGCCACGAGTCCGCACCGAGAGCGCACATCTGCCGCTCTTGCAGGAAGACAACTTCGTCGGTGATACCGGCGAGCGCGCCCGGGTCGCTGGCCAGGAAGTACTCCCCTTGGCCCAGGCCGACAACCAGCGGCGCCCCTGAACTGGCGCCGATGAGCATCCCCGGGTTACAAGGCGACAGGACGGCGACCGCATACGAGCCTTGCAGGCGAGCCAGCGCGGTGTGGGTCGCCGCCATCAAGTCGTCCGCGAGGTGGTGGGCAATCAGCTGAGCGATCACTTCGGTGTCCGTGTCGCTGCGGAAAACGACGCCCCCCGCTTCCAGCCCTCGGCGCAGCATGGCGTAGTTCTCGATGACTCCGTTGTGAACGACAACGACTCGGCCGTCCGTACTGGCGTGCGGATGGGCGTTGGTGTCGGTGGCCGGACCATGCGTGGCCCAACGCGTATGGCCAATGCCCAGTCCGCCGGGCGCCGGCCGTTCGCGGAGATGACGGGCGAGGTCCGCCACGCGACCGGCACACTTCCGCAAGTGGAGGCAGGCGCCTTGCAGAGTGGCCAGGCCGGCGCTGTCATAACCGCGGTACTCCAGACGCCGCAGGCCTTCGACCAGCAGAGGTTCCGCCTTCCGCTGCCCCACGTACCCGATAATGCCGCACATGAATATCGTCCCCCTGCTCCATGTCCTTGGGTAATTTTCGCCACAGGCTTACTGGAGAGCCTCAAGCCGTTCCCTACATGGCAAATGGCAGGCCAAAGACGGAGTGGGCCAGGGTTTATTCCTGAAGTCACGTTTTCAAGGCTTTATGAGACTCAGGTCCGCCGATTCCGCGGGCAGGCAAACCGGGAGGACCGCGAAATGTCAACGGGTGGACAGGTGGAAGGAGTGTTAACGGGGTGAACAGGACGTGCAACGGAAGGAGAAATTCAGCGGGGTCGATTCCTCCCTGGGCGTCTGCCGCTTCTGGAGGAAGCGGCAAACGCCCAGGGAGGAATCGACCCCAAGACGAGAACAAATCAACGAAGTCTAATATGAAATTGCGATTCGCGCCAGTCCGCCCTCACGCCCGCCACACCTTGCCGGGCGCGGCGGGGAGGGATCCCGTCGCGTTGCGGGTGTCCACGATGAGGTCAGCGGTCCGCACCAGCCAGGGGAAGTCGTAGGCGGCGTGGTCCGTAACGATGAGAGCACAATCCAATCCGGCCACGAATTCCTCGGTCAACTCTTGACTTCGCAAGCGCGGGCAGCGGCGCCGAACGCTTGGCAGCATCGGAACGTGTGGATCGTTGTAAGAGACCTCGGCTCCTCGAGCCCGCAGCAATTCCATGATCTCCAGCGCCGGCGACTCGCGCACATCGTCCACGTCGCGCTTGTAGGCCACGCCGAATACACACACCCGGCTGCCCTTGACCGGCTTGCCCCGATCGTTGAGCGCCTCCGCCACGCGCTCGACGACGCGCTCCGGCATGGCAGTGTTGACCTCCCCCGCCAATTCGATGAAGCGCGTGTGAATGCCAAAGCGCCGTGCCGCCCAGGTGAGATAGAAGGGGTCGATCGGGATACAGTGCCCACCGAGTCCCGGACCGGGGTAAAAGGCCTGAAAGCCGAACGGCTTGGTCTTTGCCGCGGCGATCACCTCCCAGATGTCGATCCCCATGCGATGGAACACCTCTTTCAGCTCGTTTACCAAGGCAATGTTCACGCAGCGGTAGGTGTTCTCCAGGATCTTGCATGCCTCCGCCACCTGCGTGCTGGACACCGGCACAACCCCGCTGACGACCGGTTCGTACAGAGCAACGGCCAGCCGGCCACTGGGCTCATCAATACCACCGACGACCTTCGGAATGGTCCGCGTGGAGTAGGTGGCGTTGCCGGGGTCTTCGCGCTCAGGGCTATAAGCAAGAAAGAAGTCGCGGCCCGCGCGAAGTCCGCCGGCTTCCAGCAGCGGACGAAGGACCTCGTCGGTGGTGCCAGGGTACGTGGTGCTCTCCAGCACGACCAGCTGGCCGGGACGCAGGTGGGGGCAGAGGGTCTTGGCGGTGCCGGTGATGAATGAGAGGTCGGGTTCTCGGGCCTCGGTCAAGGGAGTGGGGACACAGATGATGACGGCATCCGCGTCGGCGAAGCGGTCCGGATCAGCGGTGGCCTCGAAGCGGCCGGAGTGAACCAGTTCGGCGACGCGCGACGATGGAATGTGACCGATGTAGCTGCGGCCGGCACGAAGGTGCTCGACCTTGGCTTCGTCGATGTCGAATCCGATGACCGGGTAGCCCGCCGCGGCGAAGGTTTCGGCCAGTGGCAGGCCAACGTAGCCGAGCCCCACGACCGCGACACGCGCGGTCCGCAGCTCGATGCGCTCGCGCAGGCGTTCGGCGAGGGAATGAGTTCGTTTCGGGGCGAGCGTGGAGCCGTTGGATCCGTTGCGGCTGTGTGTGTGCATGGTGGAAACCTGAAAGAATGCGGGGGACCAGATACCGTGGGGTTCAGCGGGCAGCAAGTCCCGTGCCGGATCGGTGTGTCGACAGGCGATTACGCACGGCGAAGTCCGGACGGGCTTTTGTGGCGGTGCGGCACGCCGCGTGCGTGCCAGCGCACGCGGAATCGTTCCACATGCTTCTCCAAGGGCCGCTCCCCATGTCGTATCTTTCTCTCCCTTCTTTTGCTCGTCTCTCGGTGGATCGCGCGTACACTCCTAAGTTGGGCCCCTTCGTCCGAATGTCGTTGTTGGCGGCCCTGCTGCTGATCGAAATTGTCCTGCTGAGCTTGCGCTTCGACGCGCAGTCCCTTGTTGGTCGGACCGATCCCTGGGCCCTCGCGATGCTGCAAGTCCCCTGGCTGACCCGCCTCGGACTGTTAGTGGCACTGATCGCCGCACTCTTTACCGTCCTGCGCCGCGATCGTCGGCCGTTGCCGATCGCGCCACCCGCTGGCCGGCGGATGGCGATTTACCTGATCCTCCATCTCATAAGCCTCGGCTTATTCACCCGCTTGACGGCATTTTTGTTGGAAGGGACGGCTCGCCAGGGGAATGCGGTTGAACTCTGGGTCGCGACGTGGGCGGCACTGGGAGTGAGCGTGCTCCTTTTCTGGGCCGCCTCCCTTGTTGCCCCATGGCAGTGGCTCGCGCTTGGAAGAAAGACGTGGCCGACCCTTGCAACCGGCGTCGGAGTGGCAACCCTCGTCTGGGGTGCATCGCATTTCACCGGCGAACTCTGGTCCGGCTTGGGCGCGGCGACCTTCCACGTCAGCGCGGCGCTCCTCCGCCTGATCGCGCCGGACATCGTCTGTCTGCCGGAACAGGCGGTCGTCGGCACTCCCACGTTCCAGGTGGAAATCGCTTCCGCTTGTTCGGGCTATGAGGGGCTGGCCCTGATCGCGGCCTTCCTGTCCGCCTATCTTTGGCTGTTCCGGCGCGAACTGCGCTTCCCGCACGCGCTGCTGCTGTTGCCGGTTGGGATGATTCTTATCTGGTTCGCGAACGCGGTGCGCATCGCGCTTCTGGTCGCCATCGGTACCTGGGTCTCGCCCGCGGTGGCTCTGGGCGGCTTCCACTCCCAGGCGGGTTGGCTGGCATTCCTCGCCGTGGCACTGGGCCTGGCAGTCGCGTCCCGGTGGTTGCGGCTGTTTCACGCCATCGATAAAGGACCCGCATCGCCGGTCGAAGCCAGTTCCTCGATCACAAAGGCGACACCGACAACGGCCTACTTGCTCCCGCTGCTGGTCTTGCTCCTGGCACAGATGTTGACGACGGCGCTAACGGATGGCATCGACCGATTGCTCCCCTTTCGAGTGCTCGGAGTCGCTGGCGTCCTCTTGTACTGCCGGCGGGCCTACGAACGGCCGCTGTGGAACTGGTCCTGGGGCGCTGCGGCGTTGGGCGTGGTCGTCTTTGGACTCTGGATGCTGCTGGAGCCCTTGTACCAGGCGTCCGGCGACAATGACATGTTGCCCACTCAACTTTCGTCGTTACCGCCCTGGGTAGCCGCGACTTGGTTGGGGCTTCGCGTGCTTCAGTCGGTCGTTCTGGTGCCGCTCGCGGAGGAACTGGCCTTTCGCGGCTATCTGCTGCGCCGGCTCATCGCGGCCGATTTCCTGGAGGTTTCGCCCCGGCGGTTCACCCTGTTGTCGTTCGTCATCTCCTCGCTGCTGTTCGGCCTGCTCCACGGCCGTTGGCTGGCTGGAACGCTTTGCGGCATGCTCTTCGCCTTCGCGGTCTACCGGCGCGGCCGGTTGGCCGACGCGATATTGGCCCATGCCGTGGCAAACGCCCTGATTGCGGCATGCGTGTTGCTGGGCGGGGCCTGGTACCTCTGGAACTAGATCCGGAAAAAGCGCGAACTGGAAGTATCGACTCGACCGCATTGGCTCAGCTTTTGCAAGCTGAAGCCGCGTGTCCTCAGCGATGACCTGTTTGCTGGTAGTGAACCTTCTCATGACTACACTCACGAACATTCAAGACGCGTTGACCGCCGAGCGGCCAAGCGCCACCGCCGACCCGGTGGCCTCGGGGGCTGCGTCTACGACGGTCATCACCGCGTCGGGCGGCTGGCAGCTGATCAATGTGCGGGAACTGTGGCAGTTCCGGGAGTTGATCTATTTTCTCGTCTGGCGCGACGTGAAGGTCCGCTACAAGCAGACGGTTCTGGGCGCCGCCTGGGCCATTCTGCAGCCGGCGATGATGATGATTGTCTTCACCATCTTCTTCAGCAGTCTGGCTCACGTGCCTGCAGGCGATCTGCCCTACCCGGTCTTTGTCTATGCAGGGCTGCTGCCCTGGACGTTTTTCGCCAATGCCGTCAGCAGCGCGGGCAACAGCGTCGTGGGCTCGGAGCGGTTGATATCCAAGGTCTATTTCCCACGCCTGGCCGTCCCGCTCGCGGCGGTCGGCGCTGCAGTCGTTGATTTCATCATTGCCTTCGGCCTGCTTCTGGTGCTCATGCTGGCATACGGCATCCTGCCAGGGCCGGAACTCTTGCTCGTGCCCGTGTTCTTTGGAGTCATCCTCCTGGTTGCCCAGGGGGTCGGAACGCTGCTGGCGGCGCTGAATGTCGCTTATCGCGACTTCCGTTACGTGCTCCCATTCCTGATCCAGCTGTGGATGTTTGCCACGCCGACGGTGTACATGCAGCTTCCCGAGGAGCCAACAGGGTTGGCGCAGGCAGCCCTGGCCTGCAACCCGCTGCTGGCGCTGATCGCGGCCTTCCGCGCGGCGGTTCTCGGCGGTCCGATTCCGTGGGGCGCATGTGCGATCGCAACCGTTGTCGCACTAGGGATGCTCTTCTTTGGCTGCCTGTACTTCCGGAAGGTTGAGGACAGTTTTGCCGACATCATCTGAGCGCGTCCTGCTGCCCACCACGAGGAGTGAGTGATGCTTCCCGCCGTTCGTGTCGAACATCTTGGCAAGCGTTATCAGGTTGGTCGCGCGCGAGGCGTCTGTACTTACCATACGCTCCGCGAGCAACTGACCGGGGCATTGACCCGGGTCCTGCGCCGCTCTCGATCCGTGGCGCCGCCGGAAGAATTCTGGGCCCTCAAGGACATCAGCTTCGACGTGCAGCCGGGGAGTGTCGTTGGCATTGTCGGCCCCAACGGCGCGGGCAAGAGTACTCTGCTCAAGATTCTGTCGCGTATTACGCGGCCGACCACCGGCAAGGTCACGATTGCCGGCCGGGTCGGTAGCCTCCTGGAAGTCGGCACTGGCTTCCACCCGGAGTTGACCGGTCGCGAAAACATTTACCTGAATGGCGCCATCCTGGGCATGACCCGTCGCGAGATTGCTCGCCGCTTCGATGAAATCGTTGCCTTTGCCGAGGTCGAACGCTTTCTCGACACCCCCGTGAAGCGTTACTCCAGCGGCATGTATGTCCGGCTCGCCTTTGCCGTGGCCGCCCACATGGAGCCGGAGGTGCTGTTGGTGGACGAGGTGCTGGCTGTCGGCGATGCCGCCTTCCAGAAGAAGTGCCTGCGCCGGATGAAGGACGTGGGACAACAGGGCCGGACGGTCCTCTTTGTCAGCCACAACATGGCGGCCGTGCTCGGCCTTTGTCAGCGGGCGTTCCTCATCGGCCAGGGTGGCGTGCGGCAAGAGGGCCCCGCTGCTGAAGTCGTGGAGGCGTACGTTCGTACGCTGGCCTCGCCGGCGGGGGGGCGCATCGACCTGCGCTGTCACCCATCGCGCGCCGCGGGTGCCGTGCCCTTGCTCAAGGAACTGCGGCTGCGAAACAGCAGGGGAGTGGCCACGGACACTTACTGTTGCGGTGAGCCGCTGACGATCGAATTGGACTTTCAGTCGATCCGTCCGCTGGACAACCCCCATTTTGGCATCGGGTTCGACGACAACATGGGACAACGCGTGTTCAGCGTGGCGACCTACCTCAGTCCCGGCGAGTTGCCGCCGCTACACAGCCCCCGGACGGTCCGCTGCCGGATCGCGGAATTGTCCCTGGCGCCCGGAACTTACACGCTCAGCCTCAGCGCCGGCAGTGCTTCACACTACCTGATGGATAACTTGCCGAACGCCGTGGCCCTGGAGGTGACGGCAACCGATTTCTACGGCAACGGCCGCCTCCCGACCGCGGATCTGGGCCAGGTCCTGGTTCGCTCCCGCTGGGAAGTGACGGAGGAGGCCCCCCGCGAAGATTACGAAGCACGCGGCCGATCGAGCAGCGATGTCGTGGGTCTCTGAGCCGCGCGAGTGGTGCGGACCGCAGTCGTGCGTCGACGAGTTGTGCTTGGCCGCCCATGTTCAACCGGATAGCCTGACATCGAGGGGCCTTTTCGCCGCCGTCAGCCACGGCGTCATCGACACGAAACTTCAGGCGGAAGGCCACGAATAGCTGCGAAATTAGAAGCGCAACCTCTACCCCCGGCGGGTGGGTTACAAAACGTACTCGGCCGCTGCGTTGCAGCAGATCCTGGGGCAGGGCAGCTTCGATGCTCGGTGGCAGCCGGTTCGGTAGTGGGTGGCTTCATCGGTTCGCGCGGGCAGCGTGAGCCGATGAAGCCACGGGAAACGCGGGGAGACACTCACGCACCCAGAACCGTCGCCTTAAGACGGGCACGGCGCGGGTAAAACACTCCGCAGGCTCCGAGGCCGAGGCTCAGCAGCAGCGCGGACGACGGCTCTGGCACCGTCGGTGCCGGGATCGGCGGGGGAGTCACGCCTTCGGCGAAAGAGAAGTCGATCTGCTTGACTTCCTTGAAGCCGGCGCTGGAGATGGTGACCGATTTGATCGTCTCTCCGCTCCCGGCGACCGCGACGATACCAAAGCGCGTAAAGTCCGCGTTCTTGTTCGCGCTGAAGGTGAACGTCTGCGGTGCACCGCCCCGGTTGTCCTGAACCGTCACGGTGACGTTCCCGGCCGCCAGCAGTTGGCCGCGGAAGGAAAAGTCTCCGAACAAGGTCGGGTCTTGCGGCGTGAAGGTCAGACTGGTGAGGGTCGGACTCTGGACGCCCGCGGCCGGCTTGATGTTGGCGTAGCCCGAACCGGTATTGACATTTTGCGCCGTCGCAACGTCGATCACCGGCGTGTTGGCGTCGGGGTTGTTCGTGCCGACGAAACCTTGAAAGGCGCTGACGTTCTTGTTGGCTACGTCAATGAACATCTTCACCCCGCCCGGGTCGGGGTCGATCATGAATTCAGCCCGGGCGAAACCGGGAGCGAGAGCCAGGCACACGACGGCCAACGGCACGATGCCGCCAGACATCCCCCTTTCCTTCCGTGGCCGGTGGGACGCGGGCACCGACAGGCCGGCGCTCGCGAGGGCGAGGCGAAAGACTTGTTGCATCACGGGAAGTTACTCCTGTACCGCGGCTGGGGTAAAGCGGCATCCTCACCGCGAGGCGGTACCGTCGGCCGTGTCAGCCGCCGCGCACGGCATTTATTGGGGCTTGGGAAGGGTGCCTTCCGGCCGCAACGGATGCTTGTCGCGAAGGCGGCAACGATGTTGTTCGACCCCACATCCGCCCTCAGCGCTTGATCTGCTCGCGCACCTGTCGGTAAAGAGCACGTTCCAGGGGCTCCAGGCGCTCCTCGTGGAGCCCCAGCTTGTCCGCCCGTCGGAGTGCCGCGACGGCGTTGCTCTGCTTGCCGGTCGCCTGGTAGGCGCGGGCCAGATGTAACCAGCGGGACGCCGTCGGCGCCTGCGCGTTGGCCTCTTCCAGGTCCTGAACAGCGTCCTCATTCTTACCGAGCGCCAGGTAGACCACGCCGCGAGTATCCAGCAATTCGGCGGTGTCGCCACGGACCTGGACGGCACGCAGGATCAGGGCGAGCGCTTCGGCCGCCTTTCCCTCCTTCAACACCAGCAGCCAGGCCAAGTTGTTCAGCGCCAGGGCGTCGCTGGGCTCCTGCTCAATGACCTGGCGGTAGAGCGTGACCGCATCCTCATGGCGGCCCTGCATGTGACGGACGTTGGCCAACTGGAATCGCAGCGCCGCCTGCTCGGGTCGCTCCGCGGTCTTGCGGATCGCCGTATCGAGCCAACCAGCGACCCGTTGGCACTGCTCCGGGGTGACCTTGGACCGGTACAGCACGGTAACGCTGGTGTCCGCGACGGCCCGCGCCGTGCAGGTCTTCCAGGCCGGCTCGCACAGTGCCAGCGCCTCGTCGGGCCGGTTCTGACGACCGAGGAAAGCAGCGAGCACCAGGGTGCGCTCCGGCTCGTCCGCCTCCGCAACATAAGCGCGGAGCAGCTTCTCGGCGGCGCCGGCCTGGCGAATTTGCTCCAGCACTTGAGCGGCCTCCCGAGCGCGGGCGCTATCTTCGCGAGCAACCTCTTCAAGCAGCGGGACGGCCTCCGCGCCCTTCCCCTGGGCGTAAAGCAGCAGTGCCTTGAGGGCGCGGGTGCGGAACACATTGGGTTCGCGCTGCTCCAGCCTGGTAAACCAGGTCTCGGCCGTGTCCGCATCATCGCGGCGCAGCAGGCCCTGTACGAAAAAGGCCAGGTACGCGGCATTGTCGCCGTTCTCGGCCAGGAGCATCTGCATCCGATCGCGTGCCTTGGGCCAATCGCCGATGCCGTCATAGAGCTGGGCCAGCAGGAACTGGTCGTCCGCGGTGGCCTCGCGGCGCTCGCGCAGGACCTCGAGACGAGCAATGGCCTCGCGGCGCTGGCGCGTGTTCTTCTGGACGGCGAGGACCACGGCTTGGGCGCGACGATTGTCCACGGTTTCCTTGAGCGGCGACTTCGGCTTGTCGGCCCCATCGGCCAGGCCAAGCAGCGACAGCGCGGTCTGCGAGCGCTGGTAATTTCCGCTGGCCGCCAGCCCAAGGGCAAGCGTCCGACGGGCCCAGGCGGCCTCGTCCGGTGCCTTGCCTTGCAAGCCCATGAGGCTGCGCAGGTGTCGCTCCGCCGTGTCCAGCGCCCCCAGTCGCAGGTAGAACATGGCGGCACTGCGCAGGACAGCGGCATCCTGGGGTTGGGCCGCCAGCGCCGCCTCGTACTGCTTCTTTGCTTCAGGGCGGCGTCCGACTGCCTCGTAGCACGAGGCCAGGGCCAGCGCTTTCTGGGGAGTGTTCGGCAGCTTTTCTTCCGCGGCGCGCAGCGCTGCTTCCGCCTGTTCTTTGCGCTCGATGCGGACCAGGGCATGCACAAGGACCACCCAGGTCTCTGGAACTTGGTCGGCCACGGTGACGGCCCGCTGCAACACCGGCTCCGCCTCGGCGGGTTTGCCGGCGACCAGCAGGACTTGGCCCAGCCACAACAGGGCGCGGTAGTCCTTGGAATCCACCGACACCGCTTTGCGTGCCAGGCTCAGCGCACGGTCCATGTCCTTCTGACGCAAGGCCACTTCGGCGCCCAAGCGGTTGAGGTCACCCAGTTGGGGAGCCTGTTCCTGGAGTTTTTGAAGGGTCTGATCGGCCTCGGCGTACCGATGACGCTCATACAGCAGTTGCACGACCCGACGCAGGGCGTCCGGGGCGCGGTCCCCGAGTTCAATTGCTTTCTGGTAATGGCCCAGGGCGGCATCGGAATCGCCCGACAGCTCGCGGACTTCGCCGCGGCGCAGGCAAACCTGCGCCCAGCGCGGCCGGCGAACGGCTGCGGCGGCCAGTAGCGTCTCGGCTTCCTCGAGCCCGCTCTTGTCGCCCGTCAGCGCCCGCCGGATCAGTTGGCAGGCCTTGCCGTAGCGCCAAAGGGCGCCGGCCTCTCCCTCGATGCGGCGGACTTCCTCGATGAGCGGCTGCAAGGCTGCTTCGTCCCCGACCTGGGTGGCAAGGTCGAACATGCGCATCCGAAGCATCAGGTCGTTCGGTCTCTGGGCGGCCAGCAGACCACAGATACGCAGCGCTTCGCGTGGATTGCCGATCTGGGCGCAGGCCTCGGCCCATCCCAGGAGGACGCGACGGCGATCCTCGGCGGTGAAACGCCCCAGGTCATCACCCAGCTTCGCGAGCGCTGCTGCCGCTTCCGCGCCGGGTCGCGCGGCCCAGTAGCGGATGCGCGCGAGGCGCAGCTCCGCGCGGTCGCCGAGTTTCCGTTCGGCCTCATCGAGGATCTTCAGCGGTTCCTCGCTGCCAGCGAAAGCCAGGTCCGCCAGGGCGACCCAGAAGACGACCTGTTTGGGTTGACGGTCTCGCGCCGCCGCGAGCACGTCCCGAGCCTTCGCGCGGGCCTGTGGCGAGTCCTGGTGGCTATAAAATTCGGCGCGCAGCAGTGGAACTTCGACGGCTTCCGGCAGCCGCGCCTCGGCTTCATCCAGGGCTTTTTCCGCCTCCGCCCACGAGCGCTTGCCCGGGGGTGTGCGCAGCGTGCGCATCAGGAGGAGGCGTGCGGCCAGGACCTTCACCTGTGGTTCTGTAGACTCGATGGTACGGTAGACTTGCAAGGCCTCGTCGATCCGCCCCAAGGCCGCCAGCGCGGCGCCCATTTGCAAGCAACCCGGGACCCAGAGCGGGTCGTCCTTCAAGACCTGGCGACAGGCCGCGTATTGACGTTCGGCGTCGCCCAGTTGACCATGGCACTGGCCAAGAAACAGATGCGCGCGCTTCGTCAAGTCCGGCATGGCGGCCAGGAGCGGAAGGACGGCTTCAAAGGCCTCGGCCGCCGGATGCCACTCTCCTCGCTTCATGAGTTGCCGGGCTTTGAGATAATCCACCAGGGGGGGAGCATATCCACTCTCCTCCAGCCGCGCGATCGCCGCGATTGCCTCCGCGGTCTCGTCGCCCTCAATCAGCAGTTCCGCGAGGGGCCAGAGCAACTCGCCCCGATTGGGCATCGCCTGCAGTCCGCGACGGAGCGAAGCGATTGCTTCAGCGCGGCGGCCAGCCCGCTGCTCCAGGGTCGCCAGTGCCTGGTAAACACGCACGTTGTGCGAACCCATCTCCGCGGCGCGCTGAAGGTACAATCGAGCGTCCGTGCGATTGCCTTGAAGCTGGGCCACCTCCGCGGATTCCAGGAGTACGTCAATATCCTGAGGCGCCAACACGCGTGCACGGGCGACGGCCGTTGCCGCCGTTTGCAAGTCCGACTCTCTTGTTCTCTCCTCGCCAAGTCTGAACTCCCGGTAGAAGCGGGCTCGCGCGAGGTGCGCCTGAAACGAGTCCTTATTCGCTGCCGCCAACTGTTCCATTGTCTGTTCGGCCTGTGGCGTCTGCCGCAGCCGGTCACGCAGCACATGGGCCCGTCGGACGTAATTCTCGACCTCGTGAGGCTGCTGCTGGATGGCCCTGGCATACCAGTCGGCCGCCGCGGGGTAGCGCCCCTTGGCCTCTTCGCACTGGCCCATCTGTTGCATGAGCGCGCCATCGGCAGGCGACTTGCCCAAGAGGAACAGCAGATGGTCCCTCGCATCGTCAACGCGGCGCAGCTCGAGAGCCACGGCCACCAACCGTCGGCGAACGTCGTCCCGATCGGGGGCGCGCCGCAGACCCTGCTCGAGCGCGAAGAAGGCTTCGCAACGCGCACGCGGCGTCTTGGCCAATTTTGCAAGGGCAAGGCCGTAGTTCGCCAGCACAACGGCATCGTCCGGCACCAGTCCGAGGTAGCGACTCAGATAATCGGCTGACTCCGCGAGTTGCCCCTGTTCTTCCGCCACGTCCGCCTGGCGAAGGAGGATGCCGGCGTTTCGGTGGACCTGATAGGCATGAAGGAAATGCGTGCCGACGCCCATCGCGAGGAGGCCGGCAAGACACCATAAGAGAAGGTGAAGATTCAGTTTCCTGCGCATCGCTTACCTCACGGAGTGTCTCAAGGCTCTTAACACTCAGACGCCCCAGTGAATGCAAACAAGGTGCCTCAACCCCACATTTCTCCTCAGTCCGCGAGCTTTGACCCTATGTGCTGTTCCGCTGGTTAGATGGATGCCCACAGCGGTCGTGCCGGCGCTGGACTGCGATCTAACATCACCACTCAGACAATGGTTCCCGTGTCAACCAGGGTTACACCTCAATGACACAGGGAATGGATGCCGGATCCTCCCTTCGCCGTCGGAGAAGAGTCGCAGGCAGCGAGGGCGGAACGCCGCACTCCGTACGGCGGCCGCAATTCCCCGAGGGAAATTGCGATTTTCAGCAGTCCGTCGCGGAAGAATGCCTCTTCTCGATGAGTCTGGAGCGCCGTGGTCCGCCGTTTGCTTGGAGTTGGGCACGGTGCAGAGAGCGAACCGTGAACCTGGCAACGGTTCACGGTTCCCGCCTGCGAGAAGTCAACACGGGGCGCGCCGCGGTGCGTCCACCGGGCAACAGCGAAGGGTGCAATCCATGTCGTCAAATCAAGGGTTCTGTCTGAACGTCGAAGCAACCGAGAGCATTCTTCTCGACAGCCGTCCGTTGTCGGGCGGCATGGGCTGGTATGGCCCGATCAAGGAGGCAATCGACTTCGTCCTGGCGGTGCTGTTACTTGCGCTGGCGGGTCCGGCGATGCTCCTGGCGGGACTGCTCATGAAGCTTACATCGCAAGGGCCAATGTTCTACTCCCAGGTGCGCCTGGGTCGCGGCGGCCGCCCCTTCTGGATTTACAAGGTACGCACCATGATCGACGGATGCGAGGGTCGGTCTGGCCCCTGCTGGTCCGGGCCGGGCGATGCACGTGTCACACCGTTCGGCCGCTTCCTGCGGCGAACGCACATCGATGAGCTGCCGCAGTTGTGGAATGTGCTCCGCGGCGACATGGCCCTGATCGGGCCGCGACCGGAGCGTCCCGAATTCGTCTGGGGGCTCGAACGGGCCCTGCCGCGCTACCGCGAACGCCTGCAGGTGCGTCCAGGGATCTCTGGCCTGGCGCAAGTGCAACTACCGCCTGACACGGACCTGGAAAGCGTCCGGCAGAAACTGGCTTATGACCTGCTCTATGTGGAGCGCTGTAGTCTCTGGCTCGATGGGCGCATCTTGCTCGGCACGGCTTGCGCCTTGTTCAACCTCCCGTTCGGGGTCGCTCGCACGGTATTCCAGCTCCCCGCACCGGCATCAGACGCTCCGCTCCAAGAAACGCAAACCAGTGAAGAAATGAACACATTTCGCTGCAATTTTCCGGCGGTCCTGCGCGAAGCCACGTCGGCATAGAAGTTGCGTAGCAGTTCGGGCTGAACAGTTGGATGGGAACAGCACTATTGGACACGTAGGGATACACGCATGTTGACGCTCCGCGATAATCGTTCCCGGCTTGCAACGGTGGTGATGGGCATTGCGCTCGGCGGCAGCGTGGTCTGGGCCTTCTATCCGAGCCTGGCCGACATGGAGCGTCGCTGGGGGGAGGACTCGCACTACAGCCACGGCTATCTGGTGCCACTCTTCGCCGTGGCGTTGCTCTGGCTGCGCCGCGATCGGCTGGCTGGCCAGCGTTTGCGGACGAACTGGTGGGGCGTGGGCTTCCTACTGGCGGCGGTCGGCCTGCGCATTGCAGGCGGATTCCTCTATCTGGACTATCTAAACCAACTCGCCCTCCTGCCGACCTTGGCTGGCGTGTGTCTGCTGTGCGCCGGCTGGCCGGCATTACGCTGGTCCTGGCCGGCAATCGTCTTCCTGTTCTTCATGATCCCGCTTCCCTATCGCGTGCAAATCGCCCTTGGCGGTCCGCTTCAGCACCTGGCCACCTGGACCAGCACGTACCTGCTCCAGACCCTGGGCTTTCCCGCCGTGGCGGAGGGGAACATCATCCGGATCGACGATTTCCAAATCGGCGTTGTGGAGGCGTGCAACGGTCTCGGCATGCTCTTTACCTTCATCGCGCTCGCCACGGGGCTGACGTTGGTGGTGCAGCGGCCACTGCTCGACAAGTTGCTCATTCTGGCCAGCAGCATTCCCATTGCCGTGGCGGCGAACGTGCTGCGAATCACGGCCACGGCGGCGCTGAGCAAGCTGGCAGGCAACGAAGCGGCGAGCGTGTTTTTCCACGACTTGGCCGGATGGTTCATGATGCCCGTGGCATTGGTCTTGCTATTGGGGGAACTGGCACTGCTCCGCCGACTGCTCGTGGACGCCCCCGAGTCGGCGCCGATTCCCATCATCGGCGCTGCCCACGGCAACACGATCGTCGGTGGCAGTCCACGCAAACGCATGGCCCGACGGGCCGCGGCCCAACTCCGGTGATTGCGAGTTGCGACCCGCTTGTCATGTTGAGAAACAATGACGTCCAGACTCCCCGGAGAGAACCGGCACCATTCATAAAGGAAGGATGTACTCATGAATCCTGAGATCACGACTCACGATTCCCTGCCAGCAGTCGTCCCGCCGCCCCCATCGCGGTCCGGCTCCGTCCTTCCGCCGGCCCTGACCAATGGTCCCAACGCGCTCGACCTGTGGTATGCACTGCGGCGCCGTTGGTTGCTATCGGTGGGATTGGGTCTTCCCTGCGCCGTCTTCTTTGCCCTCATCACGTGGTACTTCCTGGTTCCCGCCCGTTATACGGCGACCGCCCTGCTCCACATATCCTCGACGCCCCCACGCGTGCTGGGGTCGACCGGGGAAGGCAGTGCCGACCTCCCCAATTACCAGCGGACGCAGACCGCACTCCTCAAAAGCCGCTTCGTGCTCAACGCGGCCCTGCGCGAGCCCAAGGTGGCGGACTTGCAAATGGTCCGCACGCGGCCCGACGCGGCCGAGTGGCTGGCGAAGGAACTAAAGGTCGATTCAACGCTCGGTCCCGAGGTCCTACGCATCAGCTTGAGCGGCGACCAGCCCGGGGACGTGGCCGCCATCGTCAACGCGATCGCGGACGCCTATCTGCGTGAAATTGTCAACAAAGAGCGAAACGGCCAGCAAACCCGTGTCGATCGCCTCAAGGAGATATACGGCCAGTACGATGAGAACCTTCGCACCCGTCGCCAAACGCTGCGCAAACTGGCCGAGGCAGCCGGCAGCGGCGACCAGTCCACGCTCGCGGTCAAGCAGCGCTACGCCCTGGAACAGCTGGCGCTCTCCCAGCGCGAGTTGATGGAACTCCAGTCCCAGCTCCGCCGGCTTCAGGTCGAATTGTCCACTGTGGAGGCACGTGGCCCGGTGGAAGCATCGTTGCCTGAGTCCTTCGTGGAGAACCAGCTCAAGAACGACCCGGCCGGCCAGCAAGCGCTGGTACGCGTCGCCGCCCTGAAGACCGACATTGACCGGACCTTGAAAGTCGTGGTGCGCGGCGAGCAAGATCCCGCCGTTCAGCGTCTCCGGATCGAATTAACCGAAGCCGAGCGCGTCTTGGCGGACCGGCGCAAGGAGATGCAGCCTCAGCTCCTCCGGTTGTACCAGGAGCAGCTGGAGCGCGAACAATTGTCGGGCAAGAACGGACTTCGCGAGCGCCGTGTGGTCCTCCGGGACCTCGAAAAGGTCATTTCGTCAGACGTGGACCGTCTGGCTCAGCAGACCCGTTCGATCAACAAGCAGTCCCTCGACCTGGAATCGCTGCGTGAGGAAATCAACCTGTCCGAGGGTATCGCCCGGCAGATCGCCACCGAGGTCGAGCACCTGAAGGTGGAGCTGCAAGCTCCGCCGCGCGTGCGGTTGCTGGAAGCGGCCGAAGCACCGCGGACCAAGGAAATGAAGCGGCAACTGGGCATGACGGGCCTGGCTGGGTTTGCTGCCTTCGCCTGCTGCCTGGGCGGTCTGACCTTGCTGGAATACCGGGCGAGACGGATCCACTCGGTGGACGCCGTGGTGCGGGGCTTGGGCCTGAACCTGGTTGGTGTTGTCCCCGCATACCCGAATCGCTTGCGTCGTGCCACACCGGGCGTCCCGACACTGCGGGACCTGGAATGGCAAAACCTCCTCTTCGATTCGGTTGACGCGGCCCGGACGATGTTGTTGCATGCCACCGGCCCCGGGGCGCGCAAGATTATCATGGTCACCAGCGCCTTTTCCGGTGAGGGCAAGACCTCCGCGGCCAGCCAGCTCGCCCAAAGCTTTGCCCGGGCGGGCCTGCGCACCCTGCTCATCGACGGCGACCTGCGCAAGCCGGATACGCACCGTCTCTTCGGCATCGGCGGCCACCGCGGGCTGAGCGACGTTCTCCGCGGCGACGCCGCCATTGCCGACGTGATCCACGAGACGCCCCTGGCCAACCTCGCGGTCATGCCTGCCGGTCACTGCGACGACCGCACGATTGCGATGCTCGCCAACACGCGTCTCTCCGAGGTGCTGGCGGAAGCCAAGAGTCGCTATGACTTCGTCCTGATCGACTCGGCCCCCGTCCTGGCCGTGGCCGATTCACTGTTGATTGGCCGGCACGTGGATGGCGTGGTGCTATCGACGATGCGGCATGTCAGTTGCCTGCCCGCCATCTACGAGGCATACGAGCGACTGACGGCCCTGACGGTGCCCGTCCTGGGCGCCGTGGTGAATGCCGTGAACAACTCGTATTACGGGACCCGCTACCGGCGCCCGCCGCAATCGACTCAGGTCGTCACGGTCGGCCCAGAAGACATGGATCCAGTCGCATCTCAGGAGTAAGCCGCGATGATGAAGCTCCTCTCCCTTGCACTGGCACTCACCTTGGTGATTGCCGGCGGCGTGGTCCATGGCTTGGCGAGCAACCGCTGGGGACCGATGGACTCCGGGCGGGCAACCGGGGACGTCGCCGCCCTGCCGCGGACCGTTAGCCACTGGGTCGGCCGCGACCAGGAACTTGACCCTCGGCAGCTTTCCCTCGGCAGCATCCAGGCCGCTTGCTCGCGCTGCTACGACAACCGGGCGACGGGCGCAGCGCTCAACATACTGGTGCTCTATGGCCCTTCCGGGCCGATTACCGTCCACACGCCGGACCTCTGCTTTCCGGGCGCCGGCTATGAGATCGTGGGCACCCCCGCCAAACAGATCCTGACCGCCCGTGGCGTGGCGCCGGCGGAGTTTTGGGCAGCGAAAGCCCGCAAGGCGGACCCCGGGCGCGTCACCTACCTGCGGCTGTTATGGGCCTGGAACGCCGGAGGCCAGTGGGAGGCGCCTGACTATCCGCGCCTCGCATTTTGTCATTCACCGATGATTTACAAGCTGTACATGGTTCAGAAAATGAGCGGCCCGGACGAACCGCTGCTGAATGAGGAGTGCGCGGATTTCCTCCGCGGTATGCTGCCGGGCCTGGATCCCGTCCTGTTCCGGCAAAATTGACGGAGCGATCCGCGATCGCCCGCGCAAACCGTTGAGTCGTACCGGTACGCCGTGGAAGTCGAGGACCGCTGGCACGAGGCGAAAATGGGATTCGTTTTCTTTCTACTCCTGAACGCGGTGCTGTTCGTCCGGCCGACGGAGATCGTGCCGGACCTGCAGGACGCTCGCGCATACGGGATCCTCACATTGCTCTGCCTGCTGACATCGATCATGGCCGTTGCCCGCCAGATGTCGGCCGGCGCCTTGACCATCCGGCCCATCACGCTCTGCGTGGTCGGACTGCTTCCCGCCATCATGCTCTCTCATCTGGCGCGCTTTTCGCTATGGGAAGCGCGGATGGGGGCGTACGACTTCCTCAACGTACTCCTTTATTATTTGCTCCTTGTTGCTACCGTGACCACGGCGAGCCGGCTGCGTGTCTTTCTGCTTTGCCTGACCGGATTGATCAGTCTCGTTGCCGTGCTGGCCCTGCTGCAGTACCACGCGGTCATCGACCTCCCCGCCTTGTCGGCCGTGGAGCAGCCGGACCTCGACCCGGAGACGGGCCAACTCGTCATCATCCCCCGGCTCCGCGGCACGGGCATTTTCAATGACCCGAACGATCTGAGCCTGATCATTGTGATCGGCATCTTGCTCTGCGTTTATTGGCTGGGCAGCACGCCGATGGGTGGGCTCCGGTTCCTGTGGCTGGGACCGCTGCTGATTTTCGTCTACGCCTTGACGGCGACCCACTCGCGGGGCGGACTGCTGGCCCTGGGACTTGGCCTGCTGGTGTTGCTCCAGGCCCGTTTCGGTTGGTCCCGGGCCGCCGCTCTGGCTGCGTTCGTTTTACCGGTGTTGCTGGTGATATTCGGAGGCCGCCAGACGCGCTTCGACCTGGGCGACCGCAATGACACGGCCCAGGAACGCGTTCAAATCTGGGCCGAAGGGCTCGGCTTCTTGCGCCGGGAGCCGGTCTTCGGCATCGGCTACGGGCAGTTTGCGGAGGAATGCAGCCATGGGCTGGTGGCGCACAATTCCTACGTCCACTCGTTCGCGGAACTGGGGCTGGTGGGCGGCACCTGCTTCGTGGGCGCGTTTTTCGTGGCCCTGCTCACGCTGCGGCGGCTGGGTCCACCCCATGCCCAGCCGCCGGGATCCGAGTTGGCCCGCCTGCGCCCTTATCTGACCGCCATGCTGGCTGCCTACATGGTGGGCATGTTCTCGCTGTCGCGTTGCTACGTCATCCCGACGTACCTGGTCGTTGGCCTCGCGACCGCGTACCTGCAAGCGACGTCCGCCAAGTCGCCTTTGCCGCCCCTCAAGCTTGACCGCCGACTCGTGGGCCAGGTGGCCCTCGCCAGCGCGGGCTGCGTGGCCTTCTTGTACGTCTTCGTTCGGACCTTTGCCCAATTTGGGTGACCTTGAACTGGATTCGCGCGCGGGATCCTTGTTGCATCGCATGGGAGGTGACAGAGTAATGCTTCTGAAACAAGTGTTGAAACGGACCGCCTTCCAGGTGGCCCCGCAGTGGGCGGCCGATTGGAACACGTACTGGTGGTTGCGTAAAAAGGCCGCCGAGCTGAATCGCCGGAGTACCTCCTGTCGCACGCCCGCGGACCATTTGGCGCTTTTGGACGAAGTCGGTGGCTTTCCCGCGTGCCAGCAGGAGGCGGAGATCCTGCGACTTCTGGACATCCTCGGCGCCTTACGGCCGCGCCGGGCGCTGGAAATCGGCACACAGTCGGGAGGTACCCTGTACCTCATTTCCCGGATGTGCGACCCGGCCGCACTTCTGCTGTCCATTGACATCCACTACGGCCCCGCCCAGCGCCGCGCCTTCCCCCGCTTGGCGCGGGAACAGCAACGCATCGTCTGTCTGGAAGCCGACTCCCAAGCCCCTGCCACCCGCGACCGTACAGAGCGTCTGCTGGCGCGGCAGCCATTGGATTTCCTGTTCATCGACGGCGACCATTCGTACGCGGGGGTCGCGGCCGACTTCCAGAACTTCGCGTCCCTGGTGCGCCCGGGCGGCGTTATCGCGTTCCACGACATCATCCCTGATTCTCAAATGCGCCACGGCGTTCCTTCAACGAATTGGGCCGGCGAGGTGCCGCGCTTCTGGTCCGAGATTCGGGGCCGTTACGACATCGAGGAATTCATCGCGAACCCCGAGGGCGACGGCTTCGGCATCGGCGTAATTCACTGGAAGGGAGAATTCGCGTGAGCCCGATCGTTTCTGTACTCATCTCGACCTGGGCCGACTCAAGAGGGAGCGTATCGTGACACAAGCCAAACAGCTCTTGCGCCTCCTTTGGCATCCTCTTAACCGGCGGCAGCTTCTGCTGAACCGGAAGCTGGAGCGCGCTTCCATCAAGCTGAGAGCCATGCCAATGAAATGGCTCCGGCGCAACTGGCCGAATTACGCCGTGGAGGCGGCGCCGATCCCGCGGGTCGCCATCGTCACGGTGAATTACAACACGGCGGAGCGGTTGGCCGACCTGGTCTTCTCACTCTACCGCATCCTCGGGCGCCAACAGTTCGCCCGCTTCGTCGTGGTCGACAATGGCTCTCGCGACGGCTCGGTCGAACTGCTCACCGCCCTGCAACAGGCGGGGCTTGCGGACGTCATTTTCAATTCCCGCCAGCGTTATCACGGTCCAGCCTTGAACCAGGCATTTGGCCACTGCGCGGACCTTGCTCGCTCGGCAGCGCGACCCGAGGAACGCATTGATTACATCTGGGTGCTCGACTCGGACACGCTCGTCCTCCGCGAGGATGCCGTGACTGCGGCGGTTCGGGCCATGCGGACGGACGGCAGCTCCCTCATCGGACAGTTCCAATATGACGTGGAGGCATTGCCTCAAGGCTATGCCCACATCAGCTCTTTACTCATTGATCCCCAGCAGGTCTGGCAGCGTCGCGTTGAGCCGTTCCAGGAATCCGGTACGCCCGGCGAGGGCATGCAGATCTCGCTTCGAAGCCAGGGCTTCGTCGTCTCGAACTTCCCGTATCGGAACCAAAACTATGTCCTCCACCTGGGCATGGGAACGCTCCAGGCGATCCGCGAAAAGAGCGACAGCGCCAACCGATACTACGATTGGGCCAGCAAAAATCATCAGTTTCATTACCACGGCAACCCGTTCGGTCCACGAATCTACACGGAATTCAGGCGGGTGATGCAGACCGCGGTGCCGACCCGCTCGTTGGAACAACTGGTAAGCGCCTGCGAAGAGCCGGAACGGCTGCGCCTGCACCTCCCCGAGTTCGCGCCTCCTCGGGAGGAAGCGTCCGTTGGAGGGGGAATCTGATGCGCGCCGACCTGATCTCCGTGGTGATTCCCACCTACAACTACGGCCGCTTCGTGACCGAGGCGGTGGACAGCGTCCTGGCGCAGAGCTACGCGCCGCGAGAGGTCATCGTCGTGGACGATGGCAGCACCGACGACACGCCCGACCGCCTGGCCCCCTATCGGGCGCGTATTCGCTACATCCGGCAGGACAACCAGGGACTGTCCGCAGCCCGAAATACCGGTATCCGCCTCGCCCAGGGGACGTTTGTCGCGCTGCTCGACTCGGACGATCTCTGGCATCCGCGCAAGCTGGAGTTCCAGATGCGCTACCTGACGCGCCACCCCGAAGTCATGCTCCTGGGCAGCAACTGCCAGACCGGGGTCCGCGACTGGCCGGCCCTCAATGACGCGGAGATCGTGGGGGAACGCATTACCCTGGAGGAACTAATCGTCCGCTCGCCCTTCGCCCCGAGTACCGCTGTCCTGCACCGGGACTGTCTGGCCGCGACGAGCTTGTTCGACACCTCCTTGCGTTCCGTCGAGGACCGCGACATGTGGATCCGCGTCGCCGCGCGTTTCCCGGTGGCGATGCTGCAGGCGCCGCTGTGCTGGTATCGCCTGCACGATGGCAGCATGTCGAGGGTAGCCACGCGCATGGAGGACTACGAGCAGCGCGTGCTGCACAAATCGTTCGATACGATCGAGGCCCTGCGCGGCCGGTGGCTATTGAAACGCAAGGCCTTCAGCTACGCGCTCACCTCGTCGGCGTGGATGTACCGAGAGGCAGGGGAGCACGGGACCGCGCTTGGCCGACTGATGCAGTCCCTCGCACTGTGGCCGCTGCCCTATCGCCGCGGCGAGGTGCGCATGCCCCTGGTTCGAACGAAGTTGCTGGGAACGACCGTATTGCGTGCTCTCCAGGGCGCGAGGAACCGGTTCTGCTGCGGCGCCGTGCCGCGAAAGGAAGACGCATGCTCCTGACCCGAATCGTCAAGAGTGTCACGGAAGCGTGGCGGATGCCGCGGGTTGCCATCGACCTCATGCACCATGCCACCGCGGACAACGACCCCTTCTACGATCGCGTGGTCCGGCAGTTTTACAGGGACTGCCGGCGACGGCACCGCCGCTTCCCGCTGGTGCGGGCCATGCAGGTCGGCGTCGGCCTCTGCCCGCTGCCGGAGACGCACGACGAATACCTCCGGGGCATCGAAGCCTCGGCGCGGCGGAACTGCAAGAAGGCGCTGCGCGAGGGGTGCACCTTTCGGCGCATCAATTTCAACGATCACCTCGAAGAGGTCAAGCAGATCCAGCAATCGGCGGAGGTTCGGCAAGGGGCAAAAATGCCCGACGCATACCTGCGCGGCGACGTGCGCCCGTGCCTGGACCCGCCCAGCCGGACGCGGCTGCACGACTATTCCTATTTCGGCGTGTTCCACGAAGGCCGACTTCGCGCTTACGCTTCCTGCCTGGTCAGCGGCGAGTTGTGCTCCCTGGAGCACATCCTCGGCCATGCCCAATCGCTCGAAGTTGGCGTTGTGCCGCTGCTGATCGCGGAGATCGCGCGATATCACCTGGAGAACCACCCGCGGGTGAAATACTACGCCTACGGCACCTTCTTTGGCGCCACCGAGAACATGCAGCGGTTCAAGAGGAAGTTCGCCTTCCTACCGCACTACGTGACCTGGGAACTGGGCGACAAACCCGTCGTCGCGCAAGCAACCGCAGCCGGAGGGGCACCATGTCCACTGTCACGCTGAACATCGACGAGAAGCTGGGCTTTCAGCTCGTCTACCGCCAGGAACGCGACACCCCATTTCCGGTCGAGGAACGCGAGGGCGTGAAGTTCCTGTTTCTGACCAAGTCGAGAGAGGTCCTGCGGCACCTGCCCGCATTGCGCCCGCTTCTCGGCTGGCCAGGGGTCTTCAAGGCGCTGACAAAGGTAGCTACTGGCCGACGGTCCCTTTACTTGGTCCTCCAAGAGGGGCGGGCGGTCTCGACCGGTTGGTGCACCGTCGGCCGCTGTCGCTACTATCAGGTTGAGCCCGATGCCGTCGTGATCGGGCCCATCTGGAGCGCCAAGCAATGCCGCGGCCAAGGCCTGGCGCCGTTTGCCTTGCAACGGGCCGTGAACCACCTGATGGCGCAGGGCCGCCGCATCTTCTACATCGACACCTTCAAGACGAACACGGCCAGCCAGCACGTCATCGCGAAATGCGGCTTCGGCGCTCCGGTATCGGTGTATTTGCGCTAGCCTGGCTGACCCTTGCCCCGCGCGCCGCGCGGCACTTGCCGACCGTCGCCGTGCGCCTGTCCCGTGCGCCGGCAATCGAAAGCAGAACCGCCACCGTTAAGGATTGACGAATCAACAACCGTCGGTTCGACAGAACCCCCGCGGACGTCGCTGCCGGCGCCGCTTGGCCGTTCGGCCGGCTTCAGCCGGCTCCCCGTCTGCCACCACCCACCTTGGATCCGCGCAAGAATCACTTGTGCAATTCCTGTAGGACGGATTTCCAATCCGTCCGGTTTTCTAGGGACGGATTGG
>JAIEMG010000094.1 GCA_019752375.1 Gemmataceae bacterium | reverse complement strand
CGGACTTCCTTGACGGAGCTTACCAGCAGCGGCCTTTTCCTCTCATAGCATCTGAAGGCGGAACTACGAACAAATGCACGGACCCGCTTAGATGCCGTAAATCTCGCTATATTTGCGCCGCAACGCCTCGACGAGCGGCCGATGGTCCGGCGGCGAGCCCGTGATGTGCTCCACCAGCTTTGCCGAGTGATAGCGCTGCCCCTGGCGATGCACGTTGGCACGCAGCCAGTCGAGCAGGCCGGCGAATTCGCCGCGTGCGAACGGCACGCTCAAGTCGCCCAGATCCTGCGTCGCCTTCGCGAAGAGCTGGGCCGCGAAGACGTTGCCCAGCGTGTAGGTCGGGAAGTAGGCGATCATGCCGGCGCTCCAGTGGCCGTCCTGCAAGCAGCCCTCCGCGTCATTGGGCGGGGTGACTCCCAGATGCTGGCGATACGCGTCGTTCCACGCGGCCGGCACGTCGGCCACGGGCAAGTCGCCGGACAGCAGCGCTCGCTCCAGCTCGAAGCGCACCAGGATATGCAGGTTGTACGTGATCTCGTCGGCCTGCACGCGATTGTCGCCGGTCTGCACCCGGTTGATGGCGAAGTGAAAATCGTCCAGGCGCACACCCGCGAGCGCTTCCGGAAAGACACGGCGGGCCATCGGCAGGAAGTGCTTCCAGAACGCCCGGCTTCGTCCAACGGTGTTCTCCCAGAGCCGCGCCTGCGACTCGTGCATCCCCAGCGACACCGAGTCGCCGACGGGCGTGCCCTGGCGCGCGGGATCGAGACCTTGTTCATACAAAGCGTGACCAACCTCGTGCAGGATGCCGAAGAAACCATCGCTGAAGTTGTCGGCGTGAAACCGCGTGGTGATGCGGACGTCGCCCGGCCCAATGCTGCCGAAGAAAGGATGCGGGGTCGTGTCGAGCCGCCCGCGTTCGAAATCAAAGCCGACCGCTGCCGCCACCGTCTCGCCAAAGATTCGCTGCCGTTCCACCGGAAAATCGCGACGCAGGATCAACACGTTGGGCTTGCGCCGAGCCCCGGTGATCGCTGCCAGCAACAGCACCAGGTCGTTTCGCAGTGCGGCGAACAGTCGGGCAAGATCGTCGCTGCGCGCTCCGGGTTCATAATCGTCGAGCAGCGTGTCATACCGGTCCGGACAGGTGGCCAGCGAGTCCGCTTCGCGCCGCTTGAGAGCGACGATGCGTTCGAGCCAGGGCTGAAAGATCGCGAAGCTCGTTTGCTTCCGGGCGTCGTTCCATTCTTGCTGGGCAAAGGAGCTGATGCGGGCCATCTCCTCGACCAGTCCACGCGGCACCCGAGTCGCACGATGATGAATGCGCCGTAGTTCGCGGACATTGACCGCCGCGTCGGAGAGCGGATCTTGAACCAGTTCGGATTGCTGAAGGACGTCCAGCAGTTCGCCGAAGCGTGGATCGGCGGCCTGGTCGTGCATCAGTCCCGCCAGGTAGGCCATCTGGTTGCCGCGATGCTCGACGCCGCCGCGCGGCATGTAGGTCAGCTCGTCCCAGCTCAGCAACTCCGTGCAGGAAACGAGCAGCGCCTGCTCGCGCGAATGACGGAGGAGGGCTTCGTAAGCCGCGTGTGCTTGCATGTCTTGTGGACCGGACCGCGAAACGGGTTCGACGCCAAAGCAATTGTTACCGGTTCCACCGCGCTTTGCTAAGATCAGCAGAAAGGATTTTCGACCCGCGGAAAGTCAGGACTCGCATGGACATCATTGGCATCGGCACCGACATCGTGGAATGCCTGCGCATCGGCCGCATGATCGAGGAGCACGGCGAGTACTTCCTCAATCGCGTCTACACCGAACGCGAAATTCGCTACTGCCAGGCCCGCAAGCACGCCACCGAGCACTTCGCCGGGCGCTGGGCCGCGAAGGAAGCGATCATGAAGTGCCTGGGCACTGGCTGGCGGCGCGGCATCGCCTGGACCGACATGGAAGTGCGCAACGATTTCAGCGGCCAGCCCCGCGTCCACATGTGCGGCGCCGCCCGCGACCAGGCCGAGAGCATGCACATCTCGGACATCCTTCTCACCATCTCGCATTGTCGGGCCTACGCGACCGCCTACGCCATCGCGGTCCGCAACGGCACGCCCCTCCCG
Organism: Gemmataceae bacterium; assembly: GCA_019752375.1. GTDB lineage: Bacteria > Planctomycetota > Planctomycetia > Gemmatales > Gemmataceae > JAIEMG01. The sequence continues at coordinate 28,245 of JAIEMG010000094.1, read as the reverse complement.
CCAGCCGACAAGCCCGACAGCGAACCGTGAAATCAACTCGGCGTCTGGCCTGGCGCGGAAGCCGGCGCCACTGCATCCCGCGCCACTTCGCGCAGCAGCTTCTTGGCCGTCTTGTAGGCCTGCCGTAAGGTATTGGCGCGCGCCTCCATCTGCCCCTCGTTGAAATGGCGCCCCGCCTCGGCTTTCGCCAGGCCGGCAATTTCCAGCGTCACGGGCAAGAGACTGGCGAAGTTCCGCAGTTCCTGTTGCTGACGATCCGCAGCCGCGGCGGCGTCGGTGCTCATGGGACACTCCCGGTGAATGGCGCCTCCAGGGGAGGCATCCGGATTGGATTGAAGAGATGAACTTCAGGGTAACCGAGACGCTTAGCCAGGTAAAGGCGCGACGCGAACGGTCCTTGCAGACGCAAGCACTCGCGCCGTTTCCTCATCGACTTGATTGGGCATAATGCGTGGCGACGTGGATGTAGAGGCAGAAGCCGCCGTCCATCGCGTCAATGCGGCCTCTTGCTTCGAGCAGTTGAACGAGCCCGCCCGCGCGGTGACTCTTCTTCGGGCTGCACTATCCGCGGAGTTGCCAAGTGCTTATCGCCAAGGCGTGGAAACGCAGCTGACGCGTTTACTGGCGAGGGCTGGCCGGCAGATTAAGTTGTCTTCACGTGGATGAGGATGACTGTAACGAGCGTACTGTTGGACGCGGCGAGCAATCAGACGGTCGGACCGGTGAAGGAGTGTGGACAATGAGTGTTACCGAACTTGACGAGATCCGTGCCGTCGTGCAACGGGTCCAATGCTGGCCGCCCCCCATGCGCATTGCGTTGGCCCGGCGGATTCTCGAAACATTGGAGACCGCGTCTGGGGGAGAGTCGTCGCCGTCCTTGCCGCGCGGGCCTTCCGCCGCCGAGGTCGTGGCCGTGTTCAAGACCAACAAGCCCGCGCCTTCCGACGAGGAATGCCGGCGCATCCTGGAGGAAGAACTCGTGCTGAAGTATGGAGCATGAATGTATTGCTTAACCCCGGACGTCCCCTTTCAACCCTCGCCATGGAAAGTCCAACGCGCAAGCCAAATGCCGCCGAGTTAATTCTTGACAGCTTGGTGGATGGGTTTCCACACATCCCATCTGCCGGAGGTGCGATGCTGGCGCAGGCCGCCGTTGTCTGCCTCGAGCATGAAGCCCACACGTCCGCCGCGCAACTGTCTGTTGTCGGCGACTTCAACGCAACTTATTCCGTAACGTGGTCCGAAGCCGTGACTGAAGCAAAGCTGCGGTTCTGGAACGATCTGGAAGAAGCCACGCAGCAGGGCGCCTATGCCGTGGCCATCCTCCTCATCCGGGCGCTCACCGGTTATACCATCATCGAGCGGTCGCGCAAGGGAACTGGCTTTGACTGGTGGCTAGGCACCGAGGACAATCTCTTTCAGGGCAAGGCTCGGCTGGAAGTCTCAGGCATTCTTCGTGGGACCGCGCGGCGCATCAACAGCCGGATCAAGGCCCGTATGACGCAGATCAGGCAATCGGACCAACTGGCTCTGACGGCGTATGTGGTTGTGGTCGAGTTCGGAACCCCACAGGCGAAGGTGGTGCAGCGATGAATTCAGTGAAAGACCTCCATCGCGAGGCAATGCGCTTCGTAGATGAAGCCGAATCGGCCCGCCACAACGGCAATACAACGGTGGCTCGGGAACGTCTTCGCCAGGCCTTCGACCACGAACGCCAAGCGGCTGACCTCGTTGCAGGCGACCTCTGCCAGGAGCCGACCCGGTCCGTCTTGCACCGAAGTGCCGCGTCGTTGGCCCTCGAATGTGGGGCGCTGCGCGAGGCGGAGCGACTGATCGCCACAGCACTCTCCGGCGAACCGCCGGATGAAATCGCGGAGGAACTGCGCGACTTGCTGGAACAGGTGTATTTCGGGGGCAAGAAGGGGCGGAGGCCATTGACGACGGCTTTGGAGCCCTTGTAATCGTCGCTTGACACTGTCGGGAGGTGTGAACGTACCTTTTTCTCCAAGCGAGCGATTGAAGCAGTGGTTGGAAGAATACACGCTCAGCAAGTTGTGGGAGCGCAACGTGATCGGCGGGGGGCCGTACTGATGGTGCGGCTGTACTTTTACGTCGAAGGTCAGTCCAAGCAAGGGTATGTGAAGCGCGTGCTTACGCCTCACCATGCGCGCCAGCGCATGACCTGGCGGGCTTTGGCGCAATACCGTTCAATTAGGAGCAAGTGTTCAGTAACTGCCGGCCATGAAATAAGGACTTACGTCCGCGCCATGACCAGAATCGAGTGAACATTTGCTCCTAATTGAACGGTATTGGGCTTTGGCGTCCAGGTGATGGGGGGGTCGGTGAATGGCACCGCCGCGCGATGGCCGCCGCGTTGGATTGAAGCGTTGAACTGGAGACCATTCGAGGCGCCGGGCCAGGTAAGCGCCTGGAGCACCGGCTGCATCGCGATGCTCCGGCGCGGCTACTTCTTGCGGAGCTTTTGCTGGCTGAGCCCCACCGCCGCGCCAACGTCGAGCATTCCCGCGAAGGAGCCGGAGGCCTTGATCGGGACCTTGGTGATCCGCGTGGCCTGTTCCGTATATTGCTTGAAGAGGTCTTCGAGCTGCTTTTTCTGATCCGGCGTCGGTTCCTGCATCTTGTCCACGCCGGATCGGATCTTCGCCGACGCAGCCCGCAACTTGGAGGTCGCCGCGACCGATGACGCTTCGTCCGTCATCGACTTCATGGCCTCGATCGCTTCGCTATAGCCTGCGATGATTTCCGCCGTGCCGGGATCACCGCTGCTGCCACACCCAGAGGCAAGGAATACGCAAGCGGACATGATGCCCGGAAATGAAATCGACGCACGCATTGGCACCTCCAGAGATCGAGAACCTGCAGACCGATTCGCCGTAAGGAAAGAGACGAGAGGTCCTCAAGAAGGAACCGCGCCAAAGGCGGGATTTCGAATGTCCCTGCCCGGGGTCAGAGCACGCCCTTGGTGGACGGGACGCCGGTGACGCGCGGGTCCGGTTCGACGGCCTGGCGCAGCGCTCGTGCCGTCGCCTTGAAGATGGCTTCGACGATGTGATGAGTATTACGGCCGTAGTGGCAGAGGACGTGAAGGTTCAAAAGACCGGCGCTGGAGACGGCCCGCCAAAATTCCTCGGCCAGCGACGCATTGAAGGTGCCCAGCGTTTCGACGGGCACCTCGGCGGTCCAGACCAGGAAGGGGCGGCCGCTCAGGTCTACGGCACTGGTCACGAGCACCTCGTCCATCGGCAGCGTGACATTGCCGTAGCGGCGGATGCCGGCCTTGTCGCCCAGCGCCTGGACCAGCGCCTTGCCGTAGCAAATGCCGACGTCCTCGACGGTGTGGTGGGCGTCGACGTGCACGTCGCCCTTGGCTTCGACGGTGAGGTCGATCAGACTGTGCTTGCCCAGCAAGGTGAGCATGTGATCGAAGAAGCCGACGCCGGTGGCAACCTGGACCTTGCCGGTGCCGTCGAGATCGATCTGGAGGTCGATGCGGGTCTCGCCGGTTTCGCGACGAATGCGTGCGGTGCGTGCCATGCAGGGTTCTCGAACGAGAGCGTTACTCGAGGGATGAATCGGCATCCGCCGGCATCGTGTCGCGGGCCGTCCGCATTTTCCGGTACTTCCGCGCCCATGCACCCTGAGGCATCTCCGTGGTCGGCGACCCTGCCTGCGTTGCCTCCAGACGCAAGCGCAAGCCAACCTGGAGCGATTCCAGGGCCATTTCCAGGATCAGGTCCGTCACGCGTGCTTCGCTGGCTGCGAGGAGTTGGCCGGTGGGTGCTTCATTGATGGCATCGGCCACTTTCAAGAGAGTTTCCTCAATGCGCGGGCGCATGGCCTCGATGAAATCGGCCGGCGCCATCGGCTGCAAGGCATCCAGCGGCGACACGTCGCTGTCGTCGGTTTCCGGAAGCTCCCAGTCGAGGATGGCGTCCTTGATCGCGTCGGCCACGCGCTCCAGGGAATCGCCGCCGCTGCCCAGGACTTCTCGCAGGCGTTTGACAAGCATCGCAGGTCCCTCCCACTCCATCGTCATGCCCGAACGCGGTGGCGTCAAGGACGGACTTTCAAAGGGGTGCAAACCCGTTTCTGCGTCCATCAGCGCGGTCGTTTCCCTCGTGACCGGGCTCTGCCCGTTCACGCACTGCCCGCGAGGCTCTGCCTCGCGAGCCCGTCCCCGGCTGGACCGGCGGAGGGCGGACCGTTCACTGCCGCGAGGCAGAGCCCGGTCACGAGGGCGAGGGCTTCGACCAAGCAGGTCGCGCAGAAACGGGTTTGCACCCCTTTCAAAGCAGGCGGCCCAGTTCGTCGAGGAAGCGGTCAATCTCCGCATCCGTGCCGACGGTGACGCGCAGACCATCGCCGTGGCCGGCGTAGTTCATGTAACGGACCAGGATCATGCGCCGCTTCAGCTCCTCGTACAGCGGCTTCACTGGTCGATCGCTCCGCCGGGCCCAGACGAAGTTGGCCTGGCTCGGCGTCACGTCGAAGCCAAGCTTCTGGAGGCTCTCCGCCAGCCGGCCGCGGGTCGCGATGATGCGGGCGCGGGTGGAACGCAAGTAGTCCTGATCTTCCACGGCCGCGGCGGCAGCAGCGAGGCTGAGCGCGTCGCAGTTGTAAGAGTCCTTGACCTTGACCAGTTCACGCACAACCGCAGGATCGGCGACCGCATAACCGAAACGGATGCCCGCCAGCGCTGCCGACTTGCTCAGGCTCCGTGTCACGATCGCATTTCGCCGTGCGAGGCCGAGGCAGTGGCTGTCGGCGAAATCGACGTAGGCCTCGTCAACGACCAGCGGCCCGGCGATTTCCTCCGCAAGGCGTTCCAGGCTTGTCGAGTCGATGATCGTGCCGGAAGGCGAGTTGGGATTGGCGACGAACGAGAGGTTTGCCGTTCGCACGGGCCATGGAGTGGGGAGTTGCCAGTCGGCGGTGTACGGCACCGTCTGAAAGCGTGCGCCCTGAATCTCCGCCAGGCTCTGGTAGAGGATGTAGCTTGGCGTCGGCGACACGATCAGGCCGCCTTCCGGAACGAAGGCACGCGTAATGATCGTCAGGATGTCGTCGGAGCCGTTGCCGATCAGGATGCTTTCGGGATCGATGCCGAGGACGCGCCCGGCGACCTGACGAAAGGCGGTGCCCATCGGGTCGGGATATTTACGCAGCCGCTCGGCCGTGATGGCTTCGCGCAGGGCGTCCAGGACGCGCGGCGAAGGTGGGTAGGGGTTCTCGTTGGTGTTGAGCTTCACAAACGCGCCGTCGCGCGGCTGCTCGCCTGGCGTGTAGCCGGCCATGGCGCGGATGTTCGGACGGAGTGAGTTTTGCATGGAAGGATCGGGAATCAGCCGTGTGGCAATGGGTTGGGAATCAGCTTTCGGGCGCCATTTTCTCTCATGCCCGATTCCTGATTCCTGATTCCTGCCTCCTCATTCCTGACTCCTGGCTTTGGCTCCAAGCGAATGTCCACGCTGGCGGCATGGGCGGTGAGGCCTTCCTTCTGGGCCAGCAGGCGCACGTCGTCGGCCATCGCCTCGAGACCGGGGCGGCTGAAATTGATGATGCTGGAGCGGCGCAGGAAATCGTTGGCGCTCAATCCGCTGGCGAACCGTGCGGTGCCTCCCGTGGGAAGGACATGCGATGGTCCCGCGATGTAATCGCCCAGCGCCACCGGCGAGTAATGGCCCAGGAAGATGGCGCCGGCACCTTCGATACGATCGGCCTGCGCCTGCGGGTTGCGCGTGGCAATGTGCAGGTGCTCGGGAGCGAGCTGATTCGTCAGTGCGATCGCCTCCCGCGCGTCTCGCGCCAGGACCAGGGCACCGAAGCGGTCGAGGCTGTCGCGGGCCAGGTCGCCGCGCGGCAGTTCGGCAAGTTGTCGCTCGATCGCCGCGGCGGTCGCTTCGATCAACGGTGCGTGCCAGGTGATCAGGATGCTGACTCCGGGGGAATGCTCGGCCTGTGCGATCAGGTCGGCGGCGACATACTCCGCGGATGCAGAGTCGTCCGCGATGACGACGACCTCGCTGGGCCCTGCCAGGCAGTCGATCGCCACCTGGCCGTAGACGTACTTCTTGGCCAGCGTGACGAAGATGTTGCCGGGGCCGACGATCATGTCCACCGCTGGCAGTCCTTCGATGCCGAAGGCCAGCGCTGCAACAGCCTGGGCACCGCCGATGCGATAGACCTCCGTCACGCCAAGCTGATGGCAGACCGCGAGCAGATCGCGGTTGTAGGCGCCTGTCGGCGTCGGCGGCATGACGACGGCAAGCTGCTTGACGCCGGCGGCCTGGGCCGGGCAGATGGTCATGAGCAGCGTCGATGGATATGCCGCAGCACCGCCAGGAACGCAGACACCAACGCGGCGCAACGGCCGATAGCGCAGTTGCAGCTCGTGGCTGCCCGGCACGTTCAGGTTCGCATCGGTGTGCAGAAGGCCAAGCTGGAAGCCAAGGACGTTCTGGCGGACTCGGCGAACCGTCTTGAGGAAGCTTGGGTCGGCAGCGGCGTGCGCCTTGGCTAGCTCATCGGCACTGACGCGAAAGGACGTGCCATCGAGGCGGACCTTGTCGAACTGCTCCGTGTAGTGCAGAACGGCGGCGAGCTTGCGAGTGCGGACGTCGGCGCAGACGCGCTCGACGACCTGCTGGGGCGACAGTGCGGTACCGAAGACCTTTTCGGTCAGCTCACGACTGCGCGGCGAAACCACGTCGCCGAGGGAGCCGATCTGTGTGCGCAGTTCGGCCAGCTGGGCTCCGGCGTCCGCAGTCGCGCAATCAATTCGCCGCAGGTTCAGGGTCGCCATGGGAAGGATCCTCGAGTTCCATCTCTGCTCGATCAGGGCCGCACGCTATCCCGCGCCGGTGCCGGATGGCATGGTGCATTCCGCACGCGACGGAAACAGGTGAGGCGGGTGGGCCGAGGAAAGCGATGCGAGTCGGCCGGCCCACGCTCGGCCACGGTTCAAACTATACGGACCGGCGAAACGGAATGCAAGAAAGTGAAAAGGACGATGCAGCACGGTGTCGAGCATGGCTTTTCAGTCCGGCGTGTCCACGTCCACGATGACGAACACGTCCGATTGGTCCGACGGTTCCGTCGCGACGGTAAATCGGAAGACGTGCCGACCGGCGGGAATGTCCTTCGACAGATGCAGCTCCAGCGGCGCTTCGGTCGACTCCTTGCGCGGCGACACGGCAAACTCGACCGGATTGGCCGACGCCAGCCCGCGCCCCAGCAGCGTCACGGCATACTTCCGCGCAACCGCCGACGCCCGGCTGACAACCACCTTACCTTTGAGCCTCTCGCCCGGCTTGGCCTTGAACCGCACCGGTTCCACGGCCAGGCGCTGGGGATACCAGTCGTCCATGTGCTTGCCGGTGGGACTGAGCGCGTTTGCTGCGATGCCGGCCGCGGCGGCCCAGCGCTCGCGACGCTCCCAGTCTTGCGCGTTGAATTCGAAAGGACCGCCATGTTCGGCCAGCACCCATTCGGGCTTGAGACGCGATACTTTCTTGGCACTCTCCTCGTACAGCGTCGGGAAGCTGCGATTGAGTCCCATCCAGCCGCCGCTGCCGCTGAACATGTCCTGGTGAAAGAAGTTGTCCGCCGTGAACAGGCACTTCTTGCCGTCGATGGTCGTCTCCACCGCCATCGAGAAGAGGCTCTGGCCGGGGAAGTAATGGAACTTGAAATCGTACTCCCGCCACTTCGCCGTCTCGCCGTCCTTGAACTGCTTGTCGAACTTCACCGGACGTGCGTCGAGGAACGGCGCGTAGAGGCGGAATGGGTCCGCGATCGGCCCGGCGACGCTCTCCAGCGCCCAAACCTGGAGCTTGTCGCGCTCCGGCAAGTAGTAAATGCCGTCGTAATGATCGAAGTGCGCGTGGCTGAACATGACGACTTCGAGCGTGCCCAGCCTGCGGTCGGCACGCAGCTTGGCGATCTGGTCGGCACTCAGTTGCCCCCACGGATCGACCACGAGAAAGGCATTGTCCTTGGAAGTCAGGACGTAGGTGTTGCCGGTCAGGAACAGGTTTTTGCTGACCGGAGTCCACGGCAGCTTGCCGCCGGATTTCGCCTGTTCCTTTGCCAGGAACTGATACTCGGGTGCGTTTCCGATGCGATCCTTCGTGTAGCGTTCGAAGCTCTTGAGGAAGCCTGCTTCTTCCACGACCTCCGCGGTGCGCATCAGCGCTGCTACGGTGTTTTCCTTGATCGGCGCGCCGTGGGCAGGGAGCAGAATCGCGGGCTTGAGTGCCGCCAGCTTGCGCAGCGATTCGCCGGCGGGCTTGAGGCCGAGGTCGGTCCAGTGGTCCCAGTCCGTGGTGTACGGCGTCCACATCTTGCCGGCACTGGCCAGTGCGTCGCCGCAGAAGAGCAGCAGCGCGCCGTCCTTGCCCTTGCGAACGGCGTAGGCAACGTGGTCGCGCGAGTGGCCGGGCGTCTCGATCACCTGGATCGTCCAGCCGCGCCACTCGATTTCCTGCTTGTCCTTGAGCGAGCAGGCCACGCCGTCGAGGCCGACGGGCGCCACGAAGTACGCGGCACGCGAGTGACGCAGCGGAACATTCTCTTTCCAGTGTTTGCGCACGCCATCGGGCGTCAGCCACTCGGCGGATTTCTCCGGAGCACGCACCGGCACCTTGGCGGCCAGATAGCGGTCGGCCGCCGCACATGTGTCAAAATGATGATGGGTCAGCAGAACCATCTCGACTTGCCGGACGCCCGTCGCCTTGAGGCCGTCGGCTTCGACGGGCGCGTCGATCAGCAGGGCGTTGGTGCCGTCGACGAGGGCGTAGCCGCCCGGAAGCCCTGGCGTGCGCATGACGCCGGGTGCGACTTCGATCCAGGCTTCCGGCGCCTTCCGGTCCTCGCCAGCACCCCCAAACCACGCCGCTGCACTTGTCAACGCCAAGCAGCACAACATGGCCAGCCATCGTTGACGCATCGGAACAATCCCCCGGAAGTCTCAGGCGGGTTTTTGAACGGGCATCCGCACTTAGGGTAGCCTAACGGAGCGCGTTAGCCCAGCAGAATGAACCTCAAGTTCATGAAAGTTGAGCGTCGATACTCAAGAGGCCGTCACGACCGTCAGGACCGACATATTTCAATCGTGGTGCCGCGTGGGGAATGGCCGGATGAATCGAGGACCGAGGAGCCTGGTACTGCTCTGCTTGATCGGCATCGCTGGCTCCGCCTTGGGGGGAGAGCCGACCGAGCCCTCGGCCCCCGTTCCTCCGTGGAGTCCGTCCCCAATCTCCGCCGTTTTGCTGTCGGACCCGTTCACCACTCAAAACGGAAAAGCCTCCGATGACGAGGGCGTGGAAAAGAAGGCCAAGTTTCAGCCCAAGCACATCCGAGATAATGCGTTTCTGGTCGAGGAGGCTTTCAATCAGGAGCCGGGCGTGGTGCAGCACATCTTCAACTGGATCAACACCTGGCAACGCACGCCGGAAGGCCGCGAGCGCGACTTTGTCTGGTCATATACGATGGAGTTGCCGCTGGGCTCCCAGAAGCACCAGTTTTCCTTCACCACCCAATTCCTGACCCACTTCGAGAAGCCGCTGGGCGGGCCGGCGGAGCAGCAGGGCGACATCGGCGACACGTTCCTTAACTACCGCTATCAACTCCTGGCCGACGACGACTTCCTCTGGTGTGCGCCGCGCTGGGCGCTGATTCTGCCCACCGGAGACGAGCGCTTCGGCCTGGGCAACGGCCAGCTGGGTTACCAGGTCAACTTGCCCATCAGCCGGTACGCGGGAGAGTTCGACTACCACTTCAACGCCGGCTTCACGGTGGTCCCCGGTGTTTCGGCGTTCCTGCCGGATGGAAGCCGCTCGCCGCGTCAAGACCTGCGGGCGTTCAACCTGGGCGCCAGCGTCTTTTGGAAGCCGGCAACATACCTCAATTTCTTCGTCGAGGCGTTATGGCTACGGAACGAGGAGATCGACGACACGGGCTTTCGGGGGGGCATTCACCAGGTCTTCGTGAATCCGGGGTTCCGGTATGCCGTCTGCCAGTTCGATGAATGTGAATGGGTGATCGGGCTAGCCGCGCCGATCGGCCTGACGCGTGCCAGCCCCGACATTGGCATCTTCGCCTACATGTCGCTCGAACACGCGTTCCGGAAGATTGGCGGAGACAAGTAGCGGTCCCGGCCGGCATCCCAAGGGGGAATACTCATGGGGATCCCAGGAAGGAAAGCATTGATGAAGGGAACTTGCACGGCCCTGGTGGCGCTGGTGATGGCCTTGACCGTCCAGGCCGTCGACGAGCCCAAGGCGCCCGCGCCCGAGCCGCCGGTCGTCTTCGTTCTGGGGCCGGGCCAGGGTACCGCAACGCCTACGCTGCACGGTTGCGCGGCCCACACCGGTGGCGGCAACATCCACGTGACACAACCGACCCCCGATACGATCCACGTGACCATGACGGGTGTGGCCGTCGCCGGCGGCAACCCGTGCAAGGGATCGTCGGCCAGCCTGGCGTTTCAGCTCGCACAGGGCTTCGAGGTGGCGTTCAACGACCCGAAGGTCAAGGGAGCCAAGCTGGTCCTATGGGCCCGCGTGATCGGCCTGCTGCGCAGCGATCACTCTTGCCGCGGCAAGAAGGGCGGCACGGCCGAGATCTGCACCGCAGCCCACGCCGCGGTGAATTGCGGCGAGGTCCCGCTGGTGGCGCTGGACCTGCCGCCACGGTCGGTGGCGGACGGGCACAACCTCTCCGTCCACGATCGAGACGGCCCGGCCTGGGCGCCCGTCGTGCCCGGGCGGTACATGCTCCATCAGGCCTTCGGCATTGCCGCCGAGCACGACAAGGGCTTCTTCTGCAAGTCCGCCTCGGCCGAATTTGCGCCCGACCCGGCCCTCGATACGGAGTGGATCAGCAAGAAAGAGCCATTCCACGGCGCGGCGAAGAAGGACTTCGGGTTCCAGGTGATTCTCAAGGTGGTTCCCGACGAGGCAGGCAACGGAAAAGACGAGAAGCCGTAGCGCGTTCCGCCGGGAAGCGAAGCTGCGCAATCGTCGTGGGGGTTGTCATCGCTTCAGACCCGCACTACGGGCACCTTTCAGAACCGATTTACCGGCGTCTTGTTAGTGACAGGCCTCGGCCGTGCGTGAAGGGTCGCGGCGCTTGACCATCGTCAGTTCGCGGCCGGTGCGGCTGTAGGAAATCTCATCCATGAACGTCTGGATGAGCAGCAGACCACGACCGCTGGTGCGGCCCAGGTTTTCCGGGTCGGTCGGGTCGGGAAGCGTGGAGGGATCGAAGCCCGGGCCTTCGTCGCGGACCACGAAGATCGCTTCGGAACGCGACAGCGTGGCCTTCAGGTGGATGCGCCGGTCCTTGTAGGGCGATTGCTGACGACGTTCGTCAGCCAGCTTGTGGTAGGCCTCGTCGTTGTCCTGCCGGAGCTGGGAGCTGACCTCGAGGTTGCCGTGGAAGAGGGCGTTCAGCAACGCCTCTTCCAAAGCGACGCCGACGCGTACGCGGCTCGTCTCGTCACATACCTGCAGACGTGTGAGCTGCTCCTGGAAGTAGGCGACTAGCGGCGGAATCAGCACGCGGTCGTTTTCGAGGATGAAGTGCGATTCGAAGCGCGCCAGGCAGCCGAGCAGGCGTTGCTGCTGCCGATCGGTCTGGGCCGCTGCCAGCACCTGTTCCACGGTATCGACCAGGTCCGTCAGCAGGCTGCGCTTGGGAACGTAGCTGGATGCCCCGTCCTTGAGGGCCTGGATGGCGATTTCCTCGTTGCCGCGTGCGGTCATCAGCACGATCGGCACCATGGGATAGCGATGATGGATCTTCTGGACGAGCTCCAGGCCGTCCATGCCCGGCATGAGCAAGTCGGTCAGCACGACGTGCGGCTTCTCGCGATCAAGCAGTTCGAGTGCTTCGAAGCCGTCGCTGGCGTAGATGGCTTTCCAGCCCGTGTCCTTCTCGACAAGCGTGCCGGCGAGGCGCTGATCGATGACGGAGTCATCGACGACCAGGACCTTGATGGGACTGATCGCGCCCGGCAACAGGGTGGACGCCATGGACATGGTACTTCTCCCCGCAAGCCGGCCGATTGGCCGCTCACCCGTCGGGCCCTTCCATGGTACTGCCTACCCCACGGTCGGGGCCACGGCGAGTGGGAAGATGTGGCCGCGCCGGTTTCAGAGGAGGCAGCATTTCCGTTACGTCTTATGCAACCATACCCCGCACGGAGCCTCGCCGCAAGCGCCGGCACTGGTGACGCTTCCCGTCGCCATTCCCTCTTCCGTTCCCCTTCCCGCTCCCGTTCCCCGTCCCGACTGTGCGTCTGACTGCGCGACGATGGATTAAGACCAATTCGGGAACGGGATCGGGAAGGGAGGGGAAGCGCCGCGAAAATGAAACAAAGCCCCCGAACCGATGTCCGGAGGCTTGTCCCCTTATGAAAAGTGCGGCTGTCGTTGTCCGCAACCTGGTTTTACTTCTTCGTCGCCACCGTGCTGGTCGGGGTGCTGGCCGTCTTCAGGAAGCTGCGAATCTCGCTGACGTCGACGCTGTGGCTGACCAGCCGCAGCGAGGGGCTGCAACCCTGCGTCAGGCCGACCAGCTCGCCCTTGTCGTTGACCACCGGGCCGCCGCTGTCGCCGCTGTTGGTCGGGATCTGCGTCTCCAGCATCATGAAGTCGGTGTCCAGCGTGCCCTTGCCGTCCGGCATCTTGTTCTTGACCTTCGCCTTGTAGACCTGGCGAACCTCGCCCTTGCTGTAGCGCCACAGGACGCCGCCGCCGTTCTCCACGCCCGAGTTGCCGATCGCGTGCACCGTCTCGGCCGGCCGGGCGCTGGCGGGCGCCAAACGGAACTCGGCGATGCTGGCCGGCAGCGATTTCAGCTCGATCAGGGCCATGTCGCGCTTCTTGTCGCGGGCGATCACCTTGCCCTCGATCTTCGTTTTGCTGCCTTCCTTGCCGAGGTAGAAGTTCGGATCGGCCAGGCAGCGGCCATTCTGAAACGTCGGGAAGAACACGATCACGTCGTTGCGTTCCTCGACGACGTGCCAGTTGGTCAGCACCCAGCGCTTCTTGGCGTCGACCAGGGCGCCGCCGCCCCACGCCGCCTTGCCTTCCTTGCCGACCGGCGAGATGACCCACGCCGTCGAACGCACCGTCTTGTCGTAGAGCTGCGGGTTGGCCTGGGCGCTGCCAGCGATCAGGCTCAGGGCGATCAGGCTCAGGACCGTTCGGCTTGCGTTCATGGGGAGGCTCGCTGCTTGGGGGCTGCGGGTTGGGGCCGACTTGTCAGCCCCTTCACCCGTATGAACGTCATTCGCGGCAGGGAGCGGACAAAATGGCGGGGGAATTTCTGGCGGAACGGGCAGGAAGTCATCACGCCACCACCAACGGCTTGGCGGAGTGACCGGGGCTGCTCAACTTTTGACCAGCAATGCGAAATGCAGACGCGGACGCCAGTTTGAGACTGGGCCTGAAAAAGAGCGAAGGGCGGATGATCGGTTCGAGAAGGGAATTACAAAGTTGCCATCTCCCGGAAATACCAGGTTCCCTTATGCATGGACTTGGCGGCTCTCCAGCAGCAGATACCCCGCCCGGATGACCATGCGAGTGAACAGCATGTTGGCGATCAGCCCGCCCATGACCATGATTGCCAACGGTTGCTGCATCTGGGCTCCTGGCCCAATGCCCAGGGCGAGAGGGAGCAGCCCCAGGATCGCCGCCAGGCTCGTCATGATGATGGGCCGGAATCGGACTCGCCCGGCCTCCAAAAGCGCCGGCCGCAGTTCCATGCCTTGGTGGAGGAGTTGCTGGATGTATTCAACGAGCAGGATGCCATTCTTCATGTCCAATCCAATCAGCAGAATCGCACCCATGTAACTGGAGACGTTGAGCGGCGTCCCCGTGATCCAGAGCGCGAACAATCCGCTGACGAGCGACAGCGGCTGTTCGAGGAAGATCAAGAGCGGCAGCACGACCGAGCGGAACTGGAAGGCCAGCATGATGTAAATCAGCAGGACGGCCATGATCATGACGACCGTCAGGCTTCGGAACGCCTCTTGCTGTTGCAGATAGTGGCCACCGAGTTCCCAGTGGCAGCCGGGCGGCATCGGCACCTCGGACATCCACTCGCGGATATCGGCGACGACCGACCCAAGGCCGGCTTCCTCTTCATTCTGCTCGGCGGTCACGATTACGACCGGCTGCTGGTTCTCTCGCACCTGCTCGTCGGGCGTGCGGAGTCGCTGCAGGTTCGCAATGGCGGCGAGCGGGACCGTGCGCGCCGGGCCTGGCAGAGGGACCGAGCCGGGGGCCAAGGCCGGGCCGACCAATCCCTGCGGCAACAGAATCGGTTGCTTCAGCACGAGGTCGGGGTCGAAGCGACCGGGACCGAAGCGAAGGGCATCGGGGTAGCGAACGCGCACATCCGTGATCCGCAACGACGACTCGGGGACCTGCGTGGCGATTTGTCCCAGATACATCGCACGCAATTGGCGCTCGACCTCCATGGCCGTGAGCCCCCGCTGGGCCCAGTAACCGTTGGCCTGCACCATGAGATCCGGGTTGCCATCGAAGACGTGGCTGTTGACGTCGCGAATACCGCGCCCCTTGCCTTTCGTCTCGAAGGTCTCGGCGACGCGATTGGCCATGGGGCGGAGCGTGCTATAGTCCGGGCCGAACAGCTTCACCTCCAGCGGCTTGTTCTGGCCGGACAGGTCATTCAACTGGTCCTGCATGATCTGAATGAGTTCGGTCTTCAACTGATTCTGCGTGAAATGCTCGGCAATCCGGTCCTCGATTTCCGCAATGACCTTCGACATGGGTCGGCGGCGGTACTTGCGGCGAATCGCCGCCTTGCCGTCCCGTTTCAACTCCTCCTCGATCTGGCTAAGCTCGGGACGAACCGGTTTCGTCAGCACGCTCCAGAGATCGTCCTCGGCCGGCCGAAGCGAGGTCTGGATATCGCCACGGTTGGTCTTGGTGGCAAACAGGCCCATCTGGGTCCCGGTTCGGCGGACGTATACATCCACGTCCGGATTTTCCAGAAGGATGTCTTCGAGCGTGCGGCCCATCGCTTCGGTTTGGCTCAGGGGGGTGCCCGTCGGAGCGAAGTAATCGACCGTGAACGATCCCTCGTCCATGGCCGGCATCAGCCCGGTTTCCAGCCCCTTGACGAGGGGGGCCGGCGCTGGCTCGCCCGGTTCCCGCTGGGCGAACCAATTGGGAATGCCGGTGAACAGCAAGACGCCCACGCCCATGGCGGCGAAGGAAATCATCAACGTCGCCCAGGGAAAACGCAAGCTCGCCTCGAACAGCTTCTCATAGCGCTCGACCATGAACGTGTAAAAACGACCGGGCTCGGGCATCGGCCGGTTCGCCAAGAACTTGGCTGCAAAGACGGGGACGACGGTCAGGCTGATGACCATGGAAACCAGGACGGCAATCGAGAGCGCCCAACTCAGGGAGGCAAAGAACTGGCCGTACACGCCAGCGATGAGCGCCAGGGGCACAAAGACGATCACGGTGGTCAGGGTCGAGCCCACGACTGCTCCGGTGATCTCGGAGGAGGCCGCATCGACGGGGTCCCGCTCCGGCTGACGAGAAGGCCCTTCGATCGTTCCGGGCAGATCGGAATAGCTTGGCGGACGGGCGGCGGCAGGCCGCCGTCGTCGCAGCCACGTCCAGGGTTTGTACCAGACAGCGGTTGTTCCGGACGACAGCGGCGGGGCCGTCACCGGTCCATGCCCTGTCGTCAGATGCCGGGCGATGTTCTCGATCACCACGACGGTATCGTCGATGATCAAACCGATGGCGACGGCAAGGCCGCCGAGGGACATCAGGTTCAGCGTCGCGCCGACCCAATGAAGGATGAGAAACGTGATCGCGAGCGTGGTTGGGATCGCCAGCGCCGAGATCAACGTGGCGCGCCAGCTGCGGAGAAAGGCGAGAAGGATCAAGATGCTGAACACGCTGCCGATCAGGATGGCGTCGCGCACGTTGTCCACCGCGGTGTTCACAAAATCGGCCTGATCGTAGACCACGGTGGCACGAATGTTTCGGGGCGGAGGCTGCCGGCGGAGCAAGTCGCGCACGTCGCGGGAGACGTTCACCGTGTTCCCCCGCAATTGGCGGAAGATGGTGACCACCACTGCATCGCGGCCCTCGAATCCAACCGATTGCACCCGGTCCTGGTGCAGCACCTTGACGTCCGCAACGTCCCGGACGCGCAGGGGCTGGCCATTTTTCGTGGAAACGATCAGGTCCTCGATTTGCAGAGTCGTTTGGCCTTGGGTGTTGACGAGAATCTGAAATGCCAGCGGCGACCCCTCGATGCGGCCAACCGGCTGAAGGCGATGCGCGCGGCCGATTTGGTCCGCCAGGTCGGCCGCGGACAGGTCGGCTGCCAGGAGACTGTCCGGCCGAACCACCACCTCGATTTCGCGCAGGTCGCCGCCCGCCACATTGGCATAGAGCACGTCGGGGATCGTCTTGATCTGCGGCGCGAGCTCGTAGAACGCGTAGTCTCGCAGCTGGGACGGACTGTCGCCGCCCGTCAAAACCACCGACAGGATCGGAAACACGCTAGGCGTCATCTGCTCGACGGTCAACTCCACGCCGGGCGGCAATTGTGCCCGGGCCAAGCGTTCCGACGCGAGATGGAGCGCGTTGACCATATCGGTATCGGGGGCGAAATCGATGGAAAGGTCGCAGCCTCCCCGGATGGTGGTAGACCGGACCCGGCGGACGCCAAGCACGGAACTTGCTTGCAATTCCAGGGGGCGCGTCACCTGCAATTCCGTGGTCACAAGGTCGAGGCCCGGGACCTTGGCCACCACGGCGACCCGAGGAAAAGTGACCTCCGGGTAGATGCTGCTCGGCATGCGCGTGACGCTATAGATTCCGGCCGCGGTCAGCAGCCCAACCGTGATGACGACGGCCCCGAAAACGGGACGCGCCTTCGATGCGAGGTTTAACATGGTGGGAGGCCTCGTGGGTGCGGTCACTCGGATTCCTGAGGGCTGAGGAGCTTCACAACGTCTTCATTCTTGAGGCCGTGTCCACCGTGCGTGACGAAGAGCAGTCCGTCTAAAGCGACCTTTTCGTGGGTCGTCGGGTCCTGGAGCCCGAGGATTTCCACGATGTGCCGGCCGCGGTCCCGGATCCCCAGCGCAACCTGGAGCTTTCGTGCCTTACCGAATGTTTGTTCCTCGCCCGCCTTCGTTTCGGTCTTGACGTCCTCGACGACCACCACCGTTGGAATGTCGCGATCCTCGCCCAGGGCAGCCTCGGGGATCGTCAGACGCTCTCGCTCCGGTTGCGTCAACGCCTTCACGCGGGCAATCGCATGGGCGCGCAGCCGAAGACCGGGGTTGGGGAAACGAACTTTCACGGCGATGTTTCCGGTCTCGGGCTGGGCCTGGACGCCAATGAAGACGACTGTGCCTCGGAGCGGATCGGTTGGCTCCGACGCGGTCGATTCTCCCGCGAGCAACGTCGTGCGCTGATCCAGCGCCAGTCGCGCCGCGGCATCGGGCGGGACGTAGCAAAGCACGTCGATTTCGCGGAGGTCCACCACATCGGCAACCATCGTGCCGGGGCTCAGCGTCTGCCCCGGGACGGCATGGACGATGCCCAGTCGGCCGGTAATCGGCGCGCGCAGGGTGTAAAACTCCAGCTGCTTGTCGAGAGCCTTGAGGTCCGCGCGTAGAGCAGCCTGCTTGGCTGCCACGGCCTTCAATTTGGACTGGGCGTCCTTTTGCAGCACGTGGGCTTTTTCCAGTTCGACCCGGGACACGAGCGGGAGAGGTCCACTGGTCGGACTGCCTTTGAGCAATCCCTGCAGACGGTTGACGTCGATGGCTGCGAGTTCCAGGGCGTAGCCGGCTTGTTTCTGCTGCTCCTCCAGGTCCTCCTGCGTAGCCTGAAGCCTGTCGCGATTGGCGCGCAGCACACGGTCGTCCAGCCGGACGATGACCTGGCCCGCCTGGACCTGCTGCCCTTCAACCACGACGGAACCGTTGTCGTCGCTGAGCACCGACGTCACATGACCTTCCACCGTCGCACTGACGTGGGCCGAATGGTTGGGAAGCGGCTGGGTGGTGCCCAACAGTTCGGTCCACTCGCCCATCGCGACCTTCCTGGCGGCTTGCGCCCGCACCGGGGCCTGCGGGCCGGACTCTTCCTCGGCGAGCGGGCTCCGGCGGCAGCCCGCGACCGCGCAGGCGACCAGCATGGCGACGAGCAGAGGGAGGCGTCGGAGCAACAACGGATGTAAGGTCATCATGGGTTCCTGAGAAGCTTGGGTTGCGGGAGTGTGTTTGGCTCCGGATCACTTTCGATCGCACATGGGCCAGCTGCCAAGTGGATGACCCGATCCGGAGGCACGCCCGTGGCCTGAATCACCGCGGCAGCGGACTGAGCCAGCTGGTTGAGCAAGTCGAGATAGACCCGGCGTTCCTGGAGCAAATTGTTTTGCGTGGTCAGCACCGCCAGAATGTCGGCCTGTCCCGCTTCGAACTGGCTGATGATCTCCTTCAACTCGGGCGGCATGACACCCGAGCGCACGGGCGGCACCTTGGCCGCCAGATCGCGCAAGCGCCGATACTGGTTGAGGGCCGCCTGCGCTTCCAGGGCCGCTCGGACTTTCAGTTGCTCCAGAGTCAATTGCTGCAGGTTCATCTCCGCGCGTCGTTGACGTGCCAGGGGCGCTCCGGTGTCGAAGACCGGCAAATTCAGTTGCACGCGCAGGCCGAGAAATTGGACGCCGGCGTCGCTGGTGTCGTAGATGGGTCCGGCCTGGACGTCCGGCACCATCGCCGCGTGCGCGAGCCGGAAGTTGGCGTCGGACACTCTCACGCCGGACTGGGCCGCCAGCACGTCGGGACGCCCCTCCACGAGTTCCGCGGCGAGCATTGCTTCATCGACTGCCTCGCCTTCGGGATGCAGCGGAAGCCAGTGGACTTCACCCAGTCGTTCCGGCAACTCTGCCGGGGCAGTCATCGGCAGGTTCAACTGCTGGTGAAGCGCCAGCAGCGCGGCCTGGTAGGTGGTTTCCGCAAGTTGCGCCTGGTATTGCGATTGGCGTGCAGCGACCTTTGCCGTCGTCACGTCTCCCGCCTTGGCGAGGTTTGCTTTGAACCTTCGTTCCACGATGCTGGCCAGCCGCTCGTTCAACGCCGCGGTCTCCCGGGCCAACTCGTTAATCTCCTTCTGGTAGAGAGCGGCGAAGTAGAGCCTGGTCGTCTGGCTGACGTTCAGCAACTCTCCCTGAATGATGGTCCAATGCACCTGATCGAGCGCCGCCAAGGCGCCTTGGGTGCGAAACCGTCGTTGGTGGGCCAGTTCGAACCTCTGCATCACCCAAACATAGTAGTTGCTTTGGCCCGCGCCCGAAGCGGGCAACCCGGGCTCATTGGGAACGAACGGATGTCCCCTCGGCAGGAACTGAGTCTGCACGAAAGGATTCCAGGGATAGGTTTGCGCGACGCCGACCATTGCCTGGTTGACGTCCAGCCGCCCGCGCAGGGCCACCAAGTCCGGGTTGGTCAGCAACGACCGGTTGAGCGCCTGCGCCAGGGTGAGCAGCGAAAGCTCCCCATTCCCCGGCGTTCCAAGTTGGCTGCAAGTCGGGTGAGAAACCGTGAGCGCTGGGTCGCCGCTCGGATGGTTCGCGACGGTAAGTTCCATTGCAGCGGGGGCGGTCGGTGTTGCTTCGGGGCCGGCGGCCGTTGACGCCTGCACGATGGCGTCTTCGCTTGTTTTTGGGGCATTCGTCGGCGGTTGCATCTGCTTGTGGCTCGATTCCTGGCAATCCGGGAAAACTGCTGGTTTCCGGTGCTCTGGCCGAGCTGGATCGATCGACGCCATTGACGAAGCAGGGGGCAGCAACCTGCTGGGAGTCGCGCTCTGGCAACCGGCAAGCAGGAAGACCGAGAGCAGAAAATCGCCAGTCCGTCGCGGCTTGAATCTGAACAAGCCAGAGAAGGAGGAAAAAAAGGCTGCCATTGCATTCTCCCGAAACGTCTCTGGAGAAACCGGCGTAGACGTGCCAGACCGAGCCCACGGTCCCTTCTTCTTCATCGGCGTCTTGCATCGACGGCATATTAAATCGGGCTGATTCTCCTCACGCGGAACAATCGGATCTCGAATTCTTGGGGCCGCACGATCATCCGACCGACCGGTGTTGTGCATCCAGCCCATCTTCGGTAGCTCCGGGAGAACGGTTGGCCACGTCGGCCAAGCCGAGCGACGGGAGCGTCACGCGAAACCGGCTGCCTTGCCCGGGTTGACTGGATACGCCAAGCTTGCCGCCCATCATCGAAAGGAGCCGCACGACGACGGCAAGTCCCAGTCCGAGCCCCGGCTTCCCCAACCAGCGGGCGTGGGGGGAACGGTAGAATGGCTGGGTGACGAGGGGCAGTTCCTCAGGCTCGATCCCGCAGCCCCTGTCAACGACGGTCAAGACGGACTCCCCTCCCTCGCTCTCGACCGACACCGAGATGGGCGTTCCGGCTTCGCTGTACTTACAGGCGTTATCGACTAAGTTGTCGAGAACCTGCCCCAACAGCGCCGGCGGGGCCCGCACCCACGCCGTCCCAAGGCGATCCTGTATCCCGATGTCCGCGGCTCGCGGATGATCTCTCCACTTTTCGAGCCAGGAATGGGACCAGTCATTGAGATCGAGCACTTCCGTGTCGGGGAGCGAAGCTGCCGTTTCCGCCCTCGCAAGGAACAGAAGCGACTCGACGATCTGCTGGAGTTGCTCGCCGCGCCGACGAAGCACGCACAGGACCTGCTGGTACTCGGCTGGAGTGCGCTCCTTTCTCAGCGCGACGTCGACTTTGCCGAGCATCGCCGTGAGCGGCGTTCGCAATTGGTGGGAGGCGTCGCCGGTGAATCGCTGCTGGCGAGCCAGCGACTCGCGCAGGGCGGCAAGGAGGTCGTTAAGAGCCCGTCCAAGGTCTTCGATTTCGTCGCTGGTGGGCGGCACGGCGAGGAACGACCCGTCCTCCAAACGCCGCCGGATCGACCGGGCGGAAGCCGCCATCGTAACGATCGGACGGAGCGCTCGCTGGCAAAGCCACCGCCCCCAAACCGCGGCGGTAAGCCAGACAACGCTCGACACCCCGAGCATTGTCAGCGCGAGGAGTTGAAGAGTGGAGCGAACCGGCTCCTCGGAGGCAGCAACGGTCAAAACGACGCCGTCGCCGTGAAAGGTCCGATCCTTCGGCAGAACGACGTCTCCCGGAGCCTGCTCGCCGCCGAGACCTTCTCGCAACGTCCCGGGGACGAACTCGGCCCTGCCCTCCACCGGTTCGGCCTCGAACTTGCCCGCGCGGACCCTGCGCACGCGCATCCGCCAACCGATGTCTCGTCGTTGCAGCGCCGCATCACCTTCCAGGTTCGCGGAACAATCGACCAGCCGCCCGTGCAAATCGTGAACAGTCCAGCGGACCTGATCGAGGCCGGGTTCTTCCCCCAGCGTGACCCGTCGTTCCAGCGGTTCCCATTCGACGTCGCCGGGATGAACCTCGATGGCTGCCACGAGGACCTGCATCGCCGCGTCGAGACGATGATTCTCCTGCCGATGAAGATGACCGCTCGCCAGGACGTAAAGCGTCAACGAAAAACCGGCGAGCACCAAGGCGGTCGCGATGAGAAAGAACAGAGATAGCCGATTGGTGATGCTCATGCGCCCTCCGAGGAGGCAGGGTCGCCGAGCATGTAACCGCGGCCGCGTACCGTATGGATGAGACGAGGCCCGTGCGCCTCCAACTTCCTGCGCAACTCCATGACATGAACTTCCAATGTGTTCGACAAGCCGTCGTAATGCTCCTGCCACACCTGTTCATAAAGGCGTGTCCGGGATAGCACCTCGCCGGGATACCGCATGAAGTGAAGGAGCAGGGCTTGTTCTCGAGCCGTCAAACCCAGCGGTTTTCCGGCCCGTTCGGCCCGGTTGATGGCAAGGTCGAGGACGACGTCGTAATGGCGCCATTCCGATCCCGTGCGACCGGGTAGGCGACGGAGCAACGCTTGAACGCGGGCCAGCAATTCCTCGAAGGCGAAGGGTTTGCAGAGGTAGTCGTCAGCCCCCGCATTGAGCCCCTCGACTCGCTGAGCCACGGCGTCGCGGGCTGTCAGGCACAGGACGGGGGTTGACTTGCCCTCGCCCCGAAACTGACGGAGCAGCGTGATCCCGTCCGGTCCCGGCAACCAGCAGTCGAGGATCACCAAATCCCAATGGGACGAGGAAAGCGCATGACCGCCGGAGTGTCCGTCGTTTGCCAGCTCGACTAAGTGTCCTTCTTCCTTCAGCCCTTGAGCGACGAACTCGGCAATCTCGGCATCGTCTTCAATCAACAGGATGCGGAACGCCACGTGCGATCTCCCGCCTTCAATCGGACTCCGGCTTCCGTCCGTTCACAACGGTGAAAAATGGATTCTACTCCGCGAATGCTAAGCTCCCGATGAGCGAATGATAAATTCCAGCTTATGCTGCTGAAGGACACCTGCCCGTTACTTGGGCACAGATGTCGGAGCGTGGCGCCTTGAAACGGACCGGGTTGCTGGCCTTGAACTGATTGATTCAATGGGACCGGTCGCCTACTCCGACGCTTCCACATCATCCAGCTCGCGCAACCGCCGATCCGCATCAAACACCGGCGGCGGCAGCGTCTGTGCCAGCTGCAGCGCTTTCGGCTCGCTCAGTCCAGCTTTCACCGTACCCGAACCGCGAAAGACCGGCAGGCCGCGGCGCAGCGCAATGATCTCGCGCCGCGTTCGGCCCTTGGGCGAATCCGGCCACGGTTCGGCGCGCTCTTCGAAGTCAAAGAAGACCGGCACGACGGCGCGGATGTAGCGCCAGTAGCCCGGATTGTCGGTCTGCACGAAGAAGCTGCCGCCCGGCGCCAGGGCGCGGCAGACCAGGACCAGGAACTCCGGCGTGATCAGGCGGCGATGAATCTGGCCCGGATCGTAGAACGGCTGCGGATGGTAGCAGTGAATTTCGGTGTAGCGGTGCGGCTCGGCGTAGCTTTGCAGGAAGCGCAGGCCGTCGCACACGGCAAAGCGCAGGTTGGTGAGCCCTCGCTGGTTGCCGCGCCGCGTCGCATAGCGGATGACCACGGGAAGCAGATCGATGCCGATGTGATCGTGCTCGCGCCGCCAGACGGCGCTGCCGAGCAGGAAACGGCCGTTGCCGCAACCGATGTCGAGGACCAGCGGCGCGTTTCGGGCGAAGAGCGCATCGGCATTCAGCAGGCCGTCGGCAGGCAGCTTCTTGAGCGCGGTCTGCGACCACTGCTCCGGTTCGAGGATCTCGCCGGCGATGGGCACGCCGAATTCGCGCTCGATGGCTCGTTTCGGCATGTCAGTTTTCCAGGAACCGCCGCAACACGTTGAGCGTGATAGCCGACGTCGGCTCGTCGCGCAGCAAAGCGCTGCAATAGGTGATCGATCCCGCCGAGAAGACGGCGCCGCGCTTCGGCGTCTCGAAATAGACCAGGTGCGCGCCGCCGTCGTCGGGGTTTTTTCCTTTCGCCAGCAGCACCGCGTTTTTCGGCGAGCTGGGGGTGAGCTTGTCCGTCTCGTGTCCCGACGCACCCGGCCCATAGCGTTCGCTGAGTCCCTTCGTGCCAAACAGGTCGCCACGTTTGAGGCCGGTGTCGTTGAAGATCCAGTGGTCGGCCTCGATCACTTCATAGGGAGCGACCGTGAACGCGCCCGGGTCCGAGTAGACGACGCCGAGCAAGTTCGCCTCGGACTCGACGGCATGATGAAAGCGGCTCTCGAAGCCGTCCGGCCAGTGATTCAGGCAACGCATCGCCGTGCCGTCGTCCACGAGCTCGACCTGGCAGTTGACGCCGTTGCCGCCCAGGTACATCAGTCGGCCGCCGCCCTCGAAGACCCAGCGCTTGGCGGCCCGGTACTGCTCCGCCGACCAGTATTCCGGGTGCGTATTCAGGATCAGCACCTTGTACGCATCCAGCGGTAACGCTCCCGAATGCAGGTGATGGTCGGCATAGAGATCGTAGGCGAAGCCATGCTGTTCCAGCCAGCCGAGCAGCCGCCACTCGGCTGGCGCCAGGTGACACGCTTGCCGGCCTTCGATGGGATCGCCGCATTCGACGTGTTCCGGCACGTGGTTGTACGGCTCCGGCCGATCGAAGCTGAGCGGCGGAGACACCGGAGCGCTCTTCCATTCGCCGTAATCGCTGAGCCGGTAGCGCGGCAGATCGGTCTTGGAATTGACGACCGGCGCCTCGATCATGCCGCCGGCCATGATGTAATTGCTGCGCCCGCCGAACGGATTGTACGCATTCCAGGTATTCGTCGAGTTCAACACCGCAATCGCCGCTTGCGGCTTCGCGGGCGCCACCACCAACGGGAAGCTAAAAAACGCCCCCGACTCCCCCTTCGCATGAAAGTAATGGAGCCCCCCGCGCTCGGGAGCCGTGATAACCTGCCGATGGATGCCGAACCCGTTGTCCCAGCGCACGCCGGTCTCGGCAAAGAAGCCATCGGGCACCGTCTGCATGGCGGCACGTGGCCCGTGGTTGTCGTACCAGCCCAGGCTGTGCACAAGCTCCTTGCGCAGGCCGTACCGCCATAGCCCCAGCTTGTACGGCTCGACCGAATGCACGCGAAACTCAACGCGTTCGCCGTCCTTGCACCACTTGGGCCAGGCGTAACCGAGCAGACGGTCGGACAGCAGCCGAAAGTGAACCGGCTTGCCAGGTTGGATCAAGGCTCGAACGCGCTTCGATCCAAAACCCGGTTTGCTCAGACAGACTTCGTATTCTCCCGGCGCCAGGTCGCCGACCACGGCACCGGACGCTCCGGAGGTGAGATGGCATGGCGCGTCCGCCGGCAGCCCGGCCACCGGCCGAAACGCGAGCTGCGCGCCTGGCAGGGCAGCGTAGGATTCGTCGCTCACGTAGGCCACGATCATGCTAATCTCCAGGAGGAGCGGTCATGCCGGGTTAGGATAACATAAAGTGCGCGGCAGGGCAGAGGGACGGCGGTGGACGGAACGCGCTGGCTGGAAGAGAAGGATGCTTTCGCGATGCTTGGGAGCCTTTCACCCCGTCGTGTCCGAGCGCGTCAGCTTCGCCTGTTCGGCTGTGCCTGCTGTCGGCGTACGTGGAATTTGCTGCTGGAACAGGGGAGCCGACGTGCCGTGGAGGTGAGCGAGCGATACGCCGACGGACTGATTGGCCGTCGCGAGCTGGCGGCGGCACGCGCCGCGACCCCAGGTCGGGGAGCAACACGGGCGTCCGATTGTGCCGCCAAAGCGGCCGCGTTGTCTGCCGCGCCAAGGGCGACGATCAAGACGGCCATGGACATCGTTCTTTTGGTAAGGGAAGCCGTTTCGCCGAAAGCGGGATTGCGGCGCGAACAGGCAGCACTCGTCCGTCACATCTTGGGGAATCCGTTCCGTCGTCCAACGCCGATGGGCGGTTGGCCGTCCACGGTTGAGAAGCTGGCGGAGGCCATCTACTTTGGCGAAGACTGTGCATTCGCTCTTCACGACGCCCTGCTGGAAGCAGGTCAACCAGAGCTTGCAGCGCATTTTCAGGAGAAGGAACACCCCAAGGGGTGCTGGGCGCTCGATCTCCTTCTCCAAAAGGAGTAGTGCCGTGACCAGCCGCATCTTCCGCGGTTCGTGGGACGGATTTCCAATCCGTCCGCGTTGGCTGGACGGATTGGAAATCCGTCCCACGAACCCACGAACGTATTCTTGAAGCGCGATCTGCTCCCTGTCGTGTTCGAGCGGGCCTCACTAGAGATGCACCCCATTCGCCAGCCTCACAAACCGTATCACTGCGGCGGCACCGGTCGCGGCGGCGGCAAGGGCGTTGCAGGCGGCGCCATCGGTTGAAACTGCGGCGGATTCGCGGCAGGCGGCGGCGGCACGGGCTGTGCCGGCGGCATGATGGGTTGCCATTGTGGCGGGTTCCCCGCGGGCGGCATCGGCACGGCGGGCAAGGGCATGCCGGGCTGCGCAACCGGTGGCGCCACGCGGCTAAGACGCGTCAGCTCGGCGCACAGTTTTTGCGCGGCGGGCGGCGCCTGGTTGGGCGCGAGACCCAGAATCACCCCAGGCGTGATGTCGCGGATCCAGTAAAACTGCTCATTGGCTTCGTTGTCGATCAAGAGCGCTGCACCCTCCACCGAAACGCCCGCAAACAGGCCCCGGCTGCGCGAATAGGAGAGGATCTCCGCTTTCAGCTGCCCGTCGGTGGCGGCTTCCGCCTGTCGACCGACCGGGCCGGCCGCCACGGCGATGTCGGCGCCCAGCGTCAGCTTGCCTCGGCCTTTCATGATGCGCTCCAGGCCGCCGCGAGTCTTGAACACCAGGACCAGATCGGTTGCCTGGATGCCGATTTGCCAGCCGACGCTGCCGCCGGTCAGGCTGATAAAGATTGGGTTGCTCCATGAACCGTCCGGTTGGCGCACCAGCAAGACACCCTTGCCGTGCCGCCCACCGAGCACGAAGCCGGCCTTGATGACGTCCGGAATGATGGCAATTCCCTGGGCGTCCTGGAGCAGGGCCGGCGGAATGCACTTCGCCGGAATGGCCGACAGGTCCGCGAGCACCTCGGCAGCCGAATCGACGGTCGCGGCTTCCCGGGCGCCCGCACGGACCGCTCCGGCGGACAGCATGACGAGGGCAATCGATGCCGAGAGTAGCAATGGCAATTTCATGATGAATGGGGTCCTTTCGAGTGCTGGGCCACTGGGGAAAGTGAGGCGGGCCGATGGCGCGGCACATTGGGATGGAGCTGCGCGGGGCGGACGGTAACGGTCGAGCGCCGCGGCGTCAAGCCGGACTGGCGTGCGGACTTGAAAACGCGCGACCGGCGGGAACGCGTGACATCACGCGTTCCCGCCGGTCGCGGCCGAACGAGAGACAGTTATACTGCACGCGGGCCAATTTGATAGCTGGCAAGGTGGGCCAGACACTCTTGTCTGGCCGGCCAGACAAGAGTGTCTGGCCCACCGGGCACATCCGTTCGCTGCCGCGCGAAGGATAATTCTCTGCCATCAACGAGGCGGAATTGCCGGGCCGCTCTCGACCGTCGGTGCTTCGACGGCCGGCGCCGGGGACGAGGAACCCGTGATGACCATTTCCGTGCCGGCTGGGTCGCCGAAGCTCACATCGGACGCCGAAGAGGCGCCGGCCCGAACCGGCACACCGCTGCTGCCGACGTCGGTCATCGGCGCCGTGTCAATCCGCAGGGGCGCCGCGGACTGGACCTGCGGCACCACCGGCGAGCTATTGCTGTTCGTGGTGGTCGGAACCGTGTACACCGGGCTGGTCGCGGCCGGTCGCGCCGGCTCGTCAACCACGACCGGCTGCGCTGCCGGCGTCGTGGTCCGCATACTCGTGCTGGTCGTCGGCGCAGGGCTGATCGGCGGCGAGACACGATCGTACGTGGACGATGTGGGAATCGGCGATGCACTCGACGTCGGCGACGCGGTGTTCCAGTTCTGAGCGCCACCCGCGGTCGGGTTGCTGCTGACCGGGGTCGTCGCGCCGGCGGCTGCCGGGCGCTGTGCCGGCTGCGTCCATGCGGCGGGCTGCGTACCCGTCGGACCGGCCGGAGCGCCACTGTTCTGCGGCGTTTGGGCCGCGCTGTAGCGCTGCTGGTTGTTCCAGCTGGCGGGCGCGCCGGCACTGGTCGGCTGGCCGCCGGCCGTCGTCATGTTCTGGGCCGCGTAAGCCGCACTGCTTGGCGCTTTACCCTGGCTCGAAGCCGATTGCGTGTAGTTGGGCTGTGCATCGCTCTTGGAACTGCACAGGGAGCAGTCCTTGCAGGAGCTGCATCCGGACAGCACTGCACTGGCCAGGATCATGCCCGCCCCGATAAACACGAACCGTGAACCCATGAGTGTCCCCCTCCCCGCGAGATTTGGCGGAAGCCGGTACTAGCCACCGTGCGGACCGATGCCCCCGGCCGCCGTCGATAGCTGTTCCATGACCGGGAATACCCGGAGTGATGAAAAGAGGGAGGGGCTATACCCAGGCCTTCGAAGCAGGTCAAGACCGATCCGAAAACGAATGTGGCGTCGGATTGGTAATGGCAGGAAGCGGAGTCGGCGGCATGATGGTCCGTACCTCGACTTCGGGTCCCCGTAACACCCCCGACGAGCAAAGCGGATCTGTGCTTCCATGACGGACGAACCGTATGCCTTAATTGGGCACGTACGGATCTGTGGGAGGCGCGGCGCGTGAGCG
>JAIEMG010000366.1 GCA_019752375.1 Gemmataceae bacterium | reverse complement strand
CTCGCCTGGCGCCTGCCTATGTTAATGGCATTCGGGTCGGGAGTGCTTTGTAGAAAACCTCGCCCTCGTGACCGGGCAGAGCCCGGTAACGAGGGCAAGCCTGGTTTTCTACAGAGCAGGTCGGGAGCGATCCCGGAATCGTTTGCCCGACGCGCGAGCGAGAGATGACCCAACTCATCCCTCGCCCGCGCGTCGGGGGAACGACTGCGCAGACACTCGTTAGGAGTGGCGAACCGGCAACGGGCGAGTTCCAAAGCATCCGGAGGACGGCAAAAGATGTACCGGTGAATGTCAGGCATCAGAAGGGATAACGCATGATCGCGGCAAGACTACCTCCGTCCGGCATGTCCGCGCGGCGCACGCCGAGGACCCGCGCCCCCGTGAGCAGCGCGCGTCGGGCGATCTCATCGACAATGCCGTAGGTCGCCGCACACGGGCCGTCGGCGAAGGTCACGGCCCCGTCGTCGTTCAGCGTGCCGGGGATCACCTCGTCAATGTCGATGAGCAGCGTTTGCACCGCGCCGCGAGTGGCGGCGCGAGCTGCCTGGGCGACGTCCGTGGTGGTCCGCCCCTGCTTCGCGCGCTGCTCGAACAGAAGCCGAAGTTCCGCGATTTCTTCACGAAACAATTCGTCGAGGACGCCACGGGCGGCCGCCGCGAGCTCGGCATCGCTCATCGCTTCTGGATTGGTGCTGAGTGCGGTTTTCGCGAGGTGGGGATAGGACTGGGTCATGCGGTAAATCGACTGAAGCGGTTCGGCCGCCGCAAGGATCAAGGGCGTTTCCCGGCCGCCGAGAAGTTCGCGAAGCGTCCGGTCGATTTTCCGCGCGTACTGGGCGAGACGCACCTTCATCCCCTCGGAACCCTGGATGCGGCCGCTTGGCGAGCGGTCCTTGATCGAGGCCTTGCCCGCGGCGCTTGCCGCGTCTTTGGGCATCCCTTCCACCTTCACCTCGAATGCCGGCATTTCTGCCGAGACCTCGATCACCCGCACGCTGTTCTGGGCGAGGGCGAGGACGAACGCGGACTGCGGCACGGTGATGGCGCGGAGCAGCGGCTTGACGTGGAACCGGTCGCTGACTTCGACGACCTGCTGCAAGCGGTTGGGTAACCGGAAGGTGCGAAGCCTCTCCGGGGTCACGAACACCGCCAGGCTGTTGGCCTGAAACTCCCAGAAGTCATCATCGTCCACGAGGTCGAAGAGAAACTCCTCGATGGCCCGGACCTCACGTTTGTCGTGATCGGCAAGCTGGCGAAGGGCTTCGCCGGCGAGGTTTTTGAGGGCGATGCGGTCGGCCTGGGCTTGCTGGGTGACGGGGGTCGTGGGCAAGTACAAGCTTACCCGGGCCGGGCCATGATTGCGGATCAATTCTTCGATTTCGGCGCGAGTTGGGATGTCAACGTGCAGCATGGCAACCACTCTCCAGTGTTGAAGTTACTCCATCAGCAGACCGCATCGAGCTTGGCCCGCGCCACCGTTCAACGCAAACGACGATCAACTGCTGAGCTAGGAGCATTCTAGCGGCCGCGGACATTGACTTTTGTACACGTCAGAGCAGATTTCGCTTGGCTCCGTTTGCACCACCTAAAAAACCGTCTTATCCTTGCAGTGTGCTGTCTTTGCAGAGGTCGCTCCCTCCGCGCCCGACTCTCCCTTGGGCCATGATGGAGACTGAACTTCGAGGATCGTTGTCCGATTCGGCCTGCCAATGCGATGAACGTCCGGGACAGGGGAAGCGGATTTCCTCCCTCATCCGCCCCCCGGCAGCCAAAAAAGGGTTGCAATCCCGCCAGGGCCGAAGCGTAAGATAAATAGGGGTGCGCAAGGTCGGTCGAGCGCGCCGCCCAGGGCGAATGTGCCGGTGACGGCATCGCAATCGCCCCGTCCTGAAATTGCGGTGGTCCGTACCTCCAGCCCTAGGGCAGTGCTGATGGCGATTCGAGCGCAAAGCCAGGCAGAGCCGATTCCCGGCTACAAGCTGCTCGAGCGCATCGGCGGGGGTGGCTTCGGCGAAGTCTGGAAGGCCGAAGCGCCCGGCGGTCTGCTCAAGGCCATCAAGTTCGTGCACGGCACCCTGCAAGGCGCGCACGGCGACGACAGCCTCCTTCAGCAAGAGCTCAAATCCCTCAACCGCGTCAAGACGGTCCGCCACCCGTACATCCTCTCGCTGGAACGCTACGACATCATCGACGGCCAGCTGATGATCGTGATGGAGCTGGCCGACCGCAACCTGTGGGACCGCTTCCTGGAGTGCCAGAAGCAGGGCCTGCCGGGTGTGCCGCGCGACGAGTTGCTCCGCTACATGGAAGAAGCCGCGGAAGCGCTCGATCTGATGAACATCCAGTATCAGCTGCAGCACCTGGACATCAAGCCGCAGAACCTGTTCCTGGTCCACAACCACGTCAAGGTCGCCGACTTTGGCCTGGTCAAGGACCTGGAAGGCATGAACACGCAGGTGACCAGCGGCGTCACGCCGGTCTATGCGGCCCCGGAGACGTTCGACGGCATCATCAGCCGTTATTGCGACCAGTACAACCTGGCGATCGTTTACCAGGAGCTGCTCACGGGCCAGCGGCCATTCAACGGCACCAACGTCCGCCAGCTGCTCATGCAGCACTTGACCGGCACGCCGAACCTGACCTCGTTGCCAGCGTGCGACCGCGGACCCATCGCCCGTTCGCTGGCGAAGAAGCCCGAAGACCGTTTCCCCACCTGCTCGGAGTTGATCCAGGCGCTGCGTCTGGCAGGGCAAGGAATCGCGCCGCCACCGCCGGTCGCGCAACCGGAGGTGACCGAAGCGGTTGCGGAAACGCCAGCAGTCATCCGCGTCAGCCCCACTGCTCGGTCCGAGAAGCCCCCGTTGCCCGCCAAGGCGCCAACGCCGCCGCCGGTGCAGCACACAGCCACCTCGTTTCCCCCCGTGCAGGAGCCGGCATCGACCCGGGTCGGTCCGGTGCTGGCACAACCCAGCCGCACGTTGACGACCGCGCAGTTGAAGCGCGAGATGAGCGTGCAGGCCCCGGAAGAGATCACCGGCGACGGTGTGCTCTTCCCCTCCCTCGTCATCGGCATCGGCCGGCTGGGGCTGAACGTCCTTCAGCAGCTGCGCAAGACCATCCAGGAACGCAGCGGCCCGCCCGAGTTGCTGCCGCACCTGCGCATGCTCTTCATCGACAGCGATCCGGAAACCATTCCCGAGGCAACCGAGGCCAGCAGCGACGGCGTCCTTGCCGAAACCGAGGTGCTGTTGACGCGCCTGAACAAGCCGTCGCACTACTTGAAGCCGGTCCGCAATCGGGCCGCGCTCGATTCCTGGCTGAACCTGTCGATGGTCTGCCGCATCCCGCGCAACCAGACGACGACGGAGGGACTGCGCATCCTCGGCCGGCTGGCGCTGGTGGACAACTACCGTTCCGTCGTCAGCAAGCTGCGCGCCGACCTGGAAGCCTGCACCAACGCCAAGGCGCTGCAGTCGGCGGATCGGCAGACGCGCCTGGGCGTGCGCACCAATCGGCCGCGTGTCTACGTCGTCGCGGGCCTGGGCGGAGGCACCGGCAGCGGCATGTTCATTGACGTTGCTTACCTGGTGCGCCATCTCCTCAAGACGCGGTTCGGCTACGCCGATCCGGACGTGGTCGGTATCTTGCTGGCGCCGACGGCCGAGCGCGGCAACAAGAAATCGCCTGCGCTGGGCAATGCCTTCGCCGCACTGACGGAGCTGTTCCACTTTTCCGCGCCTCAGGTGACCTACCAGGCGTTCTTCGACGAATCGGACGATCCGATCAACGACAAGGGCGCCCCCTTCACGCGCACCGTGGTGTTGCCGTTGCCCGAGGAAGGCGCCGATCCGGCACCGACGCGCGAGACGACGATGCTGGTCGGCGACTACCTGTGCCGCGAACTGCTCACGCCGCTGGGCCGGAAGGCGGACGAGGGACGTGCCGAGCTGTTCGCCGCCAATCCGCCGGACGAAGGCAGCATGCTGTGCCAGACCTTCGGCGCCTACCGCTATTCGATGCCGCGCCGCGTGCTGATGGAGCAGGTCGGGCGAGCGCTGACGCGCCGCCTGGTGCAGAACTGGCTCTCGGCCGATCGTCAGGTCATGCAGAAGGCCGTCAAGGCACGGCTGACCGAGCAGTGGGCCAAGCTGGAGCTACAGCCCGAGGCGCTGATCGCCTCCCTGCAAACCGCCTGCGAACGCGCCGTGGGCCAGGCGCCGGATGCCGTCTTCGACAGCATCCTGCAAAAAGCCCTGAGCCAGGGCGAGATCAGCGCCGGGAGCGCGCTGAGCATCCTCGGTCAGCTGGAACAACTGATCGGCCGCCCCGGCGATTCCGGTTCGATCCCCGCGATGGACGCCCTGGCCGAAGCCGGCCGGGCGCTGCGCCGCGACCTGGATCAACGGCTCTCCGATCTCCTTTCGGGACTGGTCGAGGACCCGAAGTTCCGCGTCTTCGGCGCGGAAGAAGCGACCCACCAGCTGGCGGCGATGATCGGCGAGGCAGCCCGCACGCATCAGGCGCTCTTCGACGAACTGGACGCCCACGCCGCCGAGGCGCACGCGCACATTCACTCGCTGGTAATCAACGTCCAGAAGGGCTCGTGGTGGCCGGGCCGCAAGGCAAAGACCGCGATGGAGCTGCGCGATTCGCTCCAGCGGTATCCGAAGGCACGCTACCAAAGCCTGGTGCTGGAGCAGCTGCTCAGCGTCTACAAGGGCTTGCTGGACACCTGGCCCAAGCGCGTCGAGGAAGTCAACTTTTGCCGGCAGCGCCTGGGAGAGTTTCAGCGCACGCTGGACGACCCGCGGGCCATGGCGGGCCGCGCGGCCAAGATCGACCTCGGCTCTGGCCGACACTTCTTGCCCAACAACGCCCGTAGCGTGGACGAGGCCATCGATGCCATCCTCAAAGCCGTCAAGCCGGAAGACCTGCTCGAGCTGGACAACAAGCTGCAAGCAGTGGTCCGCCGGCAGTTCAAGTCGTTGACGCAGCTGTGCCTGGGGGCCGCCAGCGGTTTCGCCGACCTGCGCTTCGTCATGCAGCAGCAGACCGAAGCCCACGTCGAGGGCATCCTGGGGAAGGCCAGCGTGGCGGCCATGTACCTGAAGGAACGCCCCGGCGATGCCGAAGTCTGCGCCGATGTGACGCGTGCCTTCGAGGAAGCGACGCCCAGCCTGGCAGGCCCGCGCCAGAGCTGCCGCGAGCTGCGTTTCCTGGTGGTCCCCGCCGACCTGGCCGGCGAGCGCCTGGGCAAACTGGCGAAGACGACCTCGGAAGACGTCGAGGTGGTCGCCGTGACAGGCGGCGAAGACGTCTTCTTCTACCGCGAGCAGCCCCAGCTGGCACTGGCCGACCTCCCGCAACTGGGCCTGATGGCGGAAGAAGCCTACCGTCAGATGACCTCGGCGGGGAGCTTCACCCCGCACACGCGCATGGACGTCCTCGATTGGCTGCAGGCGACGTGATCGACCGCCCGCGTGGCAAACTGCGAAAGTAGAGAGTAAGAGTAGGAGTAGGAAGAAGATTAAGAGCAAGATGAGGAGAAAGAGCAGGAACGAATCCACGACGCGTGTGGACTTGTAATATCCTGCTCTTTCTCTTACTCCTGCTCTTTATCCTCTTCCTACTCTTAATCTTCCTCTTAATCCTGCTCCTCTTCCTCTCTACGGACTGCCCTGCGTTCAACCGCTCGCCCGGGTTCCCGTCTTGTCTTTTCCCGTCTCCCTGGTATCCTCCCCGCGCGATGAGTGAGGCTTGGGTGGGAGACTGCGCAAGATGCTCATGATGTGGTTATTGCTGGCGACCGGCTTCACCGGCGGGTTGACGCTGGTGTTCCTCGTCCGCGGCGTCTATCACCGCTTTGTCAAACCGCTGGCGGTGCTGGTTCACTTTTCTCCCAAGGGCGGCTGCACCGACGCGGTCGTGCGCGAGCTGGCGAGCGCGCGGCACGAGATCCTGGTGCAGGCGTATTCGTTCACGTCCAAGCCGATCGCCGAGGCGCTGGTCGAAGCGAAAGGACGCGGCGTCCACGTCGACATCCTGCTCGACCATTCCAACGAGCACGAGACGCACACGGAGCTCGGCGACCTGCTGAGCCAGGGCATGGTACCGTTGATCGACAAGCACCATGCCATCGCGCACAACAAGATCATGCTGATCGACGGCCACACACTGGTGACCGGCAGCTTCAACTTCACCAACCAGGCGGAACACCAGAACGCGGAGAACCTGCTGATCCTGAAGCACCACCGCGAGCTGGTGCGGTCGTACCGGCAGAACTTTCTGGAGCACAAGGGTCACTGCGAACCGGCGACCATCATCAAGGGAGGGCAGGGAAGCGGCGGCGGACAGCGCAAAGTGGCGTGAGCAGAAATGCCGGATATCGTTGTGGGGCACGTTTGGAACGTGCCGACCAGTTCGGCCCCACAGGAATTAGCACTTTTCCGAATGCCATCAACTTAAGCGAGTCATCGGTGGCACGGACATTTTTGTCCGTGCAGTTTCCCGAACCACGGACAGAAATGTCCGTGCCACTGGAAAATTTCGTGCTGCCGCTCGCCCAAGTTCAGGGCAGGCCGGCGCGCATGTTAGCCCGACGCGCAAGCGAGGGACAATTCATTCCTCGCTTGCGCGTCGGGCTAACATGCGCGCCGGGTCGTCATCCTCTTCTTCAGGCACGCGGAAGTGGTCCGCCAGCAGCCCGCCCAGCCACGGGGCGCTGAGCCACAGGCCGACAAAGCCCATGATCGCATCGGCGCGTTCCCGATCGCCGGCAAATGCCTGATCGACCACCTGGATGCGTTCCTGGCTCGGCGGCGGCTGCTCGGCCGTCGGCGGCAGCACCAGCGGAGGCGGCGGCATCTCGATGTGACGGCTCTGCAACACCACCGGAACGTCGTCGATCATGGCATCTCTCCGGAGCAACGGGCCCCATGAAGCTTACCGCGCGCTTCCCGGACGGCCAAGGGAATCGGGTGCAAACCCGCATCTGTGCGACCAAGGAAAATCGGAAGCGACCTCGAAGTACGCTCGTTCTCCCGCGCGGTGGCGAATGGCTGTGTTCGGTGGGCCAGACACTCTTGTCTGGCCGGCCAGACAAGAGTGTCTGGCCCACCTTGCCAGGTATCAAATTAGCCCGACTCGGTTATTAGCCCGACGCGCAAGCGAAGGAAAAATTGTCCCTCGCTTGCGCGTCGGGCTAACGACCGCAGAAAGGGTTTGCAGCCAAGGGAATCACGGGTCCTCGGTGATCTGGTAGTCGCCCTTGGCGCGGTCCCAGTCATCGAACTTGAACGGGTGGATCATGTTCGATTTGCCGACCTTGTCGATGATGAAGACATCGTCATTGATGTCCTTGGGCGCGTCCTCGCCGGTCATCTTCCAGCGCACGTTGATGATGAAGACCTTGCGGCCGAGCTTACCGGAGTTGACCTCCTTGGGATCGGTGGCCTGGGTGACCTCGTAGCCCTTGCCCTCTTCCTTGGTCTTCTTGGAGAGGTGCAGCTTTACGATGTCGATCGGCTTGGCCTCCTTGTCCTGGGTCCTGGTCGTCGCGGCGGCGGCCGCTGCCTCCTTCTTCTCGTACTCGGTCTTGAAGTAGTAGGTGGCAACCAGCAGGCCGCCGAACACCACGGCGCCGATGCCGAAGAAGGCCAGCCAGCCCAGGGTGTTGCTCCGTCGTCGATAATAAGCCATCGAATGAACCTCCCATGCGGCCGCGGCACGACCGCAGCTTTGCGCCGATCCGTTCGCCCGACGCGCAAGCGAGGGATAAAGTATCCCTCGCTTGCGCGTCGGGCTATACTGCACGCGGGCCAATTTGATGCCTGGCAAGGTGGGCCAGACACTCTTGTCTGGCCAGCCAGACAAGAGTGTCTGGCCCACCGAACACAACCATTCTCTACCGCGCGAAGTATAACGGGGGAGCCGCTGCGGCGGCACCCCTTCAATAGGTTTATACCTGCGTCGTTGGGGCGGCCGAAGACTCAACCGAGGTCTTGTTCGCCCCGCTCAAAACATACTGGCAATCGTGAACAAGCACCCGCCCATGATAAAGAGCGCGACGCCGATGACCACCAGGAGCGTCAGCATCCGATTCATGCGGGCATCGGGCGTGTCCTGGGTCGGGTCGGCGGGCGGCAGCAGGTACTGCTCGACGAGCTTCTGGACCTTGACCTGAAACGGCTCGCCGGCCGGTTGACCCGGTTGCGGCGCGGGCTCGGGCGGGGGTTGCGGGGGCATTCCTTCGGACATGGCGATCCTCCCAGGGGATGTGCAGTCGGCGCAAGTCCGGGCGCGGGTTCCGGGCTCGTCCACCGTGAATGTTTGCAGGAAATCGCGGGCATTGTAAGCGGCTTTGCGCGAGCGGCCAACGGAAATTGAGCGATTGCGAACGAAATGACGACCTCTCAACCATCACCACCGCACTGGCTTGTCACCGGCGCCAGCGGCCAGCTGGGCGCATATCTCCTCCGCGAGCTGGCCGAGCACAACGTGGAAGTCCATGCCTGGAGCGGCCGCAGCAAGGGCAAGCGACTCGTGCCAATGGACCTGGCCGATCGCGACGCCGTTGCCAAGGCCTTCGAGATGCTGCGCCCTGCCGTCGTCATTCACGCCGCCGCCCTGTCCACGGTGGCCGAATGCCACCGTGAGCCGGACCGGGCGAGTGCGATCAACGTTTCCGGCAGCGCCCTGCTGACCCAGCTATCCGCCCAGCACGCTGCCCGGCTCATTCACGTCTCCACGGACATGGTCTTCGACGGCGAGCAAGGCAATTACACGGAGAACGACGCGCCAAATCCCTGCTCGATGTACGGCCGCACCAAGGCGGAAGCCGAGCGTATCGTCCTTGCCAACCCGCACGCCGCGGTTGCCCGCTTGAGCCTCCTCTTCGGACCGACGCTCATCGGTCGTTCCTCCTTTTTCGATGGCCAGTTGACGGCGCTGCGCGAACGCAAGCCGATGCCCCTCTTCGTGGACGAGTGGCGCACGCCGCTGAGCCTGCGCGGCGCCGCGCGAGCGCTGATCGCCCTGGCAAAATCCGACTTCACTGGACGGATTCATCTCGGCGGCCCGGAGCGTATGAGCCGTCTGGAAATGGGCCAGCGATTGGCTGCATTCTTGAAGCAAGACGCGTCAGTGTTCGTGGCGTCTCGGCGCGACCAGGTGCCGGCGCCGGAACCGCGGCCGCGCGACACGTCGCTCGATTCGTCGCGCTGGCGGCAGGCGTTTCCCACGCAGCCGTGGCCGGGGTTTGAAGAGGCGTTGCGGGAGATGAGTTGTCGGGCCGGCTAGCGACTGTCCGTTGATGCTCCCACGCCCGTAGCCGCAGGCTTCAGCCTGCGGAGTATGGATGCCGACCCCGCGACGCCGTTCCGCAGGCTGAATGAAGCCTGCAGCTACAATTGCCTTTGGAACGATCGGCGTGCGCTTCTGTAGCCGCAGGCTTCAGCCTGCGGAGTACGGATGCCGACCCCGTGACGCCATACCGCAGGCTGAAGCCTGCGGCTACAGACGTGGCCCAATCCGTCCTCCAGCCAATCACGGCACCAGTCGCGTGAATGGATAAATATACGCTTGCGCCATCGTGATCAAGCCGATTATCGCGGCCAGGACGATGCTGTGCCAGACGACGGCCTTGAAGATGTCGGCCTCCTTGCCGATCTGGTTGGTGGCCGCGGTGGCCACGCAGATGCTCTGGGCGTCGATCATCTTGCCCATCACGCCGCCGGTGCTGTTGGCCGTGCAGATCAAGACCTGCGCCTGGTCCAGCGACAGATGCTGGAATGCGCCATCCTGGTGGGAGTTGAACACGGCGGTGGCGGTGATTTTTTGCAGGCTGCCGAACAATGCGTTGCTGCCCGCGTCCGTACCGGTCAGGAAGACGCCCAGCCAGCCGAGCACGGCGGCAAAGAACGGGTAAAACAGGCCCGTCTCGGCGAAGGCGATGCCCAGCGTGGCGTCCATGCCGGCGTAGCGCGTCACGTAGCTGAGGCCCAGCATGCAGGCAATCGTCGGAATCGGGATCTTCATTTGAAACATGGTGCGACGGAACACCTCGTATATCTGTGCCCGATCCATGCGCAGCATGACCATCGACAGCAAGGCTGCGAAGAACACCGCGGTGCCCGGCGCGGTCATCCAGGCGAAGTTGAACAGTGCACTTTCCGGTTTCGCCGGGCCGGTGGTGGGGTCGTGGAGCCGAGGATCGCGCATGACTTCGTTGTGCAGGAGGGGGATTGGCACCTGGTAGTTGGTGTGCAGTCCCTCGACGATCCGCACCGGCCCCGGGCCCGGGCGCACCGGTGTTTCCATCTGCCGGACCAAGCCGGTCAGCATGAGCAAGACCGACATGATGATGTACGGCATCCAGCCCATGGTAACAGTCCAGCGCGTCAGCCGGATGTCGTCGCCGGGCGGCGGCGCGTCGCTTACCAGGGCCGCGGCCTCGGCGGCGTGAGCATCGGCCGGCACGATCGTCTTCGCTTCCTTGGCGGCCGGGACCTCGACCGGCTCGAAGCGGAATTCCTCGCGCGGCTTCCAGAACCGGAGGAAGATCGCGGTCAACACCAGCGAGAAAATGCCGCCGCCGATGTCGGTCATCGGGTAGAGCACCAGGCCCGGAACGTGATCGTGCATGGTCGCGAAGGAATACTGAAAGAGCGCGAACGAGCCGCCGGCGACGATCAGGGCCGGCAGGACCGCGAACGTCTGCTTCCAGCTGCACATCACCTTGACCATGTAGAGCGGCACCAGGCACGACAGCAGCGGC
Organism: Gemmataceae bacterium; assembly: GCA_019752375.1. GTDB lineage: Bacteria > Planctomycetota > Planctomycetia > Gemmatales > Gemmataceae > JAIEMG01. The sequence continues at coordinate 19,641 of JAIEMG010000366.1, read as the reverse complement.
AACTGATGCCCGGCCATCGTGCTCAGCCGTTCGGTCGGAATGTCGGTGACGCCGCTGAGCGTGATGAGCGGGGTACCCAGACCGCCATAGGCCACCGGCGAGGTATTGGCGATCAGGCACAGCACCGCGGCCAGGAACGGCGGAAACCCCAGGCCGACCATGATGGCGCCGCAAATGGCGACCGGTGTGCCGCCGCCCGCCGCCCCTTCGAGGAACGCACCGAAGGCAAAACCGATGAGGATGGCCTGGATGCGTGCATCGCCCGACAGCCCCGCCACTGACCGCCGCACGACGCTGAACTGCCCCGTGACGACGGTGCAGTTGTAGAGCAGCATCGCATTGAAGATGGTCCAGCCGACCGGCAGCAGGCCGAAGCCCGCGCCATGCACGAAGGACATCACCGCCATCTCGAGCGGCATGCCGAAGACAATCCAGGCGACCAGGATGGCGGTGATCGCCCCCGCGGCCCCGGCCTTGGACGCCAGCCAGCGGCGCGGCACGAGCAACCAGAACAGCACGACGACCGGCAGGGCCGCGAAGAGGGTGGAGAGGAGGCGGTTGTTCAGCGGATCGATGTTTTGCTGGTAGGCCCAGAGCATGAAGCGGAACCCTTGGGTGGAGAGCGTTCGACGCGATTGTAGGGGGGTGCGGACGGGATGCAAGCGCCGATGCGTCGGCCGGGCATTTTCAGGGCATTTCGGTCTTGATCGACCGTGCGCGGGTTTTCTAGGCTGGGAGGATGGGGAGACTCCGCTGGGCAGGACGAAGGAGGGGGCGACGCGCCGTCACCAAACGGGGAGTAACGGTGACGAAGCGGGAGGCGGGCACCGTCAGGCAACGGTGTTTAACGGCGGCGGGGGCTGCCAGAACGTCGGACGAGGCCGCGATGGTAAGAGGAGTTAGACATGACCGAGGGGGAATGGACGGCCTGTGTCGATCCACGGCCGATGCTGGAGTTCTTGCGTGGCAAAGTCAGCGACCGGAAGAGCAGTCTCTTCGTTTGTGGGGTGTGCCGGAGCCAGTGGCATCTGCTCTACTCGGACTGCAGCCGAGACAACGTGGAGGTGGTCGAGCGATTTGTCGACGGGCAGGCTACAAAGGCGGAATCGGCAGCCGCTGCATACGGCGCCGAGTGCCCCACCTTCGGGTTTGACTTCGCTCCTTGTCTTATGCATCGAGAAGCGTTGCTACGCGGTGAGATCCCCACCGATGTTAAGAAACTGATCGAGTTAGGGGCCTTTTCAGAGCACGATCTCTGGAAGGATAAGCCCGATTTGAATTTTGCCGTGGTTGCTCCTTTGCAAGCGGCCGCAGACCTCGCATATCGTGCCGGCAAAGTCCAACCATCCGAGCATGAGCGTTTGCCGGACCTCTTGTCGGTTCTAGGAGGGCCAGCTGCTCCTTTACTGCGTTGTCTCCTTGGTCCGACGCCGTTCCGCGATGTGTCCGTCGATTTAGCCTGGCTCTCCAGGATCGTGACTGGCCTTGCCCAATCGATCTACGACGAACGCGCCTTCAACCGTCTGCCGATCCTCGCCGACGCGTTGGAAGACGCGGGCTGTGCCGATGCCGAGATCCTGAGCCACTGTCGTCAGCCCGGGACCATGTTCTCGGCTGCTGGGTGGTCGATCTGCTGATGGGCAAAAAGTGACGCGGCGGGGAAGGCGGCCGTGATAGAATCGTCGTGAAGAAGGAGGTTCCGCGATGATCCGAATCGTTGGGAATGGGCCGCTGCCGGAGCCCAAGATCACCATCGAGGAAGTGACCGACCCGGCGGAGATTGCCCGCTTCCGCGCCCAGGACGAACGGCACCGGCAGAACAGCGCCTGGCTTCAAACCCACTGGGCGGACGTACTACCGCAGGCGCTCGGCAAGTTTCTTGCCGTGGCAGGCCAGGAGGCGCATTGTGCTGATACCGCCGAGCAGGCGTGGGCCTGGGCTGCTGACATCCATCCGGACGACGACGGGGCAATGGTCCGCTACATTTCCACAGACGACACTCCGCGAATCTATGCTCATCGCCGGTGAATGGCAACTGCGGCAAGATGGGACACTGCGCGAGGAAGGGGTTCCGCGATGATCCGAATCGTTTCCGATCAGTCCATTCCCGAGCCCGAGATTGTCATCACCGAAGTCACGGACCCGGTGGAGATTGCCAAATCACAGGCGCTGTTCGCGCGAGCGCGCCTCAACAGTGACTGGTTGCAATCGCACTGGAAAGACTTGCTTCCCCAGGCGCGTGGCAAGTTTGTCGCCGTCGCGGGCCAAGAGACGCATATCGCCGACACGCCGCAAGATGCCTGGACCTGGGCGGCCGCCGCTCACCCCGAAGACGATGGTGCCATGGTTCAGTACGTTCCCGACTCTGACGGACCACGGATCTATGCTCATCGCGGGTGAATGGCATCTGGGTACGGATGGGGTGCCCCGGCCTGCGGTCCTTACCAAGGTGTTTGCGGCGATGGGTAATCCCTTTCCAGAGCGATTTCTCGTCGATAGCGGGGCGGATCGCACGATCTTCAGTGCGGCGCTCGCCGCGAAATTGGGCATCGCCGCGATGCCAGTTCCGCCGGGACATCGCATCGCGGGTGTTGCAGGTTCCGGCGCGTTCGTGTTGGTCGATACCACATTGGAATTCACTCGAGCAGATGGAGGCTTCATTCAGTTGCGTGCTCGGTTTGCCGCGTTCACCCAGACCGGCGCCCTGGAATACAGCCTCCTGGGCCGCGACATCCTCAACCAGTTTGACCTGATCGTCAGTCGCCCGCGCAACGAAGTCCTGCTCCTGGCCGGGCTTCACCAGTACGCGGTGCAACAGCAGTAACTTGCTCCCCCAATGAAAAACGCTGCTGGCGGCGTAGCATGGAGTGCTACGCCGCCAGCGGCGGAACGACGGTTGTCAGAGTTTAGCGCTTGAGCGCCTCTTCCTTCGCGGCGCCTAGCTGCCGGTTATAGAGCGGCAGGCGGCGGTAGTAGACTTCCAGCGTCAGCAGCGCCAGCGACGTGACGCCGAGCCGGCCCATCTGCGGGCCGAACGCGTCGCCTTCTGCCGACCAGCTGCCCTTTTGATCGCGAGCGTCCGGGTTGTTGCCCATGTCCTGGGTGTCGATCAGGAGGTCGCGCATCTTGTCGTTCCAGGTCGCCCAGCCCTTCTCGTCGGTGCCGTGGAACATCGATTGCGTGGCGTAATAGTAGTAGTACATGTCCTTCAAGCTGGCCGAAGGCGGCATCTTGTTCAGCGTCTCGGTGCCCTTGGCGATGGCGGGATGGCGCGGGCCCCAGCCGAGGTACTCACGGCACAGCAGACCGACGGAAGTCATCCGCGGCGTCGCCTGTGGGCCGGTGTAGCCCAGGCCGCTCTGGTCGGCCGTGGAAACCGCGTCCAGGAAGTTGTGGATGCCCTGGAACGTCTGGTTCGGCACGTGCAGGCCGGCCATCTGGCCGCTCTTGAGCGCCTGGATGTGCCAGCCGCTGACCGACAGATCGCCCTGCTGCTTGGGCGAGTAGCGGAAGCCGCCGTTGGCGGCTTGCCAGTTGACGATCGCATCAATGGCGCGCTGGGCCGGGCCCTTGAGCTTCGGGTCGGCGGTCAGGCCGTAGGCTTCGCACAGGGCGATGGTCGCAATCGGATGCGAATAGCCGTCGCCCAGCTGGCCGTCGACGCCTTGCTGCTTCACGATCCATCCCAGGGCATATTCGACCGGCTTGGCGTAGAGCTTGGAAGTGCCGACGCCGCGGTGCGTTTCGCCGGCGCCCAGGAAAGGCAGCAGGGCCATGCCGGTGGCTGCCATGTCATTGGGCCGATTGGCCTGGCCCTTGCAGTTGCAATTGTGGGCGGTATGGAAGTCGTGCAGGCCCCAGGAACCGTTGGGCCGCTGATGCCGGGCCAGCCAGTTCAGGCCGCGAGCGACGCAGGCTTCGGAGCGGGTGTTGCCGCCGTTGTAGTGGAGGAGCTGCTGCCGGGTGGAGCCGCCGGTGCCGGGGAAGCCGCCGGGCAGCCCCTTGACGCCGCCGATGTAGCCGCCTTCGAAGCCGGAAAGACCACCGCGGCCGATCTGGTTTGGATCGTTGATACCGCCGAACTGGCCCTGCTTGAAGCCGTCCGGCGCGGGCATGCTCTGGGGCGGATTGTCGTTGGGATTGTTCAGGATGCCGGGCGCCTGAGTCGCGGGCGGGCCGGGCACGCTTACCTCGGCGATGACGGGGACGTTGTAGTTCACTTCCTGCGTCGGGTCGGTGCCCTCTTCCTGCACGCCGAACAGCGGATCCTTGGCATCGTCCTGGACGTTGCCGACGATGGTCGTGAAATCCATCTCGGCGGTCGCCGCCGAACCGGTGACGGTGACCAGCAGGAACAGCGACAGCAAGACCACGTGGATCACGCCGCTGACGATCCAGGCCGGGATCAGACGCGACCAGTGCGGGGCGCTGTCTTCGTCGCCTTCAGGAATGGTGCGGATGATCGAGGCAACAGCGGGCTTGGCCCCCGAGGCGTTCGGGGAGCCGGCACGGCTTGGTAGGGCCATGGTCGGAGTGTCCTTGTCGTGATAGTCAGCGAGATTGGAGAATCAGCGTTCGACAGCAAGAAGGTGCTGTGCCGCGTGTCTACCTATCCGAGCATGCAGGGGGGCGATTTATTGTCCGGGCGGGGAAAATTGTGCCGACTCCTCCTCGTGACCGGGCTCTGCCCGGTCACGCACTGCCGGCGAGGCTCTGCCTCGCGGACTCGCACAGGCATCGGACGCATTTCCTGCCACCCTGGATTCGCCAGGTGGAGCCTGGGGGGCAGTGCGTGACCGGGCAGAGCCCGGTCACGAGAGCAATAAGGATGCGCTACCGTTCGTGCGGTGAAGTAAAATGTCCGATGCGCCACGCGATTTGCGGCAACCCCGTTTGCAAGGTATATATCCTACGCATCACCCCACGCGATCGATGCGGCCCCGATCCTGCGTTCGCGTCGATCCGCCACCGGGGAGTCGTCCTATGGAACCGTCTGTATCGACCGGATCGGGACCGCATTCGCGCCTCGATCAGATTTCGACACGTTGGAATGCGGTCAATGACCCCACGCAATTCCTGCTGCGCTATGGTGCCGCGATCCGGCGCTACCTGGGCGCCCTGGTCCGCAACCCGGACGATTGCGAGGAGATCTTGCAGGACTTCCTGCTGCGCGGCATCCAGCGCGGCTTCGTGCGCGCCGATTCGCTGCGCGGCCGGTTTCGCGATTACCTGAAGACTGCGGTGCGCAACGCCGCCATCAGCCATTTCCGCCGCCGGCAGCCGACCACCCAGGATGATTTTGCCTTCCAGAACCTGTCCGCCCCCCCGGAAGCTCCACTGGCAGCCGATGAGCAGTGGGAAGCGGAGTGGCGCCAGTGCGTGCTGGCGCGTGCCTGGGAGGCGCTGGACGGGCATCAACGGCAATCGCCCGGCAACCTCTTCCACACCGTGCTCCAGCTCTCCGTCGAGCATCCCGAGGAAGACAGCAAGTCCCTGGCCGCGCGAGCCAGCACCCGCATCGGCCGTCCGCTGCGTGCCGACGCCTTTCGCAAGCAGGTCAGCCGCGCCCGCCGCATGTTCGCGGAACTGCTGGTGACCGAAGTCGGTCAGACGCTGGAATCACCGACGCCCCAGCAGGTCGAGGAGGAACTGATCGCCATCGGCCTGATGGAGTACGTCCGCGATTTCCTCCCCGAAGACTGGCGAACCCGCGGCGAACTGACGGCGGAAGACAAGGACTGAGCCTCCGGTCGTTCGCCCGACGCGCAAGCGAGGGACGATTTATCCCTCGCTCACGCGTCGGGCGAACGCGCCCCTCTCTGCCTTGCGCAGGTCCGGAAGAAGACCCAACGCATGGCCGACTCATGGCGCGACGCCCCGCAGTGCCGCCGGCGCTCTTCACCCGTTCGCCCTTCGGCCAATCTTGGCTTGACAACGGTGACCGGTCGGCCCAGACTCACCACTGGATCGCCCCAACGCGGGACGACGCCCATCTTCAACGACGAAGAGGAACCGCCCGATGCCCGGCCTGTTTCGCACTTGGATGCACACCCTGTTCGGCCCCCGTCCCCGCGGGGCCCGTCGTAATCCTGCCCCCCCCCCTTGCGCCCCTTCGGTGTAAGCCAGCCGTGGAGCACCTGGAGGACCGCCTGGCACCGGCCGTGGGCTTTCCCGGCACCGAAACCGTCAGCGCCACGCTGACGGCCGATAACCACTACGGCCTCTATCGCGGTCCGGCGGACGCCAGCAGCTTGATCCTCATCGGCCGCAACGAGACCGGGTATTCGGGCAACCCCGGACCGTACAACTGGTCGCTGGCGGAAGCCTACACGTTCCAGGCGTCGCCAGGCGATTATCTCTATGTGCTGGCCTGGGACGACGGCGGTCCGCAAGCCTGGATCGGCCAGTTCGACTTGAACGGCATCCCCCTCTACTCCGACACGTCGCACTGGCAGTACACCGTCAGTGCCGGCGCCAACCCCGGCGAGAACGGCGACGTACCCGCCTTGAGCGCGGTGGCCGCGAGCATCGCCGGTGCAAGCTGGGCGAACCCGGGCGCGTCGGCCGCTAACGGCAGTTCCCCGTGGGGCACGATTCCGGGCCTCTCATCCAACGCCCAGTTCGTCTGGCACGACACGCTCGGCGCCGATTCGAGCAGCGACGGCCATTACGTCATCTACCGCACCGCCGCGCCGGTGGTGCCGGCCAACCATCCGCCCACGGCCGAAGACGATGGTGTCCGCACGACCGAAGACACGGCCGTCGCGAGTGCCGTCGCGGACCTGTTGGCCAACGATAGCGATGGTGACGGTGATGCCCTGCGCATCGTCAGCGTTACCGCCGCAACGGCCATGGGTGGAACAGCGATCCTCGATGACAATGGCACGCCATCGGACCCGTCGGATGATTTCGTGAACGTGACGCCCGCGGACGATTTCTTCGGTACGGATACCTTCCAGTACACGCTCCAGGATGCGTTCGGCTGGACCGCGACGGCGACCGTCAGCGTGACCGTCTATCCGGCCGACGACGATATTGTCGCTACCCTCACGGCGGACAACCACTACGGCCTTTATCACGGGCAGGCAGACGGTTCCGCGCTCGCATTCGTCGGTCGCAACGAGGCAGGGGCGGCCGGCGATCCAGGCACGTACAACTGGTCGGCAGGGGAGACGCATACCTTTGAGGCCCGTCCCGGCGATTACATCTACGTCGTCGTGTGGGACAACGGCTTTCAGCAGATGTGGACCGGCCAGTTCGACCTGCCCGGAGGCGGGACGCTCTTTTCCGATGCCGTTCATTGGGAGTATGCGGTCGGTGGCATCAAACCCGCCGAGGATGGCGACGTGCCCGCCCTTGAAGATCTGACGGCCGTCATCGCCAATGCCTCCGCCACAAGTGGATGGGCGACGTCCCGGGCAGCCGCCGCACAGGGGGCCGCGCCCTGGGGCGAAATTCCCGATATCTCTCCGCTCGCCCAGTTCGTCTGGGCGGACACGCTCGACAGCAATTCCGAAGTCGACGGCCATTACGTGATCTTCCGGACGATGGCACCCCTCTACCCGACGAACGATCCGCCGACGGCTGGGGACGACGACGTTTCCGTCGTCGAGGATACCTCGGTTGCCATTGCCGGCGCGGTCTTGCTGGCCAACGATAGCGATCCCGACGGCGATTCCTTGCACATCGTCAGCGTGACGCCAGGCAGCAGCCACGGCGGCACGGTCAGCCTGAAAGACAACGGGACGCCTGCCGATCCGTCGGACGATCATGTGACCTACACCGCCGCACCCAACTTCATCGGGACCGATACGTTCCAGTACACCGTCCGCGACGCCTTCGGCTGGACTGCCGCGGCGACGGTCGCCGTGACCGTCCAATCGGCCCATGACAACCTGACTGCGACATTAACGGCGGACAATCACTATGGGCTCTACACCGGCAAGGCCGATGGCACGAGCCTCACGGTCATCGGCCGCAATGAAACGGGAGCGGCCGGCAACCCGGGCGCGTCCAACTGGTCGCTGTCGGAAACCTATGGCTTTGAACTTCAAGGCGACGATTACGTCTATGTCCTCGTCTGGGACGACGGCGGCCCCCAGATGTGGATTGGGCAATTTGCCGTTGAAGGCGGCTACACGTTCTTTTCGGATACCACGCACTGGCAATACGTCGTGGGCAGCGGCCCCAATCCGGGCCAGGATGGCAGCTTGCCCGACCTGTCAGTGGTGACGGCCGACATCGCCCAGGCGTCGTGGGCCACGCCGGCAGCCTCCGCGGCCAACGGCAGCGCGCCGTGGGGCGCGATCCCGGGAATTTCGCCGGACGCACGGTTCGTCTGGCCCGACACGTTGGGCAGCGACTCCGCCAGCGACAGCCACTACGTGATCTTCCGCACGGCCTTGCCAGCCCTGCCCGCGAATCGCCGGCCGCTGGCCGCGGACGACACGGCGACCAGCACGGAGGATGCGTCGCTCACGCTGGCTACGTCCCTGCTGCTGTCCAATGACAGCGACCCGGACGGCGATGGTCTTCGGGTGGTTGCCGTCACGTCGACCAGTACGCAAGGCGGCACGGTCACTCTCCATGATAACGGCACGCCCAACAACGCGTCGGACGATTCGATCGACTACGTGCCCCGGCTGCACTTCGTGGGCGTCGATACGTTCCAGTACACGCTGCGCGATGCGTTCGGCTGGCAGGTCGCGGCCAGCGTCAGCGTGACCGTCCAGCCTTCACTCAGTGTGCAGGGCGGTTTTGAAGTGACCGCCATGGAAGGTCGGATCAGTGGGCTGCAAACCGTTGCCACGTTCACCGACCTGAGCGACCTGGAGAACCTGGGCAACTACACGGCTACGATCAGCTGGGCCGATGGAACGACTTCCGACGGGTTCATCAGCTACGACACCGACGTGCACATCTACACCGTGTACGGTTCGCATCGCTATGTAGACGAGGGCACGTATGCGGTCAGCACGTCAGTTCGCTTCCAGACGGCGTTGCCGGTTTCGGCCAGCAGTTCGGCAAGCGTGTCGCCGTTTCAGGCCACGAATGACACGTACTATATCGCCCACGACACGGCATTCATGACGACCGACTGGTTCAACCCGAGCGTCTTCGCCAACGATAGCGACGATCCGGCAACGCTCCAGCTGATTTCGACGACGGACCCGGCGCACGGCGACCTGGAAGTCGACGCGGCCGGCAATTTCACGTATGCGCCGGATGCGGGATACGTGGGCCAAGACTCGTTTACGTACACGGTGGCATATGGATCGACGCAGTCGACCGCCACGGTGACGCTGGAGGTCGTGAACGCGGTGCCCATTGCGAGCGATGATACGTTCGTGGGTGCCATCGAGCAGGGGACGACCTATACCTTCTCGACCTACCCGGCCGGCACCAGCGTCCTGACCAATGATATCGACACGGACGGCGACGTCCTCACTGTCACTGGGTACACAGACCCCCAGCACGGAACACTGGTTCTCAGCGCCGATGGCTCTTTTGCCTTCACGCCCGGTCCAACTTTCAACGGCCAGGACGGGTTTACCTATACCGTCTCCGATGGCTTGCTCACCTCTACGGCGACGGTGCAGATCATTTCTGTGTTGGACCCTGCGCTGAACGGAAAGCCGATTTTGGTCCAGCTTTTCCAGCAAAATCCGCCGCCAAACCCGCTCCAGAGTCCGATTTCCAAGGAAAAGCTCGACTTATATTTCAAACATCTTGTTGCCACCCAAACGAACGACGTTCTTGAAGGGCTGAAAAGAGTTCCTCTGATCAACACTACCAATGTCAATTTGGTCGTCAATCCCTTCACAGACGAGGTTTCCGGATCCCTTTTCGTTGGCGACCTCAAGCAAGAGGGCGGAGTGTTCGGGCAGATTTCAGTAGCCAATTCCAACAGACTGACGGGGACTGTTCTCTTTCCTGAAAAGGACAGGGAAGGCAGGTTCCTTGGCTACAAGAGAATCGATGTAGAGAAAGACGGGCTTCACGGACAAATTCCGTTCTCGCCCGGAAACTTCTTGGAATTCGACAAGGGCTTTAGTAAGGCGCAGATTACCTCTGGCAAGATCGTCTACACCATTGATAAAAACGGAGTTATCACCGGACTCAATACAGAGACAAATAAGAGCTTTACGGTGGACCCCAAGGAACAATCGATTGACATCGAGCTGCCTGGGCAGGGCTTCTTCAAGGTCTCAAAGGCTGGTTTTGAACTCACTCTTGACAACAGGTTGTCTTTGGCTTGGAACTGGGACAATGACCTGAAGAAGGATGTCGTCGATGCGAAGCTGTTCTTGGGAGATGCTGGAGCGATTAGCTTCGGTTACTCTAAGAAAAAAGGGGAGCAGCTTGGTCTCACCTTTCAGTATAAGGGCGCTCTCATAACGGCCGAGTACGCTAGGGACCGAATTCATGTGGAAGGTTCCTACTCCTGGGAGGGACGACTTCAGCCGAAGGGAATTCAAGGCGTAATTGGCGTCGGCCTCGATGTCCAAGAGCAGACCAAGTCGGCTAAGTTTTTCTTCGGGATTAAGTACTAGGTACTAGATGTCACGGAGGGCACATGTGTTCGCACAGGCTTTCGCCGGTTGCTCTACTCTTGATCGGGTTAGCGGCGTCATATCCGTCGCCGGCCCAACAACCGGAGTTGCGTGCAACGCTAAAAGAGCACACCGAAGGCGTCATGTCACTAGCGCTCAGCCCGGACGGGCAGACGCTGGCATCCGGAAGCATGGACGAAACAATTAGGCTTTGGGACATGCGGAGTGGGAAGAACGTCGCTACGCTGAAAGGGCACACAGCCTACCTATGGTCGGTTGCATTCAGTCCCGACGGCAAGACTCTAGCGTCAGGAAGCGATGACAAAACGATCAAGCTGTGGGACGTCAGACGGGCGAAGCAGGCCGCGACCTTCGAGGGACACCAGAATCAAGTCTTATCCATAGCGTTCAGCCCAGACGGGAAGCTCCTGGCGTCGACGAGTTCCGACCGGACGATACGGCTATGGGAGGTGGCAAGTGGAAAGAACGTCACAACGCTTCTTGGCCACACCGACTCCGTTCATCGCTCGGTGTTTACGCCGGATGGGAAGGTTCTCGCTTCGGCCAGTTCGGACAAGACCATTAAGCTCTGGAGCGTCGCCAACGGAAAGAACATCGCCACGATCAAGGGCGGCGCTGGTAAGGTGTATTGCCTTGCGTTCAGCCCGGACGGCAAGAGCCTAGCTTCAGGTAGTTCGGACAAGACGATCTCGCTCTGGGAACTGGCCACGCTTAAGAAAAGAGGCACTCTGACGGGACACGCGGGCGGTATCACGGCCATTGCCTTTAGCCCGGACGGTTCCGCGTTGGCTTCGGGCGGGTTAGACGCGGTCGCTAAGCTCTGGGATGTTTTGGCGCTAAACGAGACTAAGACGCTTAAAGGGCACCGTCTGTTCGTCAGTTCCTTGGCGTTTAGTCCCGAGGGCAGTACCTTGGTCACGGGCAGCTTCGATTTGTCAATCAAAGTCTGGAATGTCGCGACCGGCGTGGGGGAAAACAAATGACGCTACCGAAAGAAGCAAATGGGCAACGGAAACCAGCACACGGGCATATGGGTAGTTACCATTGGCTCAGCGGGCATTAGATTCCGCGGTTGCAACGAGTCGCCGAGTCGCAAACTACACGGGGAAGCAGCGCGCCGACATTTCGTTTCGGCAAGGAAAACTGAAGCCGCGGAAGAGTTGTTGCGCAAAGACCTTAAGGCGCAGGACATGGACAAGACCAAAGACCCGTTGGCTTACGGCGAAACACTAAGCGCTTTAGCGATCTTGAGAGCGGCGCTGATGGAGACGGACGAGGCGACGATGTTGTTTAAGTCCTGTCTTCAGCTTCGCGAATCCGTCTTGGGCGCGGATCATCCGGCAGTGGCCACCACGCTGGAAAAATGGGCGAAGCACCTTCCGACGGCACCCGACGGAGCTTTGGAACGCGCGCGTCGCATCCGGGTAAGGGCAGAGGCGCAGAAGCCGCTCGGCCTTCACGGCCGCAAAGCTGCCGGGGAACCCGTGCCGTGACGTGTCGCCAACTTCGACCGGAATATCCGGATCTTGGCGGTGAGCGGTAATGTCACTGCCTTCAGCTTCAAGCAAGGAACTTCGCCCACCCTGACCCGAAGCGTCCGCAAAGCGCCTTTCGCTGACGCTTCCGCGCTTCAGGTCCGCATTGGCCGCGTTCCTTCGCTCAGTTCATCATCTCAGCACGCCTGCGGTCCACTTCTACTCCGTTAATTTCAAGGGCACGTTCGCGGACCTGACGGAGTCATTCCTGGCCTGCCGCAACTGGTTGCGGACGCTCGCCTTGTGCCCGGTCCACAAAGTGGGCCCTGGCGGCAAGTTAACGCAGCAGTCTCTTCTGCCACGCGATTCGCCGGGCCGCCGCTTGCAATACATCACTTAATTCATCACCTTAGTCGCATGCTTGAAAGCGACTGCATCGCAATCCGGAAAGCAAGAGTCCACTTCGCCCTGGGAGGCATGATGAACGCAATACATCGTCGGGCGTTTTCCCTGATTGAGCTGCTCGTCGTGGTGGCCATTATTGGCATCATGATTGGGATGCTCTTGCCCGCCGTTCAGAAGGTTCGGGAGAGCGCCACTCGACTTCAGTGCCAGAACAACCTCAAGCAAATTGGCCTGGGGGTCCATACTTACCACGATGCGAACCAGTATTTGATCCCCGCGTTCATCGGAGACAGCTCCGAAGGGGGAGCGGACGGCGGCTTCGACGGCTGGGCGACGTGGGCCGCATTGCTCTTGCCGCAGATCGAACAAACCAATGTGCAAAACTTGTGGGATTTGCAGCGGACGGTCGCGGAGCAGCCGCCGGCCGCGTACCAAACACAGATCAAGATCTATCATTGCCCCGGTCGGCCGGCACCGGTCCTCAGCACCGGCGATTTCGCCGATCCCGGCGGGGCCCTGAGCGACTATGCGGCGAGCTTCGGCACGGCCGCGGACTACGTCAAATCCAATGGCGCCATCGTCCCGGCGATCCCCGACGTGGGCAGCGGTTCCATTCTTAAAGGCTGGCAGCATCAGGTCCGCATCACGGACGTGACGGACGGGACCAGTACCACCGCGATGTTTGGTGAAAAGTCCATCCGTCCCAAGTCGCTCCGCGGCAAGAACGAGGACCGCAGCGTCTTTAGCGGCGTCCGCAATACGCACCGGCGCATGATGGGCGTCGCGGCCAACGGCGACCAGCGGCCCCTCATGCCGCCCAATTGCCAGACCATTCCCCTGGCCAATTCCAGCTTTGGCGGACCGCACGCCATCCCCGCATTCCCATGGACAACAACGCGTCGGAGCGGCGTGCCCGCGGCCCGGCCCTGGGTCGGAAAAACTACTACGGCTCCGGCTCGTTGTGGAGTGGTCGCCTGGCGGCCATGCTGTTCTCGCTCTTCGCCACACTGGGAAAGCGGGACCTGAATCCGCGTGCCTGGCTCACCTGGTACCTGCAAGCCTGCGCCGAAGCCGGCGGCACAGCACCCCCGGACATCACGCCCTTCCTGCCCTGGAACCTGTCGCCCGAACAACGCACCGCCTTGACCACGGTGTCGCAGCCGCCGACCAGTTCCTGAACCCTACCCGCTACTTCGCCACCAACCAAAGCCTGGTCGATCACCAGGCCAGGGTGGTTCTCTGCGCTCCGTTGCTCAAAAACGGGTTGGACGAAGGTTAACGTCATTTTCGCTCCATTATACCGTCTAACTTGGACTTCTGACCCGTTCGCCCATTACGTGGGTGTGGCCAATTTCCTGGCACCTGTAAACCCAGTTGCCTCTCGCTTTTGCGCTGGTCTGGTTGCCGGCTTCAGCCGGCTCCCCGTCTGCCACCACCTTCAGGTGGTGGAAACCAGGCTGCCTCGGGTCCCTCGCAGACGGCTTCAGCCGGGCTTCCCCATGCCGGCTTCAGCCCCAGCGCTGCCTTGGTGCCTGAAGGCTTTCCAAGCCCGGCTGAAGCCGGCTGCGACAGGGCGGGCTGCGTGCTCCACCACCTGAAGGTGGTGGCAGACGGGGAGCCGGCTGAAGCCGGCAAAGCAGACCGTGCCCAACGCGAGGCTGTTCCCTCCGAGGACGCCAGGAAATTTTGCCGCACCCGTTTGTTCTCCCCTCCGTTATTTCTGACCGCTTGCGTCTCTCGTCTGCGATAATGGCCCGGCCCATGCCTGCCTCCACTGCGCACGGAGTCGCCATGATCGCCTTTGCGTGTTCGCACTGTGCCTCCAAGCTCCAGGTCAAGGATGAACTCGCGGGCCGCAAGGGCGCCTGTCCCGCGTGCAAGCAGCCCCTGATCGTACCGGCCGGCGACCGCACCCAGGCTTACGTGCCGCAAGGCGTCATCGACGGCACGACCAGCACCCTCAGCCGCGCCGGCGTCGAGGGCGGCGTCACCCTCGGCCAGTCCGGCGCTTCGACGGCGTTGCACGGCCCGGACGCCCGGCGCCCGGACGGCAGCCGCTACGTCGTGCAGGGCGAGATTGCCCGCGGCGGCATGGGTGCGGTGCTCCGCGCCGTGGACCGCGACATCCGCCGCGAAGTCGCCTTGAAGTACCTGCTCGACCAGACCGACCCCGCCAAGAAGGCGCGCTTCGTCGAGGAGGCGCAGGTCACCGGGCAGCTGGAGCACCCCAACATCGTGCCGATCCACGAGTTGGGCATGGACGCGCGGCAACGGCTGTTCTTTTCCATGAAGATGGTCAAGGGCCGTAGCCTGGCCGAGGTGCTGGAGCTATGGCGCAAGGAGCCCGGGAAGGCCGAGACGGAATATCCGCTCGGCCGCCTGCTCACCGCCTTCGTCAACGTCTGTCACGCCCTGGCCTATGCGCACGCGCAGGGCGTCGTCCATCGGGACCTCAAGCCGGCCAACATCATGCTCGGCGACTTCGGCGAGGTGTACGTCATGGACTGGGGCCTGGCCAAGGTGCTGGCGAGCCGGGAGCGTCAGCGACCGGAGGAGGTCAAGTCATCTCCGGTCGCTCACGCTCCCGGCTCGCCCCGCAACAGCAAGGTGCTGACCGACCGCTCGGCCGATACGGACTTGACGCAAGAAGGGGCAGTGCTGGGCACGCCGATCTATATGCCGCCGGAGCAGGCAACAGGCCAGATCGACGCCATCGACCAGCGCAGCGATGTCTACTCCCTCGGCGCCATCCTCTACGAGCTGCTGACGCTGGAGCCGCCCGTCGAGCGAGAGGGGGGGCAGCTGGCAGTGCTGTTGCGCGTGGCCGAGGGCCAGATCGTGCCGCCGGCCCAGCGTGCCCCGCAGCGAGCGCGGGCCGGCAAAGTCCCGCCCGAGCTGGCGGCCGTGGCGATGAAGGCGCTGGCGAAGGACCAGGACGCCCGCTACCCGAATGTCGAGGCGCTGCGCTGGGACGTCGAGCGCTTCCAGGAGGGCCGCAGCGTCAGCGCCAAGGCCGACACCACCCGCGAGCTGCTCTGGAAACTGGTCAAGCGCAACAAGGCGGTCAGCGCGGCCACCCTTCTTTTCCTGGTCCTCCTCGTGGGCGTCCTCGGCATAACGCTCAAGACCTACCTGGCGTATCGCGCGGAGCAGAGCGAGAAGCTGGCCCGCACGCGGGAGGCCGTGCCGGTGCTGCTGAAGCTGGCCCGGCAGTCCCTGGAGCGGCGCGACTTCGACGACGCCCTGACGCAGGCCAGGGTAGTCCTGGACTACACCCCCGACAACGCCGAGGCCCGGCTGATGAAAGGGCAACTGCTGGTCGTCCGCAAGGACTACCCCGCCGCGCTGGCGGAGATGGACCTGTACCTGAAGCAGAAGCCGGACGACCGAGACGCCCGCGAGGTGGCGGAACTCT
Source organism: Gemmataceae bacterium (assembly GCA_019752375.1). Taxonomy (GTDB): domain Bacteria; phylum Planctomycetota; class Planctomycetia; order Gemmatales; family Gemmataceae; genus JAIEMG01. The sequence goes on along the minus strand of JAIEMG010000366.1, from coordinate 3,772 downwards.
GCCGCAAGGCGCGGGCCGACGACGCCACGCTGCTCACCTTTGTCGAGGCGTTCAGCCGGCAGAAGGCTTACGCACTGGCCGACGGCGTCATGCGGCAGTTCGGGCCGAGCGCGACCGAAGCCCGCAAAGGAATGCTCGCGGTGTATCGCCAGCGCCTCGACGCCGCCTGGCCCGGCGTCGGGGCGAGGCTGGACATGGACCGGGAGGGGAAGTTTCATCTGAACGTGGACAACTTCGGCAAGCAGGTAACCAGCCTGGTCCCCCTCCAGGGAATTCCGCTGAGCACCTTGCAGATTGCCAGCTGTGACCAGGTCCGGGACCTGGCGCCGCTGCGCGGCATGCCGCTGCAGCGCCTGGTCATCAACGGCACCGCAGTCCAGGACCTCGGGCCGCTCCAGGACGCGCCCCTGGTCGAGCTACACGCGCACGGCTGCCCCGGCGTGACCGACCTGTCCCCGCTGCGGGGCATGAAGTTGACCCAACTCAACCTGACTCAGTGCCCCGGCGTGAAGGACATCGCGCCGCTGCGCGGCATGCCGCTCACCTCGCTGCACCTCCACGCCACCGGCGTGAAGGACATCGCGCCGCTGCGCGGCATGCCGCTGACCGGCCTCGAACTGAGCTTCCTGCCGGTGCAGGACCTGGCGCTGCTCAAGGACATGCCGCTCACCTGGCTCACCTTGCGGAACTGCGGCAACGTGCGCGACCTGGCACCGTTGCGCGGCAAAAAGATCACTAACCTCGAATTGGGGTTCACGAACGTGCGCGACCTGGCACCGCTGGAGGGCATGCCGCTGCTCAGCCTCGGGATTTCAAGCTGCCCCGTCCAGGACCTGGCGCCGCTGCGCGGCCTGCCGATCGCGTGGCTGGATCTGAGCGGCTGCACACAGATCAAGGATTTCTCGACCCTCCGCAGCTTGTCGAAGCTCACTGGTCTTAGCCTGACCGGCAATCCTCAACTCCAGGACTTGAAGGCGCTGGAAGGCATGAAGTTGATGAACCTGCACGTAAACGGATGTGGTCAGATTAAGGACTTGACTCCGCTGCGCGGCATGCCGCTTACGTCGTTGCTCCTCGCGGACTGCGGCCAACTCTCCGACCTGACACCGCTGGACGGCATGAACCTGGAAGGGGTGATGCTCACGCCCAAGAACTATTCCAAGCCAAACTTGGATGTGTTGCGCCGCATGAAGAGCCTCAAGTCGATCGGCCCGGGCTGGGGAGACAAGCCGATGCCAGCCGACGAGTTCTGGAAGAAATACGACATGGGCGCGTTCAAGTAAGCGATCCAGGGGAAGAGGGGCGCGCGCTTCAGGCGAGGCGGTGCCGCCGCGTCATGCCTATTCCTTCTTCTCTTCCTTGGCTTTGGGAGGCACGCCGCGCATCTTCACCTTGGGGATGGCTTTTTGCAGCTCCGCGGCGCCGTCGGCGGTGACCTTGGCGTAGTGAACGCCCAGGCCCTCGAGGGTCTTGAGACCCTTGAGCGATTCCAGGCCCTTGTCGCTGACCTCGGTGCCGCCGCAGTCGATGTCCTTCATCTGCGACATGTCCTTGAGCGATGCCAGGCCGGCGTCGGTGATCTTGGTGCGGAACAAGTCCAGCTTCTGCAGCTGTTTCATGCCCTTGAGCGCTTCCAGGCCCTTGTCGGTCACGCCGGTCCAATCGAGGCTCAGTTCCGCCAGCTTCGGCAGGGCGGTCAGGTTCGGCAGGCCGGCATCGGTGATCTTGGTGTGATAGAGGTCGAGCTTCTGCAACGAGCTCAGCCCCTTGAGGTTGGCCAGGCCCTTGTCGGTGATGTTGGTGTAGGCCAGGTTCAGTTCCTTGAGGTTGGTGCATTCCTTGAGCAGGGTAAGGTGGTTGTCGCCGATTTCTTCCTTGCCGCCGAGGTCGACGACGAGGATCGGCTTGCCCGGCGCGTTCTCATCGACTTCCAGGTAGCGGGGTTTGAGCTTGCGCAGCTCGACGGCGGCCTGTTCCTGGCTGGCCACCTTGGGCACTTCCGGCTCGGTCTTCTTGACGCTCGTGTCACCGCCGCCACCGGTGTCCTTCTTGGCGGGATCGGTGCTCGCGACCTTCGGGTCGGTACTCTGCGGATCGGTATTGCCGGCCACATCCTTGGGGCCCTTGCCGCCCGGCTTGAGACAGCCGGACACAAGCACTACGGTCATGGCCAGCATGAGCAAGGCCCGAACTCGCATGGGGATGCTCCTTCGCCCAGGAATCGAGGACTTCGCGGAATGGCGCGGGAATGGCTGGTCCGGCCCCCGCCGGACAGAACTTTTATGTTAGAATACCGGACGCCGCGATGCAAACAAAACCGGACGAAGCCGCCCGGACGCCCTGCCTGCGGCGCGTTGGCGCCATTGCCGGGAGGAATACCATTGGAGCAGTTGCCGCGATACCTGCGTCTTATGCTTGCACTGGCGCGTTTCGGGCTCCTGCGCGAGTTTGCCTTTCGCGGCAACTTCCTGGCGAAGGTCTTCGTCGAAGTGCTCTGGCTGGCCATCTTGCTCGCCTTCTACCAGACGATCTTCGCGCGCACGACCGTCGTCGCCGAGTGGACCGAAGCGCAGTACCTCTTCTTCGTCGGCTGCTACTTCGCCCTGGAAGGGCTGATCGAGGCGCTGTTCCTGGAGAACTGCAACGAATTCGCCGACCTGGTGCGCAGCGGCGACCTCGACTTCTTCCTCCTGCAGCCCATCGACGAGCAATTCCTCATCAGCTGCCGGAAGGTCGATTGGTCCACACTGCCCAACGTCTTCATGGGCACCGGCGTGATGATCCTCGCTTTATGGCAGATGGACCAGACGCCGGATCTCGTCCACATCGCACTCTTCCTGGTGCTGTTCGCCTGCAGCCTGGCCATTGCCTACAGCTTCTTGCTGATGCTGACCTCCTCCGCGGTGTGGCTGGTGCGCAACCAGAGCCTGTTCGAGATGTGGTGGCTCTTCACTAGCCTGATGCGCTATCCGCGCGAGATCTTCCGCGGCACCTGGGCGACGCCGGTCGGCTGGTTCTTTACCTTCATCATCCCGGTGATGCTGGTCATCAACGTGCCGGCGCGGACGATGGTCAAGGTATTCGAGCCGTGGATCGCGGTCTTCACGGCCGTCGCGGCCGTACTGCTGCTGCTGGTCAGTCGGCGGGTCTTTCGCAAGGCCCTGCGGCACTATCGAAGTGCGAGCAGCTAGGGCCTGTTCGGTGAAAGCGTCCACGCCTGTAGCCGCAGGTTTCAGCCTGCGGAAGGGCGTCTGCCGCCGCTGGGACACCTCTCCCCAGGCGGAACAGTAACTTTAAGCGGCTTCATGTTTGGAAACCTGTTACTTCTTGGGTTTCGGGGTGGAGCTCCGTCAGTGCGTGTACGAACCACTCGATCATCTGTTGCAACGTCAGGGCGCCAATCCACGCGTGGGGCGGCGCTTTCACGAGGCGGGCGAACTTTTTTGTCAGCACCACCCAGACCTCGCGGAACAAGTACGCGATGCCCTCCAGCAACCGCCGATACATCGGGGCTCGTCGTTCAACTGATGGACGCGGACGGATTCATGAAACGGTTTCCAATCGAGACTGCGTCGGAGCGCCTGATGGGTGTGTCGATAGACGACCTTGGGCGTGATAGAATGCGTGTGACGCATGGCAGCTCCTTTCGAGGGTGGGTGTAACTCCTTGAATTGCAGCTGCTTTGCGTCGTTTTTCGTAACTTCTCAATAACCCTGGGTCAGCGCGCAATCTGAGCAGGAAGGCGAACCGCAGCGCGGTTGGTCAGGTCAGG
>JAIEMG010000147.1 GCA_019752375.1 Gemmataceae bacterium | reverse complement strand
GTGCCCGGGGGGGCCCCCCCCCCCCCCGCTCGCCGACTTCGCGATTAATTGTACGTGTCAAGTCGTGGATCGGATCCTGAAGAACGCCACGCGGACGAGGAGCCACACGACACCTTCGCTCATCTGCCGAACGACATATCCGTTGCACCGCCGCCGCATGGTGATACCATGACGCCCACGTTTCGGCTCGTTCCTCACCCCGTGGAGCCCCACCATGAAACCCGCGCTGCGCCTCCTGCCGTTTGCCGTTCTGCTCGCCTTCCTTGCCTCCTTGCTTCCTGCTGACGCGGCGGAACCGGACGACACGCTCTTGAAGCTCGTCACCCTCTACGCCAGCTTCGACGAAGGCGTGAAGGCAGACGTCGGCGGCGGCGACCTGACGCTGTGGACGCGCAGCAACGATCCGAAGGAGAAGGGCAAAATCCTCTACGAAAAGGGCTTCGACGAGAAGGTCTTCAAGGTCGCCAAGGATAAAGGCATCGCCGGCGGCTGCCTTGACGCAACCGACGTGTTGCCGAACAATGGCCGCATCTATTTCCCGGCCAAGGGCAACATCGCGTTCAAGAAGGGCGGCTGGGGCGCCACGCTCTCGGTCTGGATCAACACGGATCCGAACAAGCTCTTGAAGACCCGCTTCTGCGATCCGATCCAGATCACGCAGAAGGGGGCGAACAACGGCGGCATCTGGTTCGATTTCAACGACGCCAAGCCGCGCGACATGCGCATGGGCACCTTCCCGGCCGTCGCCGACCCCAAGACCGCCATCAAGGAGGAAGACCCCAAGGCGCCGATGGTGCGTATGAAGGACATCGGCTTCAAGTCCGGGGACTGGCACCACATTGTGCTGGCCTGGAGCAATTTCGACAGCGGCAAGAAGGACGCGCTGGCAACCCTCTATATGGACGGCAAGAAGATCGGCGACGTGAAGGATTCCGAGATTGCCATGGACTGGGACCTCGACAAGGCAGGCATCTACACGGCCGTCGGCTACATCGGCCTGATGGACGAACTTGCCCTCTTCAACCGGGCGCTGACCGCCGTGGAGGTGGAAGCACTGCACAAGAAACCGGGACTGCTCCAGGCGTTGAAGAAGAAGTAGCACCCGATGCACCGGAGGATCGCCATCATGCACCCGCACCTTCGTTTCGCATCGAGTTTCCTGTTCATCGTCGCCATCGTCGCACCGGCTGCCGAGGGAGACGAGACCGCGCTGCACAAGGCCGTCACGTTCTATGCTTCCTTCGACGATCAAGTGCAAGGCGACTACGGCGGCGACCGGAAGCCGTGGACGCGATCCGTCGATCCCGACGACAAGAAGAAGTTCGTGTACGAGAAGGGCATCGATGCGAAGCTCTTCCGCATCGCCAGGGAAAAGGGCATCAGCGGCGGCTGCCTGGAAGTGACCGAACTACCGCCGCGCAATGGCCGGCTTTATTTCCCGGCCCAGGACAACGTCGCCTTCAAGAACGACGCCGGCTGGGGCGGCGCCTTCTCGGTCTGGATCAACACCGATCCAGACAAGTCGCTCAAGACGCCGTTCTCCGATCCGCTGCTCATCACGCAAAAGGGCCTCAACAACGGCAGCATCTGGGTCCACTTCAACGATGCCAAGCCCCGCGCCCTCCAATCCGGAACCTACCCGAGCATTCCGGACGGTCAGAAGCCGCTGGAGGAGGACGACCCGAAGGCGCCGCTGGTGCGCATGAAGGACGTCGGCTTCAAGTCCGGCGAGTGGCACCACATCGTGCTGACCTGGGACCACTTCAACAGCGGCAAGAAGGACGGCACGCACACGCTCTACATCGACGGCAAGAAGATCGGCGACGTGAAGGACTATCCCATCAGCATGGACTGGGACATCGGCAAAGCGAACGTGTACGTGGGCGTCAACTTCATCGGCTTGCTGGACGAGCTGGCCCTCTTCAACCGGCCGCTCACTGCCGACGAGGTGGCGTTGCTGCACAAGAAACCGGGTGTTCTGGCGAAGCTCAAGAAGTCGGCATCCAGCACGCCCGACAAGCAATTGCTCGACTTGGAGAAGCGCCTGAATGTTCTCAACCAGAAAAAGCCGACCGACGTCCCAGCGCCGCCGAAGTTTCCCTTCGACGCGACCGCCGCCCGCAAGTATCAGAAGGACTGCGCCGCGGCGTTGGGCCTGCCGGTCGAGTTCACGAACAGCCTCGGCATGACTTTCGTCCTGGTGCCGCCAGGTACGTTCACGATGGGTTCGCCGGAAAAGGAGCCGGGTCACAACTCCGGCGGCTACGACGAAACGCAGTTTCAGGCCACGCTGACGCGTCCTTTCTACCTGTGCAAGCACGAGACGACGGTCGGTCAGTTTCGCCGCTTTGTCGAGGCGACGAAGTATGTCACTGACGTCGAGAAGAAGGGCGGCGGCCATGCGCACGATGACAAGGCGGTCTGGATCCATCGCAAGGGGACGGAGTGGCGCAAGCCTGGTTTCGCGGGGCCGTTCGAGCTGAAAGACGACCAACCGGTCGTGCACGTCAGCCATGCGGACTGCCTCGCGTTCTGCAAGTGGCTTCAAGAGCAGTCCGGCGTCAAGGCGGACGGTCCGCTCTACGGTCTGCCGACCGAAGCGCAGTGGGAATGGGCGTGCCGGGCCGGCAGCGGCACCCGCTTCTGGTGGGGCGCGGACGAGGACAAGACCGGCAAGGTGGCCAACGTCGGCGACAAGAGCTTGAAGAAGGTGCATCCCGAGTGGCCGCGCAGCGTGCTGGACATGGACGATGGCTTTGCCTTCGTGGCGCCGGTGGGCAGCTACCAGGCCAACGGCTTCGGCCTGCACGACATGCTCGGCAACGTCTGGGAGCACTGCGGCACCCACTACGGACCGTATCCGAAGGAAGGGGCCGCCGATCCGGGCGACCTGGACGTGAAGCGCGGCTTCGCGGTCCGCGGCGGTGGGTGGAGCAACGTCGCGAACGATGCCCGCTGCGCCAGCCGTAATGCCGATCCGCCGAACTTCGGCCACAGCAACCTGGGGTTCCGGGTGGCGCTGCAGCTGCCGTTCGGCGGCGCCAAGTAGCTCGGAATAAAATCGCGGATTCGGGATTTGGCCGCCTCGTTCCCTGCACTACATCCCTGAATACCTGGCCGCGGCGTCCGTTCGGTCGCCGCGGTCAACCCCCTTGCGGCCGCGGCAATCTACCCCCTTGCCGCGGCCGCTTTCATGTTCGCTGGCTTCGTCCGCCAACGCGTTGGCGGTGGCGTGATGACTTACCGGCCGAGAGTCTGGATCCATGTGTATCCGCTGAATGCCTGAGTTCGGGGAACACCCTTGGGGAGCAACCGAGATAAAGGCAACGGTGTCCCACAAACGGCGCCATAAATGGCTGAATGACATCAAGAGAGAGCGCCCGTATCCAGATGGCACGCTGACAACGTGCGACAGCACGCTGGCGTTCGCCATCCATGCAGTTCCATGACGAAGTTCGAACACGCGTTCACAGCTCGTGCGACAACATCGGTAGCACGAGCTCGTGTCACCCGTGTGCGCAGCTATCGATTTTGCAGCAGTGCGAAGGTGAACAACCCAAGAACGATGCCGGTATGCAGGCCGGAGAGGATCAGGCCGATGGTAGCCATGATCATGTGATCGCCGCGGGCCCGGATCGCGGAGGCCGCCTGGCCGATGCCCAGCAGGCCCGGCAAGGGTGTCGCCAGCAGGAGCAAGACGCCCAGGCCGACCAGGCCGATATTCGGCTCGTTGCCCGCGAACCCGGCAATCATCATGACCATCGAGAGCACGGTGCCGAACCAGGCCACGCCGCCAAAGACAATCGCCAGGATCGATTGGCGGAGATGAGCACGCGCTTCGGCCGGCGTCGCCTCCTTACTTTCCAGCGCACGTTCGATACAGGCGACGCAGAGCACCTGATTTCGCCAGCGGGTGCGGCAGACGGCGCACAGGAAGTTGCCGCAGCGCTCGCACGTGCCGACCGCCGCGCTCCGTGTGTGGACCACGCAATGACTGGCTTCGGCGCTGCCGGGGTACTGGGCGATCGCGTGACGCGGATCTTCGTAGAGCGGCTGGCGGCAGCGCGGACAGCGAGCGCCCATGCGTTCGGGATCGTCGCGCAGCGGTTCATCGCAGGCCAGGCACCGAATCATGACGCCCCCGTCAGTCCGCCACCTGGAGGACCACGAAACTGAGTTGCACGATCAGCACCGCCATCACCAGCGCGGCCACCATGCCGGTGATGGCCCAGTCGCGGCCGCTGGTCTTGTCGCTGCTCTCCACCTTCGTCAACGCAAGGGCCCCGAGCGTGAATGCGGTCAGCTGCGGCAACAGGCCAAATGTGCCCAAGCCCAGGACGAACGATGCGTTGGGCTTGCCTCCGGCGGTCATCAGGATGAGGATCAACCAGAAGCCGCCTGCCGCCAGGGCAATGAGGGGGGCGAAGATCGCCAGGACCGCCAGGCGCGCCGGCCGTTGCACGCCGCGGACCCGATGGTTCTTGCACGGACCACAGCGCACGCCACCTTGTACAGTGACCACGCAGGCCGCGCAGAAGGTCTCGCCGCAATCCGCACAGGTGTGTTCGGTCGCGGCCGACGAGTGATTCAGGCAGTAGGCACGGTCGCGCGGCTGCGGTTCATGGAAGCGCCGCTGCCCCAATGGACGTTCCGGCTCCGGCGGGCTCCACGAGCGTGCCGGCACGTTGACCGGCATCGGCTCGGCGGTGGGCGGCAACGTGCTTTCCCACGGCACGCGCGTACCGGTCCCGCAGTCGCAGAAGACCAGGGTGCCGCACGCATCGACGGGCCGCTCGAAGCGTTTGCCGCACTGCTTACAGGGAAACGCAATCATATGGAGCAGGGTAGCACGTCGCCGAGAAATGTAAACGGTTAGCGCTCCGGACCCTGCAAGACTCAGTTGTAAGGTGCGTCAAGCGTACTCGCGCGGACGCACCGGCCCTTGCAGAGCCATCACGTCCTTGCCTGGTCCGGTGCGTCCGCGCGAGTACGCTTGACGCACCCTACACGGCTCACCTTCCGGTGGTTCCGGAGCTGAGCACGCCGGCCAGGTAGACCACGAACTTCTCGTCGCTCTGGTGCTCGCGCGGCGTGAGGTCGAACCGGGCTTTCAGGTAATCGGCCGTGGCGTGAAAGAGCTGGGCGCGGTCGCTGACGCGCAGCTGGTCGCGGCGAAGGCACAGGTCGAGCAGCGTCTGCTTCTGCGGTCGGGTGAGCTGGCCCAGGCGCTGGCGAACAACGACTTCGCTCAGCGGGCCGCTCTCGGTGATCCCGTCGTGGAGCGCCTGAATTGGTTTTGCCTGGCGCTCGACGTGAACCACCAGCGTGCCGGCGGCCCAGTCGCCCAGCCGGCGCTGTTTCTCGTTACCGATCGCGACCAGGAAACCCAGCAGGCCTGGCGGGCAGGTGAGCATGGCCAGAAAGCCGAAGAAGCCTGGAAGAAAGACGAGCGGCAAGCCATCAATCATCCGGACAAAGTTGCGCGCCGCGGATTGGTAAAACGAGATCCCGGTCCCTCGCCACTGGATGACACGAATGCCCACGATCCGCTTGCCGGGCGTTTGTCCCTGCCAAAGCCATTCGAAGCAGAGGAAATAACCCCAGCGCAAGACAAACACGGCAAGCAAGAAAACGGCAATGCCCAGGCCTTCACGGCCGCCTTCCAGCACATTGGCGACCATCATCCCGACAAAGCCGAACAGCAGAATGATGCCGGCGTCCACCAGCCAGGCGAGAAAGCGCGAGCCGATGCCGGCCACGCGATAGGTGAACGGCACTTTCTCGGTGGTGACGACTTCGTGCAGGATCATGGGTTACTTGCCGCTGGCGGTCAGGGAGCTGCCCACGGTCTGGAAGGTCAGGGTGGACTTGGTGCCGATCGCCGTGATCGCCACAAGACTGATGACGCCGCAGAGGCAGCCGGGCACGATGAGGGCCGCGGCAACGATGAGCACGATGGTGGTCGTGGACATCCCGCCCTTGGGCACGGTGACCGTCTGGCCGCATCCGGGACAACGCACGAGCTGGCCGGCCTCGCCGTTCATGTCGAAGGCACACTGGGGGCACTTGAAATTGGGCATCGATGGGCTCCAGGGTAGTAGGTGCTGTCGTTGACACACAAGCGGATATACTCATACACCAAAGCGGCTTCTTGCTCCAGCGTTCGTCGCGTAAAATTCGACCATGACCCTCCGCGTCCTCGAAACCGGCCTGCACACGCTCCTGGTGGACTTCGGCCGCCCCGGGGCCCGCAGCCTGGGAGTGCCGGTCGGTGGTGCCGCGGACCGCATGTCCATGGCGCTGGGCAATGCCCTGGTCGGCAATTCGCCCGACGCGGTGGCACTGGAAATCACGCTGGCCGGGCCGACGCTGCAGGCCGCCGCCGACCTTGCGGTCGTCCTGTACGGAGCGCCCTTCGACCTCTGGGTCGGTGACCGGGCAGTGCAGCCATCGACCACGTTTACGTTGCAAGCGCATGAAGTCCTTCGCATCGGCGGCGTTAGCGCCGAGCGGGGAAGCGGCTTGCGCGGCTACCTCTGCGTGCGAGGCGGCTTCCAGGCGCCGCGCGTCCTGGGCAGCTGTTCTGCCCTGGAACCGGTGGTCCGCGGCATGGAATTGATTTGTTCACCGGGCGTCATCGGCAGCCGCTACCTCCCGGGCCGCTGGCTGACCGAAGCACCACTCGACGATACCTCGCTGTGCGTCCTCGTGGGCGCCCAGGCCGACTGGTTCGAACTGGGCGACTTGCTTGACCAGACGTTTTCGGTCCGGCCCCAGAGCAATCGCATGGGCCTGCGGCTTCAGGGCAACGCGTTGCGCCTGCCGCAGCGCGAGATGGTCTCCGAACCGGTCTGTCCGGGGGCGGTGCAGGTGACACGGGATGGTCAGTGCATCATCCTCGGCGTGGATGGTCAGACCATCGGCGGCTACCCGAAGATTGCCCAGGTCATGAGCGCGGACCTGGACCGACTTGGCCAGCTCCGGCCCGGCGATCCGGTGCGCTTTACGCCCATCGGACTGGAAGACGCCGAAGCGGCATACCGGGAGGCACGGGCGGACCTGGACCGCTGGCTGCTGCGCTTGCGCACGGCGGAAGTGTTCGTGCGCGGAAACAGCGCTGCCAAAACTACTCAAAGCCCATAGTTGATTCATATCGGGTTGCGTTCCGTCCTCCGTGCTCCTGTGGTGAATCCTCCATGCCGAAAGTCCTGATTGCTCCCTCGACGCTGGCGAAGATCGAGGGCCCCTTCCTCAAGGCACTGCGCGAAGCCGGTTTTGAGCTGGTCTTTCCCGAGCGAGCCGTGCAGATGACCGAGGACGAGCTGCTGAAGAAGCTTCAGGGCATCAGTGCCAGCCTGGCGGGCTCGGAGCCGTATACGCGCCGCGTGATCGAGGCTAATCCGCAGCTTCGCGTGATTGCGCGGGCGGGCGTGGGCTACGATGCCGTGGACCTGGCTGCGGCGACCGAGCGGGGTATCGCCGTGACGATCTGCCCCGGCACCAATCAAGATGCAGTGGCCGAGCACACGTTCACGCTGATGCTGGCGCTGGCCAAGGGCCTGATCCCGCAGCACCTGGCGACGATGGACGGCAAGTGGCCGCGCGGCGCGACCCTGCCGCTGCGCGGTCGGACGCTTGGCATCGCTGGCCTGGGACGCATCGGCAAGGCGGTGGCGCTGCGCGGCATCGCCTTCGGCATGCCGCTCCTGGCCTACGAGCCGATGCCCGACATGGCCTTTGTCCAGCAGCACGGCATCAAGCTCGTTCCCATGGACCAGCTGCTGGCGGAGTCGGACTACCTGACCCTGCACATTCCGCTGACGCCGGAATCGCGCAACCTGATCTGCACGCGCACCATCAACCTGATGAAGCCGACGGCCTTCCTCATCAACACGGCGCGCGGCGGCCTGGTGAACGAACCCGAACTGTACGAAGCGCTCAAGGCCAGGAAGATCGCCGGCGCCGGCCTCGACGTGTTCGACCAGGAGCCTCCGGGAAACAACCCGTTCTTCACGCTGGACAACGTGGTGGTCACGCCCCACGCCGCGGGCGTGGACCTGCAATCACGCGATGACATGGCCCTGGCATCGGCCCAATCAATCGTGGCGCTGAGCGTGGGCGGCTGGCCCTCCCACCAGATCGTCAATCCGGACGTGCGGTCGCGCTTCAAGTGGTAGCGCCGAACGACAGAAATAAATCAACCACGGATCACACCGATCACACGGATAAGTCAGAAGCGCAGGCAGTGCATGGAATTGGGTGCAGCTGCTAATTCTACAGGATGAGCTTGAGTAGCAGATGCCCTGTTTTTCAGGGTCTTCTCAAAGCTCGTGTCAGTTTCGTGCTGCAATCGCTGCCCAAATTTGGGCATTAATGGTCGATTTTCCGGTCTCCGAATGGCCGAAAACCTTGTTTTTCCCGTGTAGGATTGCTGTTTCCCTTGTAGAAAACGCAGTTGCACCCCATGGAATTCTTGCCTGAATACCGTGGCATGGTTGGTAATTTGTCCGTGTGATCGGTGTAATCCGTGGTTCCTTTCTTCTCCTGCTTCTAACGATGTGGCGGTCTCGCCCCTGACTGTGGAAGGCCTCCCATGAGCTCGCGTCCCGTGGTCATTGTGACGGATCCATTCACCGATGGCGCCCTGGAGAAAAAGGTGCTCGATGCGGTCGCCGATGTGCGCGTCCTGCCGACGACGAACGAAGAAGACCTGGCCGGGCACGCCGACGCCGACGTGCTGCTGATCACGGACATGAAGTTGACCGAGCGCATGCTGGCGCGGCTGCCGCGTTGTCGAGGCATCGTGCGCTGCGGTGTCGGCATCGACACGATCGACCTGGAAGCGGCGGGGCGCCGAGGCATCGTCGTTTGCAACGTGCCGGACTACGGCACCGAGGAAGTAGCCGACCACGCACTCTTGCTGCTCCTGGCCGTGGCCCGGCGGCTGGTGCCCCTGGATCGGGCCGTCCGTGCCGGCACCTGGGATGCGACGATGGCATTTGGCACGCCACGGCTGCGCGGCCGGACGCTGGGCGTGATCGGTTGCGGCCGGATCGGTACCGCACTGGTCCGCCGCGCCGGTGTGCTTGGCATGCGCGTGGTCATTTACGACCCGTACCAGCCGGACGGCCACGAGAAGGCGCTGGGCGTGGAGCGCTGCCACCGGCTAGAAGACCTGCTGCCCCAATCGGAATTCCTGAGCCTGCACTGTCCGCTGACCGACGAGACGCGCCACATCCTGAACGCCCGAACGCTGGCGCTGTTGCCGCGCGGCGCCTATGTGATCAACACCGCACGCGGGCCGTGTATTGACCAGAAGGCCTTGCTGGCTGCCCTGGATAGCGGCCAGGTGGGCTGGGCCGGCCTGGATGTGGTGGAGCGCGAACCGCTGGATGACGAAGACCTGCGTCGCCATCCGCACGCGATCCTGACTCCGCACTCGGCGTTCTATTCGGACTCAGGCTTCGTGGAGATGCGCAGCAAGGGAGCGCACGAAGTCGCGCGGCTATTGCGCGGCGAGCCAGTGCGCAATCCGGTCAACTGGGACTACCTCAAGACCGTGTGAACGCCCTTCAAGCATGAGGTCTTTGTGGGGCACGTTTGCAACGTGCCTGGTCGGGAGAGGACGGCACGTTACAAACGTGCCCCACAAATTAGCAAACACCGCTGTCATCCTTGGGCCGAAGCCAGTCGCCGTCCGGGCCGCAGTGCCAGCCCCACCAGGAAGTTCCAGACCACCAGGGCCGCCCAGCGTGCGCTCAAGCTGTCGCGATCGTGCCTTGGGTTGATCTCGACCAGTTCGAAGCTCGTCACTTCTGGCGTCTTGCCGGCCAGCAGTGCGAAGCCGACGACCTCCAGGCCAGAGAGCCCCACCGCGTTGGGGGCGCTGACGCCGGGCACATCGGCGGCGCGGACCGCGTCGGCGTCGATGCTCAGATAAACCCGGCAACCGTCGCGGGCCAGGCGGGTACACTCGGCGGCGAAGACCTCGTCCAGGCGATTCCAGACTTCGCTGCACCAGCGCACGACGCAGCCGTGCTGCTGGGCGTAAAGCAAGTGTGGCCGGCTGACGGCATGCGGCTGCGCTCCCAGGCAGACGTAGTGCGGTCCCGGCAGCGGATCGCCCGGATGCTCGAGCGCCTGGCGAAACGGCGATCCGCTGTGGCCGCGGTCGCCGACCAGGGGGCGAACATCCAGATGGGCGTCGATGTTGACAATGCCGACGCGCCGTCCGGCCGCGACGTAGCCGAGGTAGTGGCCAAACGCCGTCTCGTGACCGCCGCCCAGCACCACCGGCACCGCGTCCCGGTCGAGGATGCCGCCGACTATGGTGCCCAGGACCTCCTGCGTTTCTTCCAGGCTCCCCTCGATGCGTACGTCGCCAACATCCAGGGGCGGCAGCAGCGACAGGTCGGCGTTGTGCTCGCCGTCCCAGGGCGTCAGCACGTCCAGCCACTGGCGGATCTCGCGCGGCGCCGCGGCACTCCCGACCCGTCCACGGTTACGGCGTACGCCGGCGTCCTGGGGAAAGCCCACAAGGACCGCCCTGCCCGGTTGCAGGGCGGCGGCATCTCCGTTCCACGATTCGATGATCTCGCCCAGGCGCGGATCGTCGGCCCGCGGATGGGCGTCCCTGGCCCGCACGGCCGGTTCAAGCCGCGTAAACCACTCGACCGCGCTTGATGACGCGCCAGGCATGGTTCACTCCGAAGTGATAGAAGAGATGGCGATAGTCCGGTACGTCCCAGATGACCAGGTCCGCCTGTTTGCCGACCTCCAGCGAACCGATGCGATCGGCCCGCCCCAGCGCCGTGGCTGCATTCAGGGTCAACGCCGTCAGCACCTCCGCCGGAAGCATTTTCATCTGCGTGCAAGCCATCGCACCGACCAGCGGCAGGTTCTCGGTCGGACAGGTGCCCGGGTTGCAGTCGCTGGCCAGCGCCACTTTCACGCCGCGTTCGATCAGCTTGCGCGCCGGCGCATAGTCGACGCCCAGGAAGAACGCCGTGCCCGGCAACAGCGTCGCCACGGTGCCGGACGCGGCCAGTGCATCGATCCCAGCATCCGTGATGCAGAGCAGGTGATCCGCCGACGCAGCGCCCATCCGCGCCGCCAGCTCCGCACCGCCCAGGGGCGTCAGTTCATCGGCGTGCAGGCGTAGCCCCAGGCCCAGGTCGCGCGCTCGTCCCAGGATACGCTCCGATTCGGCCAGGGAGAAGACGCCGGTTTCGCAAAAGACGTCGCAGTAGCTCGCCAGCTTGCGCCGCGCGATTTCCGGCAACATTTCGTCGATGAGCAATCGGATATAACCGTCGCGATCGTTGCGAAACTCCGGCGGCACCGCATGAGCACCGAGAAACGTCGGCACCAGCTCCAGCGGCCCTTCGGCGTTCAGCTCGGCGATGGCTTCGAGACACTTGATCTCATCGACGAGCGTCAAGCCGTAGCCGCTCTTGACCTCGATGGTGGTGACGCCAAATCGGAGAAACCGTTCGAGGCGCGGCCGGGCGAGGGCCTTCAGTTCTTCTTTCGAGGCCCGGCGGACCCGCTGCACCGTGGCGTTGATGCCGCCGCCGCGGGCGGCGATTTCCTGGTACGTGGCGCCCTGCAAGCGCTGCTCGAACTCGTCTTCGCGCGAGCCGGCAAAGATCAGATGCGTGTGGCAGTCGATGAGGCCGGGGGTGACGACCTTGCCGGCGGCGTCGATGCTTTCGGTATTGGGCAAGCACGTGGCGTGACCCGGAATGGCGATCGCAGCGAGGCGGTCCCCGCTGAGTAGCACTTCTCCACACCGAACGGGGTCGGCGCGCGCAGTCATCAGCGAAGCGCCACGAATCAGGAGGCTGCCGCTCACCGCTTCATCCTCAAACATGGCCGTCAGCCGATCTGCGGAAATAAATCGGGGCAGGCCGCCTTGTAGGCCGTCCAACGCTCGTTTGCCCACTGCTGGTCATCGGCTTCCAGCGGCGGCTCGCACGGCTCGTCATAGCGCACCCGGCGCATATAGCGGCCCTCCCAGTAGACCTGTTCCAAGGCCGCCTGAATATCGAGCGTTACATCGGGATCGGCGTCAGCCAGGGGCACCCGGATGCGCGGCAGACGCTCACGAAGCCGCCGGGGGTACAGCGCGAAGCGATTGCGTTGCGGCCACCGGCTGACGCAGGCCAGGTAATCGAAGGGCCGAAGTTCTTGGACGCGCCAATCCGGAATGCTGAGCACATGCCGGCCGCGACGGTGCAGGTCGATTTCGATGAAATGGCAGTCGCGGACGAGGATTTCGCGCTGTTTGGCCTCGTACGATTCGCGGCCGGGGCCAGCGGCCTTGTTGGCCGGGCTCACCACTTCGATGACGGCAACGAGCTTCTGGTTGTTGTAGGTGTCCAGTATTTCGACGCGCGGTTCATGGATTTCCAGATCGTCCACTTCCAAGACGACGGCCGTGTCCGCTTCCGCCTCGGCCACGGCGAGTTCGCCCCCTCTCGTGGCCTTCTGTATCCAGATGTCGGGGATGCGACGCTGCGGGCCCTCGACAAAGACGCGTTCCTCGATCGAAGTGACGTAGCGAGGATCGAGGCGCGGCTGCAACTGGTTGGCCAGAACAGGAATGAACCGGGCGTGGACGCTTTCCCAAAGCACGGGATGCTCCAGATAGGGGTCCATGCCAGGGAACGGCATCTTCATGCGGCCTTTCCTTTCAATAATTCAACCCTGGCACCGCCACACCGCGTTCCTCCGCACATCGCACCGCTTCATCATACCCCGCGTCCGCGTGCCGCAAAACGCCCATCGCGGGATCGCTCGTGAGCACGCGTTGCAAGCGTCCGTCAGCGTCCGCGCTGCCGTCGCAGACGACGACCATGCCGGCGTGGAGGCTGTAGCCGATGCCGACGCCGCCGCCGTGGTGGACGCTCACCCAGCCAGCGCCGCAAGCGGTGTTGATGAGCGCGTTCAGCACTGGCCAGTCGGCAATGGCATCGGAGCTGTCCTTCATGCCTTCGGTCTCGCGGTTGGGCGACGCCACGGAGCCCGCATCGAGGTGGTCGCGGCCAATCACGATCGGCGCTTTCAGCTCGCCCTGGCGCACCATGTCGTTGAAGCGGAGGCCCAGCTTGGCGCGGTCGCCCATGCCCAGCCAGCAGATGCGTGCGGGCAGCCCCTGGAAGTGAACGCGCTCGCGGGCCAGGCGAATCCAGCGGGCCAGCGCCACGTCGTCCGGGAACGTCTCCAGGACGGCCCGGTCGGTGCGATAGATGTCCTCCGGGTCGCCGGAGAGAGCGACCCAGCGAAACGGACCCTTGCCCTCGCAGAACAGCGGCCGAATGTATTCGGGCACGAAGCCGGGAATCTGAAACGCGTCGGCAACGCCCATCTCGGCCGCCTGCGCCCGGATGTTGTTGCCGTAATCGAAGGTCACCGCTCCACGCCGCTGGAGGTCAAGCATAGCGCGGACGTGAATCGCCATCGATTCCATCGACCGTTGCACGTACTGCTTCGGATCTTCGCGGCGCAGCGCGTCGAGGTCTTCGCCCGGCGATTGAGCGACCGGGACATAGCCATTGAGCGGATCGTGCGCGGAGGTCTGGTCGGTCAACACGTCGGGGACGATGCCGCGCTTCGCCAGCTCCGGAATCACCTGTGCGGCATTGCCCACCAGTCCGACCGACAGTGGCAAGCCCTTGTGTTTGGCCTCGAGTACGAGTTCAAGTGCTTTATCCAGATCGTGACTCATCCGATCGAGGTAGCCGGTCTGCAGTCGACGTTCGATGCGCGCCGGGTTGACGTCGATGCCGAGGAATGCAGCGCCGTTCATCGTCGCCGCCAGGGGCTGCGCGCCGCCCATGCCACCCAGGCCAGCGGTCGCGACCAGCCGGCCGCTCAGGCTCCCGCCGAAATGCCGGCGTGCACAGGCGGCAAACGTCTCGTAAGTGCCCTGCAAGATGCCCTGGGTGCCGATGTAGATCCAGCTGCCAGCGGTCATCTGGCCGTACATCGTCAGCCCCATCTGCTCCAGGCGGCGAAACTCCTCCCACGTCGCCCATTTCGGCACCAGCAGGCTGTTGACGATCAGCACGCGCGGCGCCAGCTCGTGACTGCGAATCACCCCCACCGGCTTGCCCGATTGCACCAGCAACGTCTCATCGTTCTCTAGCTTGCGGAGCGTCGCGACGATGGCGTCAAACGCCTCCCAGCTCCGCGCCGCCTTGCCGGATCCGCCGTAGACGACCAGGCGGTCCGGGTCCTCGGCCACCTCGGGATCGAGGTTGTTCATGAGCATGCGCAGGGCCGCTTCCTGGATCCAGCCTTTGCAGGTGCGCTGGGGACCACGCGGGGCGCGGATGACACGGCGGGAAGTGGCGGTGGCAACAGCAACGGCCATGATGATTCCTCCCGGCTGGGCTCACGAGCGCAGAATAGCGTCCTAACGGTATTGTAAGCGCTGGCGGAAGGTGAGACCGTGTGCACAAATGGTGGCTGCCCAATGGGCGAGTCGAAGCCTAATGGGCCTGCGGTGCGTGTGAATTTCGTGTGCCAGGTGGGAGCGAATGACGCAGACGACTTGCAAGCGTCTCGACCTCATGGCGTGCACTCGCCTTCAAGTGCAGGCTGAGATCAGTCGCATCGTTCCCACATTCAGCGAGGCAGTCCTCGACAACCTCGATCAGAAGCACGGTCTCGTAGTCTGAGAGGGGGATTTCCTGACCATTTAGCACCCCATGCCCTTGGTGTGCTTCGCGCCAGGCGATGAGCCTGTCCGATGCCGCGTCAACGATGACTTGCTGATCGTCGGTTAACTCGCGCTTCGTGATGCTGTGGAAGGGAACTCCCCAATGCATCAGCGTCGCCCCGAGCAGGATGGCAACCTCCTTGTCGGAAAGTTGAATCAACATGTCAGACCCCTCCGGGGTTACGGGCGACCCAGCGACGGAAGTACTCCAGCGCATCACGGCTGGGCTGAAAGATCGTACCCTCTGCGCGGACAGGGTTTTCGATCAGAACCACAACTCCCTTTCGAAAGATCGTTTCGCCATTCGGTGCGGTGTAGCGGTTGTTCCAGCCGTTTCGAACCTCGTCGATCAGCTGCTTGATCTGGTCCAGGGTCTGGCCAGGCCAGTGCCCGCGTGCGATCCAGTGGCTGGCGATGGCATCATCGAAGTTCCCTGCAGGAGATGGGCTGGAGTTAGGCACCGGCGGCTTTGCCCCAGGCCCCCTGTATCACCGGCGGAAGGCATCGCTTCAAGTCCGAATCCGCCTGCGACCTGATGGCTTCAATGAATCGGGCGTCGTAATCTTTGCTGGTTGACCAAGGCCAGCGTGGTACGGAATTAGCGGCGGTATCGAGAATGTCTTGGTTCTTCGTGCCCACGCCTTTCGTCCAGGCCTTGATGAATACTACCAACTCGGCTGCGGAAACCCCGTCGCATAGCTGAAGCCGGTGAAAGGGCAGCTGGTAGCAGGCCGGCTCCCATTCCTCGCGTGCCCAGGCGGACAGAAATTCAAGTTCGTCATGCGTCAGCTTCATTGTCGGGATTCAAACACAGACTCGCCCGTCTTGTTCGCCACCTCCGCAAGCTCTCAACTAATCTTAACGGGATCACTGGTGTGTACAATATCGTCCATGCGTTCCTCAGCCTCCACCCTGGAACTCTCGGGCACTGGCCTGACGCTGAATGACGCCGAGCACATCCTCCTCGGTGGTATTCCGCACCTCACCCTCGCCGCCGCTGCCCGCAGGCGCATCGAGCGCTCGCGCCGCTGCCTCGAAAAGCTGATGGCCAGCGGCGCCACCGTCTACGGCGTCAACACCGGTTTCGGCAAGCTCTCCAATCAGCGCATCGGGCCGGACGACGTGCTGACATTGCAAGAGAACCTCCTGCGCAGCCATGCCGTCGGTCGCGGAGCCCTGCTCGATATTGGCGTCAGTCGGCTGGCTCTCGCTCTGCGCACGCAGGCGCTAGTCAAGGGCTACTCCGGCGTGTCGGTGGCGCTTGTCGAAGCATTGCTCGAACTTTACAACCGCGGCGTCGTGCCGGCGATTCCAGAGCAAGGCAGCGTCGGCGCGAGTGGCGACCTGGCGCCGCTTGCGCACCTGGCGCTGGTGTTGCTCGGCGAGGGGCAGGCCTTTGTCATTGGCGTCAACGGCAAGAAGGGAGCACCGCCGGTGCCGGGCCGCGTGGCCCTTAAACGCGTCGGCTTGCAGCCTTATCGACTGCAGGCGAAGGAAGGACTGTCGCTCATCAACGGCACGCAAGTCAGCACGGCGTTGCTGGCGGATGCGCTGGTGCGTGCCCGGCACTTGGCCCGGATCGCCGACGTGGCGGGCGCTCTGACCGTCGAGGCGACGCAGAGCTCGCAGCGGCCGTTCGATGCCCGCATTCAGGAGATTCGGCCGCATCCGGGTCAGGTGGCGTGTGCGGCGAACCTTCAACGACTTCTCGAATCGAGCGAAATCATGGTGGCGCATGCGGACTGCAGCAAGGTGCAAGACGCGTACAGCATGCGCTGCATGCCGCAAGTCCACGGCACGTTGCGCGACGCGCTGGTCCACGTCACGCGCGTGGTCGAGATCGAGATGAACTCGGCGACCGACAATCCTCTGGTCTTCGCTGATACCGAGGAAGTCCTCAGCGGCGGCAACTTTCACGGTCAGCCGATCGCACTGGCAGCCGACCTGCTCACGGCCACCTTGACCGATCTATCGAGCATCAGCGAGCGGCGCGTGGAAAACCTGGTCAACCCGGACCTCAGTGGCTTGCCGGGCTTCTTGACGCCGAAACCGGGCCTGAACTCGGGCTTGATGCTCGTGCAGGTCCTCGCCGCGGCGCTGGTGTCCGAGAACAAGACGCTGAGTTTCCCGGCCAGCGTCGATTCGATTCCGACCTCGGCCAATCGCGAAGATCACGTGTCGATGAGCACTGCCGCGGCTCGCAAGTGCCGAACCGTCGCGACGAACCTGACGCGCGTGCTGGCGTGCGAATTGCTTTGTGCTGCCCAGGGGCTCGAATTCCTGCGGCCGCTATGTGCCGGGAAGGGCGCGGAGGCGGCGTACGCCCACATCCGCAAGCGCGTCCGCCCGCTGGTTCAAGATCGGCCGCTGCACACGGACCTGGATGCCATCGAGGAAATGATCGCCGCGGGCAGTCTGCTGGAAAAGGTCGAGGATGTCTGCGGCAAACTCAGCTGAATTGCAGGGCAGCGCTTCGTTGTCGCGATACCCTCGGCATGCTATGCTCCAAGCTTCTCCAGACGATTCCCTAACTTGGTTTAATGCCGTGAAACACATTGTTGCATTCCTCCTGTGCGCCGGTTGGCTCTTCGCGGTCTCGGTGGCGGGCGGGCAAGACACGAAGGACGACTCGGAGAAGCTCCAGGGCGTCTGGAAAGTGATGTCGGCTGAGCGCAATGGCAAAAAGCAGCCCGACGATGAACTGAAGGGCCTGCGGCTCACCTTCAAGGCGGACAAGATCGTCTTCAAGGACAATGACAAAGAGCAGGAAGCGACGTACAAGCTCGACCCGGACAAGAAGCCGAAAGCGATCGACTTGGTCGTCAAGGTGGGCGACAAGACGGAGACGATTCCCGGCATCTATCAACTCAATGGCGACGATCTGAAGATTTGCGCCGCGGGCGAACCCGGCAAGCCGCGACCAACGGAGTTCGCCACCAGGCCCGCGACCGGCACTGGCCTGATCCTGCTCAAGCGCGAGAAGCCCTGACATCCATTCAAATTTGTATTTGAAGGCGGTGCGGAGTGTGGCAAACTCCCATCTTGGGGGTGGTGGGGCTCGGATCGCGGAACCGCTTGCCGGCAATGTGCATCCAAGACGTGTCCTCGCCTTGTCTCTCCCGTGGGAGCTGCTACATGACGATCAAGTTCGGCTGTCCGGGCTGCAAAAAGGCACTGAACGTGCCCGACAACATGGCGGGACGGCGCGGCAAATGTCCGCACTGTGGCGTCGGCTTCGCGATCCCCGGCGGCAAGCGGCCCGCGGCAGCGCCCGTTTCCAACGACCCCTTCGGCAGCCTCGATGAGCCCGCCTCCAATGGCGAGACCTATTCGCCACGGCGCAAGAAGAAGCGCTTTTCTTGCATGGGCTGCCTCGCAGGATGCCTGCTCCTGGTCGTCGGCTTGCCCGCCATGGCCGTTGGCGGTACGTTCCTTGCCGTGAAGATGAAGTGGCTCGACTCCAACAAGATGACCGATTATCTCGCCCAGCATGGGATCACGCTGCCCGAACAGGGTACGCGCAGCACCAAGCCGGAGGACAACTCCACGAAGGCGAACACCGGCCCGGAAAACACCGGCAAGGAGACGACAACCAAGAAGGAAGACCCGAAGGTCAACTTCACGGAGGCCCACTTCTTTCCCGACAATTCAATTGCCATTGGAGCGATCAACTTCGACGCATTGACCGGCAACAAGACTTACGAACGGTTCAAGGAAGAACTCGGTAAGGCGAACATCGACTTCGAAAAGAACTCCGACGCCTACTTCAAGGCCGTCCTTGCCTTCCAGTTCGCTGCCGTGAAGCGCGTTGTCTTTGTCGGCAAAGCCTCCGAGGAAGTGCTTATCGTCCGCCCGCGCAACCCAGTCACCATCGATGAGGTCCGGGCACGCAAAACGGGGGACTATAAGGAGTCGAAGATCGGTCGCTTCGTTCTGCATGAAGAGAAGACGGACGCTTTCTGCCTTGTAGACGAGAATATGCTCATCGTCGGCCCACCGGCGGCACTGCGAAAGATCCTCGAGCGCGACAAACCGGCCGAACTGGTGGCGGACCTGGATGCCGCATACAAGCTGATGAACCCGGCCAAGGCGATCGGCATGGCGTTCATCCCCGCGGACTTCCTGAAAGCGATCGCGGGTTCGGTGCCGGGCGGCCTGCCCTGGAAGCCGCCGGCGGAGTTCGAGCAGTCCAAGGCAGCGCTACTGCACGTGGACTTCGCCAACGGCGTCGAAGTAACCGCCACGGCAATGGCCAAGGACGACGCTGCTGCCATGGCGCTTCAGAAGGCGCTCGACAAGCAGGTCGCCAAGCTCAAGGAGGACCTCGATACCATCAAGAAGGACAAGGCGGAAGAGCCGGAGGGGGCACTCGCCAAGAAGCTTGAAGAAGTGGTAGCGGTGCTCAAAATCGAAATGAGCGGTGCCAACGTCAATGCCACGCTGGCACTGAACCAGATGCTCGCCTTCGACGTGGTCGACATCGTCAAGAAAGTCTTCTTTACCAAGCCGGCCCAGTGAGCCAAACCATCCTCCTTGCCAGCGTGGAAGCCGACGTCCTGGTGCAAGGGCTGCGCCGCGTTCATGTCGAGGAGGTCTTGCTGCCGATCCTCGTGCAGCTGGTCGTCATCATCCTGGCGGCGAGGGGCTTCGCCGTCCTCCTTCGCCGGGTCGGTCAGCCGAGCGTCGTGGGCGAGGTCGTCGCGGGACTCCTCCTCGGGCCGTCCGTTCTCGGACGGTTCTTTCCCGACGTGGCCAACGCCATCTTCCATCCCGACGTTGCAGGCGTTTCACCCGAACTGTTTGACGTCCTGATCGGCTGGGTGTTCACCACGCTCAGCCAGCTGGGATTGATCCTGCTGCTCTTCCTCGTCGGCCTGGAGTTCGATTTCAGTCATTTGCGTTGGCACGGCAAGGCAGCACTGTCCATTTCACTGACAGGCGTTCTCCTGCCGTTTGTCCTCGGCCTGGGGTTGGCCTGGCTGTTGCGCCCGCTCGTCGCCGATTCGGTGCCGCTCCTCGGCTTCGCCCTCTTTCTCGGCACGGCACTGGCCATCACGGCCATTCCGGTGCTGGCTCGCATGATGATGGAACTGAACATCACCCGCACGCGCCTCGGCACCATCACGATTTCCGCCGCGGCGTTCGACGATGCCACAGGCTGGATCCTGCTGGCAAGCGTGGCGGCTCTGGCTCGCGCCGAGTTCGACCTGAACCTGACGTTGCTGATGATCGGCGAGTCGATCATCTTTGCCGTGCTGATGGTGTTCGTCGCCCGCCCGCTGTTGCGACACTGGGTACGACGCGTGCTGCGGCCGGGCGACGGCGAGATTTCGCCCAACGGCCTGGCGATTGTTCTGGCAGTTGTCTTCGTCTGTTCCATTGTCACTAATCGGATCGGTATCTTCGCGATCTTTGGCGCATTCTTCCTCGGGGCGGTCCTGTCCGCGGAGCACGACTTCCGCAAGGCGATGTCGCGGCGTCTGCGCGACTTCGTCACCGTCTTTTTCGTGCCGATCTTCTTTACCTACACCGGCCTGCGCACGAACATCGGCACACTCGATTCGTGGGGTCTCTGGCTCCTGTGCGGGTTGGTATCATTCACGGCAATCGTGGGCAAAATGGGCGGCTGCGGCCTGGCCGGCTGGCTGGGGGGATTGTCGCCGCGCGATGCGGCCTGTGTCAGCGTGCTGATGAACACGCGAGGCCTGATGGCGCTGGTCGTCATCAACGTCGGCAGGGACCTCGGCGTGATTCCCGACAGCGTTTACTGCATGCTGGTCATCATGGCCTTGGTCACCACCGTGATGACGACTCCGGTCTTGATGCGCCTGATGCGCGGCACCGAGTTGGAACCCTACATCCTCCGTTCAGCCTTCGATGGCGCCAGCGCGATTGGGCAACCCACCGAAAACGATCCGATTCCACGAGAGCAAGTCCCTCCCGCCTCGTGAGTGGCCGCCGTCAAGGGGGCGCACAGGGTGTTGCGGCAGGATTTCCTTCTTTCGCTCGCCTGATTGAGGGTTCATTGCATTTCTCACCGCGTCGGTCCCCTCTATAAGTTGGTCAGGGACAGCTTCCTTCGAGTCCCGCTCATGACCCACGGACGATTCCACCACATTGGGGAGCATCTTCATCGGCTGGCCGGCGCTGCGCCCGCCGATGCCTGTACTGATGGCAGCCCAGGAGCTACGCTGGCCGACGGGATCCATGTCGCGCCGCCTCGCCCGCGCCCAGCAGTTGCTCCAGAAACGGCTCACGAAGCGCGGGCTGGTCCTCTCCGCGGGCGGGCTGATGACTGAAGCGATCGCTCAGAACGTCGGCATGGCCGCAGTGCCGGTGTCGCTGATGAACTCGACACTCAAGACCGCATCAAGGCGGCCGCGGTGCTGGTGACGACGGTGGTGCTCGTTTCCGCCGGTGCCGGCATGCTCCTCCAGGCCCGCACCGACAGATCAGCGATGCCGACGTCGCCCGCCGTGGTGTGATCCCACCGCTGCCGGACCAGACGCCCGAGCGCGAGTGGGGACAGCCCGTCAACGGGCTGCGCATTCGTTCGACCACTGACCGCTTCGCCTATCGCGCGGGCAAGGACCTGATTCACGTTACCTTCCTGGTCAACAATGTGTCGCGCGAGCCCTACCCAGTGACGCTGATGCGCGACGCCCAGGAAGTCACCGACCTGACCGTGATCGACCCGGCCGGCAAGGAGCACTTCGTTCCGGGTCTCGACCGCGAGTTGCCGAAACGGCGTTCGTGGGATGTGACGCTGCGGGCCGGTGCGGTGGAACGCGTCAGTGCGGTGCTCGATCCGGCACGCGTCGACGGCGGGCTCAAGCCGGGACGCTATCGGCTGCGCGGCAGCTTCCGCTACACGACGCCTGCCGGGTCGCCGCGGCCTGCGGAGAGCTTTCGGCTGGAATCGAATGAAATCTCGTTCGCTCTGCTCGACCTGCGTGGCAAGTGGGACGCGGGAGCCCAGGCCGGGCCATGCAGCCTGTCGCTGATGCGCATGGGCGACCGTTCCAGCTGGAAACCTGGCGACCCGCCCCTGAACTACGCGGTCGTGCTCAACCGACTGGACGCCGACGTGCGGACGCTGCGTTTCCTGGGGCACAACGACCTGCGCATGATCTACTACCTGGAGATCACCGGTCCGGACGGCAGCAAACTGCTGGCGCCTCAGCCGGCCGCGGTCCCACGCCTCGATTCGCAGCCTGCGCACTTCATGCACGCGGGACTGATGTTTCACCGACTCGACACGATCCCGGTCGGCAAGAGCCTGGGCGAACGCTTCTGCTGGGACCCGTCCGGACAGGCGGAGCGTACCGGTTTTCGACTGGAGCGTCTGATCGCCACGCCGGGCTTCAAGCCGGTTCCGGGCACCTATCGACTGCGCGTCGTCTACCAGATCCCGGACGAGCATCAGGAACGCTACGGCAACGATCCGCTGGCGATTCGCCTGGTATCCAATGCCATCGACCTCGACATCGCGGGAGAACCGTCGCGATGATCCGCACCGTTTCCACGCCGGGTGCGCCCGCGCCGGCCGGCCACTACTCGCAGGCGACGGTCCACAACGGCATCGTCTACGTTGCCGGGCAACTGGCGATCGACCCTGCGACCGGCGCAAAACGCTTGGGAGAGATTGAAGAGCAGACGGAGCAGGCGCTGCGAAACGTGGCAGCGATCCTGGAAGCGGCGGGCAGCAGCGTTCAGCACGTCTTGAAGGTGACCGTCTACATTTCCGACGGGTGCAACTGCGTTTTCTACAAGGGAAACAGCAATCCTACACGGGAAAAACAAGGTTTTCGGCCATTCGGAGACCGGAAAATCGACCATTAATGCCCAAATTTGGGCAGCGATTGCAGCACGAAACTGACACGAGCTTTGAGAAGACCCTGAAAAACAGGGCATCTGCTACTCAAGCTCATCCTGTAGAATTAGCAGCTGCACCCATTTCCGACATGGCGCTCTGGGGTCGCGTCAATACGGTCTATGCGAAGTTCTTCGGTGAGCACAGGCCGGCCCGCGCCGTGGTGCCGACGCGCGAGCTGCACCACGGATTCAAGATCGAAATCGAAGCCATTGCCGCAGTGGCATGACGGAGAATTGATCGCTCCGACAACGAAGCAAAAACGAAAGACAAAGAAAGAAAGCAGTGTCAAGCCACCGCACTCCGAAAGCCCTTTTGGAGTGCCGCGGCTCGACGCCGCTTTCTTTCTTTTCTTGAAGCGGTCGCTTCAATCGCCTTCGTCGCAGGACTGGAGTGCCATCACGGCGAAGGCGGTGCCGGCATTGAGGACATAGAGGTCGCGGGTACCGCGGCCGGTCTCTGTGTGGACTCCCGCGCCCGGCGACATCGTGTGCCAGCGTCCCGACGCGCGTTGATTGCTCTGGAGCCAGCCGATGCCGCGCAGGATCTGCGGATTCGTTGCCGAGACATTGGCCTGGCGCAGGACATAGATGGCAAAGCCGGTGGAATAGCCATCGCTCGTCGGGGACCTGGGTGCCGTCGCGTTCCGCGGATGGTGCCGCCGCTGCGGAGCCAAGGTGTGCAGGCCCCAACCGCCGTCGGCGTGCTGCTTGGCCAGCAATTCCTTCACAATCGCGTCGCGCTCGACCGTGGTCAGCAGACCATCCATGTACTTCGAGGTCCACAACAACAGTGCCTTGTCGTGCAGGTCCTGCGGCGCGTTCTGGGCGAAGTAACGGAGCAGCTTTGTGATGCCGTCGCGGGCCTTGGGGGTCTTGGCGTAGCCTTCGGGAGCGACGTGCACCGCCATCGCCGCCAAGCAGGCCGTATAGTGGGCGTTGAACTCCGTCGGCGCCACGCTCTTGCCGCAGCCTTCCGGCTCCCACCAACCGGATGAGCTCTGGCGCGCCCACATCAAATCCAGTGCGCGACGCGTCGCGGGGTGCAGCTTGCCGGTCGTTCGTGCGTCGTCGAACGCCAAGGCCGCAGCCGTGCTCACCACGGAGGTGGTGAAGAAGTCGCCTGGCTTGTGGAATTCATCCACCCGTTTTTCGAGGAACTTCCGCGTCGGGTCCATTGCGGAGCCGGGCGCGTCTTTCAACTGCGGCCGGGCCAGCACATACATGAAGTTGGTGTGGCACCCGCCACAGGATTCTCGGCGCATCCAGTCGGTGGCGACCAGGTCGAGGTAGCGGGCGCTGTGGTGCAGGGAAAAAGCTTCCGCGATCGGCTCATCCGGCGCGTACGGCGGCGGCAAGACGATGTGCCCCTTGAGCGCCAACGGCGCGGACAGTCGCGGCGTCTGGGCGGAATTCCACGATGCCGCGGTCAGCACCACGGCGACGGCGATCAGCACAGCCAGGCAATGACGACGAGACATGTATTGGTCCCTCGGAAAAGGGGCGGGGCAAGTCGGACGCCTTGCCCCGCCGTCTTGGGAGATTCACTCGAGTCTCACAGCTTGAGCAGCTTGCACGCGTCGGCGTAACCTGCCGCAGGCTTGCCGTATTCGCTGGCGGTGACGCGGGCCAGCGCCACCAGTTCCCGCCAGCGGAAGGCCGGCCGCATCGTGCTGAACTCTTCGCTCACGGTGCGGTAGTACTTCTCGCCGTGCAGCGCCCCATCCTCGCTGACGGCGTACTTGATCAGCAGATCGAAGACCGCCCGCGCCGGATGGCCCAGGTCGCCGTAGCGATGGATCAGGGCGCAGACGCGTGCCTGCTCGCGGTCCTTGATCGCAGCCTCGGCCTCTTGCAGCAGCTTGTCGGCTTCCTTCGTCTGGATCTTCTCCAGCTCGGCAGCGGGCGGGTACGGGTATTTCAGCTGATTGCCGGCCTGTCCCGCAGTGTGGTAGGCGCCCACGATCAGGCTGGCGAACGTGTTGCGTGCATTGCTTACACGGGCGATACTGCGCCAGGCGTTGGCTGCATCGGACGCATGGACGCCGACCGAATCGCCGTGAACGCTGCCGTTGCCCTTGTAGCCGCCAGACTTCGCGCCGCGGCCGCGATCGAACAGCACCACGCGGTTGGCCGCCAACGAGATCGCTTCACCCACGGACTCAGGTGCAAAGCCCTCCGCCAGGGCCGCTGCCGCTGCATCCGCGGCCTGTTCGCCATTGGAGCCGTAGATCGCGATGGCGAGTTTCTCGATCCATGCGTCCTCGGCCTGTCGAGTGCCGATCGGCTTGCCTACGAGCTTGTACTGGTCCAGCAACTTGGGCAGCAGCTTCTGGATGGGCCCGCGACCGGTGCCGCCGTCGTCGCCGTTGATCGAGTAACGCACCGACTGTCGAAGCAGGGTGTGGGCGTGCTCCTTGCCGGTGAGGTCAAGCGTCTGCCAGGCGCGCCAGGCCAGGACGACGCGATGCACGTTCATTTCGTCTTGGACGATGTGCAGCAAATCGTTGTAGGCATCCTCGGGTTTCTGTGCAGCGATGGCGGCAAAGACGCCTTCGGCCTTGTTCATGTCGCGGGCGAAGACGGCCTCGCGCAGCACCTCGGAGCCGGCGCGGTTTTCGGGAAGTGCAATGGGCTTCACCGGCTTGAGATGTTCGCGACCAACGCCGCCGCCATGCGTCTGGATGATCTCGGCATTGCGATAAAGCACCTTGAGCACCGGCAAGGCGCGACGGTCCTCGGGCATCTCGCGCGACATCTCGAAGGCCGGTGACAGCGCCATGAAGGTGTGGAAACCGGTGTAATCTTGGCCGCCGAGCTGCCGGGCGTTGGCCAGGGCACCGGCCGCGGTCAGCGTGCGCAGTTCGGTGCCGGTCCGGATCTTCTCGACCAGGGCTGGTAACAACTTTACCGCCGGCGTCTCTTGCATCAGGGAAACGAGCGGCTCCAGGTTGCCGAAGGTGAGTCGCTTGCCCTCCTCGTCCGCGACGACGCGGGCCAGTCCAAGGTCGCTTGCCACCGCCGGACCAACCGTGGCAATGAGCATGCCGCGGCCAACATCAGCCAGGAACTCTCGACGTGTGCGTTCCATGAGCGCTGCCCTCTACACATATTGGAGAAAGGGGAGAGTGAAAATCGTGCGATCGGGACCGATGAGAAGCCGGCCAACCAAAGTGCCTTTCGGGTGGCCTCTCTCCAGAACGGCGGAGTGTTACATGGGTTTTTCCGCCGAGCCGGAAGACGGCGGTGTGTGGTCCGTCGGCACGATGCCGCGGCGGCGGTTTGTGACGACGACCACAAGCACCGAGAGACCGAGCAGCGATCCGGAGACCAGTGCCATGCGAAAGATGGTGCCGCGCATGCCGCGGCTGAGTCGGTCCTCGTCGGCATCCAGCGAACGGATGATCTCAACGACACCGCGGACGTCGCCTTCCTCCCAGTCGCGCTGCCAGGTGCGGTCCTTGTGCGTGTTATGGCACTCGAGACAGGTGGCCTTCATGCGCCGGGCCGTCGCGTAGCGGAGCGACATCTTGCCCTGGTATTCCTCGAAGCGATAGACCGGCGTGTTCGGGTCTTCGCGCAGCTGGCGCAGGGCGTCGCGCTCGAACCTGTCCTTGGGACCGCCCTCATTGCTGACCAGGCGCGGCTTGAACGGATAGTCGCTGTAGAGCCGGACCTGCACGCCGGAATCGCCCTTGCTGATGAGCTTGCCCAGTTCGATGGTCAGCGTCGCCGGCAGTGGAATGGCGCCCGGTTTGTGCGTGTAGTCATCGCTGGCGATGCCGCCGTTGGTGGTGACGCGATTGACGACCTGGGCGCTGTACAAGTCGTTGACCTGCTCCAGCATGGCCGACTGCTGCTGGGCGCTCTCGATGGCCGAGGCGCGAACCAATTGCCGGGACAGGGTGCCCATCTGCCAGACTGCCGTGGCTGCCGCGAGCGACACTGCGGCGACCAAGCCGGCCGCCATCGGGTTGCGCCGGCACCAGCGCCAGAGCCGTTCCACTTTGCCAACGGGTCGGGCGACGATTGGCTCGCCATTCAGAAAGCGGCGCAGGTCGCCGGCCAGCTCGCGGGACGAGCTGTAGCGTCGTGCGGGAGCCTTGGCCATCGCCTTGAGGCAGATCGTCTCCAGATCGCGCGGGATCTTGTCGTTCAGCCAGCGCGGCGGCTTGGCCTCGTCCTCGATCACCTGGAGGATCAGCATGCGGCGGTTGCCGCGGAAGGGGCGTTCGCCCGTCAGCGCTTCGTAGAGGACAACGCCGAGGCTGTAGATGTCGCTGCGGGCATCGACGTGGTGCGAATCGCCCCGCGCTTGCTCGGGCGACATGTAGGCGGGCGTGCCGAGCACCTGCCCGTCGAGGGTCATCGGCGCCTCATCCGCCTCGCGCTTGGCCAGGCCAAAGTCCATCAGGTGCGGCCGGCCGTTGGGATCGATCATGATGTTCGACGGCTTGATGTCGCGGTGGATGACGCCGTGCTCGTGGGCGTAATCCAGGGCATCCGCCACCTCGGCCACCAGGTCGGCGGCCTGACGAAAGGTGAATCGGCCGTCGCTCAGCCGCACCGACAGTGGGGCGCCCTGCACGAATTCTTCGACCAGGTAACAGGTGCCGTCCTCGGTCAGGCCCGTGTCGTACAGGGCAACGATGCCGGGATGTTTGAGCTGGGCGGCACTGCGGGCTTCGCGGAGGAAGCGATCGACTTCTTCGCGGCTTGCCAGCCGGCCGGCGCGAAGGATCTTGATGGCGACCGTGCGATCCAGTCCCGTGTCATGAGCGCGAAAGACGTGGCCGAACGATCCGATGCCAAGTTCCTCGCGCAGCTCGAACTTGCCGACGCGCCGCGGTCCGTCGCCGATCAACCAGTTCGCCGTCTGCCCCGCCAGCGCTGAGCGGGCCATGGACAGGAGCTTGGCCGGCACCGTCGTAACCGTCGATTCCGCCTTGGAAGCGCCGTCACGCAGCCCGGAGAGGAGCGGATCACCCTCGTCATCGAGGGCCTGGAGCGTCGCTTCGCATGCCGCACACTGCTGTACGTGGGCCGCAACACGGGCGAACGCCGGCTTGGAAAGATCGCCGACAGCAAACCGCGACAATTCGACGGCAGGCGGACACTGGGTGGAGTCCATGACGCACTTCCTTCGAGCAGCCGGCAGCCGGTTCATTCTCCTGAACGCGGAGATGTTACAAGGATACCCGACTTTCGCGCACGCTGCCGCCTTCTGCAGTTCGTAGTTCGTAGGGTGCGTCAAGCGTACTCGCGCGGACGCACCGGTCCCGCGCGGAATCAACACGTCCTTGCAAGGGCTGGTGCGTCCGCGCGAGTACGCTTGACGCACCCTACGAACTGCCGCTTCAAGCCGGATCGCAGTTTTGCGTGCGTGTTTCTTCGCTCGCTTCCGCTTAGAATGAGGGACGCACCGGAACTCCGCGTGGGCGGGCGCCATGAACGAATCTCCCGACATCACTGGCAGCGGTTCGCAGCGCTCGACGGCCACGTCGCGCAGCCTGCTGGAGCGCGTCAAGTCGGACGACACCAGCGCCTGGGACCGCCTGGTGACGCTCTATGCGCCCCTGGTCTACTACTGGTGTCGGCGCTGGGACTTGCAGGATCAGGACACGGCGGACGTGTTTCAGGAAGTTTTCCTGTCCGTGGCAACGCACATCGCCGGCTTTCGCAAGGACCGCGAGAGTGACACGTTTCGTGGCTGGCTGCGGACGATCACGCGCAACAAGGTGCTCGACCATTTCCGCCGCCAGGGCCGCGAACCCGGCGGCGTCGGCGGCACCGAAGCTCAGTTACGGCTCACCGACCTGCCGGCCCCTGTCCCGGCGACGCGCCCGGACGAGGCCGTCGCCGACGACCATGCCGAACGCGGCCTGTTCTACCGCGGCCTGGACTTCATTCGCGGCGAGTTCGAGCCGCGCACCTGGCAGGCGTTCTGGAAGACCGCCGTCGACGGCCGGTCGCCCAAGGACGTCGGCGACGAGCTGGGCATGAGTTCCGGAGCCGTTCGCGTGGCCAAGTCGCGCGTCCTGCACCGCCTGCGTGAAGAACTTGGCGACCTGATGGAATGATCTCTATCCCCTGTATCCCCTGGAGCCCTCCGCATGAGCACCACCCGCCGTCAGTTCCTGCACACCGCCCTGGCCGCCAGCGCCGGCGCCGTCCTGGCAGCGCCTGGTTCGGCGATCGAGCCGATTCAGCGCAACGGCAAGACCTACGTTCGCCTGAGCATTGCGGCCTACAGCTACCGCAAGTACCTCGACCTCAAGATCAAGCCGAAGCCGCCCATGACGCTGGACGACTTTATCGACGTGGCCGCGGGCATGGACCTCCCCGCCGTGGAACTGACCGCGTACTACTTTCCCGAAACTTCACCGGAATACCTGTCCCGGCTCAAGGGCAAGTGCACCCGGCTGGGCCTCGACATCAGCGGCACCGCGGTCGGCAACAGCTTCACGAGCCCGGATGCGGCGAAGCTCAAGGACCAGATTGCCTCGGTCAAGAAGTGGACGGAGCACTCCTCGCTGCTCGGCGCCAAGACGATGCGCATTTTTGCCGGCAACAAGGACGCGAACGACAGCGAGGAGAAGGCCCGCGAACGCTGCGTGGCGGCGATTCAGGAATGCTGCGACCACGCGGCGAAGTTCGGCGTCATCCTGGCGCTGGAGAACCACGGCGGCATCGTCGAAGGCATCGACCAGATGCTGGCGGTGGTCAAGGCCGTCAAGCACGACTGGTTCGGCGTCAACTGGGACAGCGGCAACTTCCACAGCGATGATCCCTACGCCGACCTGGCCAAGCTCGCGCCCTACGCCGTGACGGCACAGATCAAGACCGAGATCAAGCGCAAGGGCAAGCCGGCCGAAGAAGCCGATTTGAAGCGAAAAATCGACATGCTGAAGGCCGTGAATTATCGCGGCTACGTGGCGCTGGAATACGAAGCCGCCGAGGAGCCGAAGACGGCGATTCCACGGTATGTGGAGACGATGAAGAAGCTCATTGGCTGACCTGTGGGGCCGGCTTCCAGCCGGCCAGGATTCTTGTGGGGCCGGCTTCCAGCCGGCCTTTATCCCTTTGGCCGGCTGGAAGCCGGCCCCACAAGAACCAGAGGTTGCCCAAACTCCAAGCCCAACACTCTTCGATGATGAGCCGACGAGTAGCGCCACTCCGCCGGCGAGTGCACCAGCCCAGCTTTTACCGGATTTCCTTCGATGTAACGAATGATCCGCTCCAACTCCTCCGCGTCGCGTATCCAGTGGTCGTAGGATTCGTGCTGCCAGAACGGGCCAGTCTTCCCCAGCAAGCTGTTGCACATACCAGAGGTGAAGCTGTTCAAACTGTGGACAATGCGTTCGCGCGGTGTTCGCGTCTTGGCGCTTGGCCCAAGACTGAGCACCCAGGAGTCAAGGGGCCAAAACACCCAATGAATGTGACTGGGCATGACGACGAAAGCGAGGAGCTCGTAGCGTTGGCCTGCAAAAAGTACAATCCGTCCACCACAGACTGCGCCAGCGCCGGTTCGGCCAGATGACGAACCGCAGGTTCCGTGTTTAACCAATGCTCGGTCCGTGCAAACGCACGCTTCCACCGTTCCACGGCCCATTCCTGTTCGGTCTTACCTGGCGGACGCGGTCGCGTTTCCAAATCGGTTCGGTAACGGGCAATGTCCAGCAGGCCTTGCGCGGGAATGCTGCCGTGCAGGCAGGAGGTCAGAAAATAGGGAGCGCCGGCAACCTCCCAGTGTGGTAGCCGTCGCCGACGAATCGCGTCGCTCATTGTGCGACCTCCTGTGGGGTCGGGGTGCCCGCCGCCCGGGGGGGGGGGGGCCCCGGGGATGCGCGCCCC